>NZ_JBNHFF010000032.1:0-21561 GCF_059089965.1 Arthrobacter sp. SPT-J7
GTGGTTTCGGTGCCGGTGAGCGTAAGCCGTTCGGCGACCGCGATCGTAAGCCTTTTGCGGACCGTGACAAGAAGCCGTTTGGTGATCGCCCGCGCCGCGATGGCGAGGGGGACCGCCGTGGTTTTGGTGCCGGTGAGCGTAAGCCGTTGGGTGACCGTCCGCGCCGTGACGGGGAGGGGGACCGCCGTGGTTTTGGTGCCGGTGAGCGTAAGCCGTTGGGTGACCGCCCGCGCCGCGAGGGCGAGGGGGACCGTCGGGGGTTTGCAGGAGGAGAGAACCGGAAGCCCTTTGGCGATCGGAGCGACCGCCCTAACCGTGGTGACCGCCAGGACCGGGGGCCCCGCAGCTTTGACCGTGATGCTAACCGTGGTGACCGCCAGGACCGGGGGCCCCGCAGCTTTGACCGCGATTCCAACCGCGACGCTGAGCCACGCACCTTCGGCCGGGACCGCCAGGAAGAGCGTCCGGTGCGCATCCCGAATACGCGTGACCTCCGCAGCGCGAACCGTCCGGACCGGGAACGGTCCCCTCAGATCGACGAGGATGTCACCGGTAAGGAGCTGGACCGCGCCACACAGCACCAGATCAAGACGCTTGAGGCGAACAGCGCCGAGTGGGTGGCCCGCCACCTGGTGATGGCGGGCCGTTTGATCGATGACGAGCCGGAACTGGCCTTCCAGCACGCCCTGGCCGCCAGCCGGCGGGGCGGTAGGCTCGCAGCTGTCCGGGAAGCGGTGGGGCTCACAGCCTATGCCGCGGGCCACTATGGCGAAGCGCTCCGGGAATTCCGCACGTACCGCCGGATCAGCGGCTCCAACGTGCATCTGCCGGTAATGGCAGACTGCGAGCGTGGCCTCGGCCGTCCCGACCGCGCCCTCGATGTGGTGCGGTCCGAGGAAGCCCAGGACCTGGACGCTCCGGGCAAAGCCGAACTCGCCATCGTGGCAGCCGGTGCTCGTACCGACCTCGGCCAGCTCGATGCTGCTGTGGCAGAACTGGAGATCCCGCAGCTGGACATCAACCGCGCGTTCTCCTACAGCCCGCGCCTCTTCCGTGCCTACGCCGACGCACTCGCCGCCGTGGGCCGCACAGCTGAGTCGGAGAAATGGCAAAAGCAGGCCGTTGTGGCGGAAAACGCGCTGGGCCTGGGTGTTGACGAAGAACCCGACATCATCGACTTGGGCTGGGACGAGGAAGAGGAAGCCCGCGAAGAGAAAGAACGCCGCCGCCTCCTGGAGCGGGCCTCGACCGCTTCGGGTTCGGCTGCTGCCGCTGAAGCTTCTTCAGCAACGGACGCAGCCGGAACATCCACCGCAGCCAGCACAACCATCGCTGCAAGCGAGGAATCGCCCGCTGGTTCCGTCGAAGCTGTCGACACCAGCATCGACGACCAGGAGCCGGACTATTTTGTCTCCGACGACGCTGAGTCCGACGAGGACTCGGTGGAGACCGACGAACTGGACCACAACAGAGAGGACCTGCCGGACAGCACAACTCCGGAGGACCACCAGGATGGCCGGGAAGACTAGAACGCATGACTGAAGCCCCCCTGATTTCCCTGTTTGATGCACTGCTCGCGGACCTGGATGGTGTGGTCTATGCGGGCCCGCACGCCATCCCCGGTGCAGTGGAATCCCTGCAAAAGCTGGAAGGCCTTGGCGTGGGCTTGGGCTACGTGACAAACAATGCGTCGCGCACCCCGGCCGACGTCGCAGCCCACCTCCGTGAGCTCGGCGCGCCCGCAGCTGACAACCAGGTGGTTAGCTCCTCCCAGGCCGCTGCGGAGCTGCTCGCCTCAGAGCTGCCCCTGGGCTCGAAGGTGTTGATCACCGGAAGCCCGGCGCTTGCCCAGGAGATCGAACTGGTGGGCCTGGTGCCGGTCTACGGCCAGGACGAGGACCCGGTGGCAGTGGTGCAAGGCTTCAACCCCGCCATCGGCTGGAAGGAACTTGCCGAGGCAGCCTACGTGGTGTCGGCCGGGGCCGTCTGGGTAGCAACCAACACAGACATGTCCATCCCGCAAGCCCGTGGCATCGCGCCAGGCAACGGCACCCTCGTTGCCGCGGTCACCGCAGCCACTGGCCAGACGCCCCGTGTCGCAGGAAAGCCGGAAGCGCCGTTGTTCCATTCGGCCGCCAAGCGCCTCGCCGCAGAGCGCCCCCTTGTGGTGGGTGACCGGCTGGACACCGACATCCTGGGCGGCAACAACGCAGGCTTCGCCACGGTGGCGGTACTGACCGGGGTCGACACCCGGGAATCCATCCTGGCCGCCCGGGCCGCCGAACGGCCCGACTATGTCATCAGCTCCCTTCCGGACCTGTACCGCCCTTACCCGCCCGTCACGCATGCCGACGGGACCTACACATGTGGTGAGGCGACGGCGCGGGTGGCCAATGGTGCCGTGGGTATCATTGGCAGCCAGGACAATCTGGACTCCTGGCGGGCAGCCTGTGCAGCTTGGTGGGCGGCCAACCCCGATGCGGCCAGTGCGCAGGTGCCGCAGCTGGTCTGGCTGGATCACTAGACTGATCCAATGACTCAGCTGAGCCACCCTGACGAATCCGCAGCAGCCCAGCCCTCCCCGGACTGGCCGCGGACAAGCCACGACGAGGTGTCAGATCACCTGGTCCAACAGTCCCTGGCCCGTCTCGACGCTGTGCCCGGGACGCCGGTGGCCGGGCACGAAGCGGCCTACAGTGAAATCCACGACGAACTGCGCGCTGCCTTGGACGCTGATCCGGCGGAACAAACCCGTGCCCCCAGTAGCCCGCCGGAGAGCGGCGCCTGATGCCGGTGCGCCTTGACCGGGCATTGGTTGCCCGCGGCCTCGCCAGATCCCGCACCCATGCCGCCGCGCTCATAGCTGAAGGAAAAGTAAGTTCCGCCGGGCAGGTCCTGAGCAAGGCATCAGTCCAGGTCCCGGAGGACAGGGACCTGGTGGTTCAGCATGATGAGCAGGACGCCTATGTGAGCCGGGCGGGCCACAAACTGGCCGGTGCCCTGGATGCCTTTCCCGATGTTCTGCTGGCAGGAAAAAGGTGCCTTGACGCCGGCGCCTCCACCGGCGGCTTCACTGATGTCCTGCTCCGGCGCGGCGCTGCGCATGTGGTGGCGGTCGACGTCGGGCACGGCCAGTTGGTGCCCCAGCTGCGTGAGGATCCCCGCGTGGAAATCCATGAGGGGCTCAACGTGCGGTACATGTCGCCCGAGGACATCGGCGGCCCCGCAGCGCTCACCGTGGCCGACCTTTCCTTCATCTCCCTGACCCTCGTGGTTCGGCCCCTGGCCCTATGCACTGAGCCGGGTGGTGACCTGGTGCTGATGGTGAAGCCGCAATTCGAAATCGGAAAGGACCGGCTGGGGCGGACCGGTGTGGTGAGTTCCGAGCGGGAGCGCCGGATGGCGGTGGAAAAAGTGGCCGGGGCAGCCTTCGAGGCCGGCCTGGACCTCCGCGGCCTTGCGCAGAGCCCGCTTCCCGGCCAGGACGGAAACGTCGAATACTTCCTGTGGATAAAGCGCAGGATCAGTCAAGAGTTGCCTAAGATCGAAGAGCGAGACGCAGCCACTGCTGCCTTGCTCGGTCGTATCTGGCACAACCACTAGAAGGCGGAACCTGATGAGCAGGCGTGTACTGGTCCTCGCCCACACCGGCCGTGAGGAATCACTGAAGGCCGCCTGGGAGGCCTGCGCCCAGCTGCATGCCTCCGGCATTGTCCCGGTGATGCAGGAGTCCGAGCTGGACGACATGGAACGGTTTTACGGGCACCTGTCCCAGCCGGTGGAAGTGCTCCACGACCACGTCCAGCTCCCTGACGTTGAACTGGTGATGGTTCTTGGCGGTGACGGCACCATCCTGCGTGCAGCGGAGCTGGTCCGTGAAGTGGACGTGCCGCTGCTGGGCGTGAACCTGGGCCACGTGGGCTTCCTTGCTGAAAGCGAGCGGGCGGACCTGGCCCAGACCGTTGAATGGATTGCCAGCCGGGACTACACAGTGGAAGAACGCATGACCATCGATGTCCAGGTGTGGGTCCGGGGACAGAAGATCTGGCATACCTGGGCACTGAACGAGGCTGCGATCGAGAAGGCCAACCGGGAGCGCATGCTGGAAGTGGTCACCGAAGTGGACGAGCGTCCGCTCACGACGTTCGGCTGTGACGGTATCGTGCTCGCCACCCCCACGGGTTCCACGGCCTACGCGTTCTCCGCAGGGGGTCCGGTGGTATGGCCGGAGGTGGAGGCCCTGGTCATTGTTCCCATCAGCGCCCATGCGCTGTTCGCCAAGCCGCTGGTGGTATCGCCGCGCTCACGCCTTGCCGTCGAAGTCCTGGGCAGGACAGATGCCCAGGGCGTGCTGTGGTGTGATGGCCGGCGTTCGGTGGACCTGCCGCCGGGTGCCCGGGTGGAGGTGACGAAGTCAGCCACGCCCGTACGGCTGGCGCGGACCCACCAGACACCGTTCTCAGCCCGGCTGGTGCGGAAGTTCGAACTGCCCATCCACGGCTGGCGGGGGCCCGTCCCCAAAGCCGACGCCATCCACACCGGCCCCATTCCCATCGTCCGGACACCGCGGCCTATGCCGCCGCTTCAGCTGCCGCACAGCGGGCAGCCGGACATCGATCCCGATCCCTCAAACGCAAAGTGAACCATGCTTGAAGAACTGAGAATCCGCGATCTGGGCGTCATTACCGACGCAACGCTGCCGCTGGGCCCCGGGCTAAGCGTGGTGACCGGTGAGACCGGCGCCGGCAAAACCATGGTGGTCACCGCCGTCGGCCTCCTCCTGGGCGCCCGTTCGGATGCCGGTGCCGTCAGGAGCGGCGCCAAGAGCGCAACTGCCGAGGCAGTGCTGAAGCTCGACGCCGGGCACCCGGCCATCGCGCGAGCACTGGAGGCAGGCGCCGAGGCGGAAGAGTTCGACGGCGGCGCTGAGCTTATAGTTGCCCGCCGGCTGGGTGCTGACGGCCGCAGCCGTGCGTTCCTGGGCGGGCGGGCCGCCCCCGTCGGCGTCCTCGCCGAAATCGGCGAAACGCTGGTTGTGGTCCACGGCCAGTCGGACCAGATCCGGCTCAAGGGTGCCGTTGCCCAGCGCGGCGCGCTGGACAAGTTTGCCGGCGAAACGCTGGCCGGGCCCCTCGCCGATTACCAGGGCCTGTATAGCCACTGGAAAGCCATCCAGTCCGAGCTGGACGCCCTCCGCAGTGCCGCCCGGGACCGGCTCCGCGAGGCCGAATCCCTGGAAGCAGCACTGGCCGAGATCGACGACGTGGACCCGCAACCCGGCGAGGACGAACTCCTCAAGGCGGAAGCAGTGAAGCTGGCCAATGTTGAGGAACTGCGGATCGCGGCAAGCACTGCCCACCAGGCCCTGATCGCCGAGGACTTCGGCGAAGCAGGTGACGCCACCACCATGGTGGACGCCGCGAAGCGGACCCTTGAGCACGTGGCCGAGCACGACGCCGAACTCGGTTCCGCAGCAGCGCGCCTTGCCGAGGTGGGCTTCCTGCTGAACGATATCGCCACCGAACTGGCCAGCTACCAGGCCGGGCTGGACAGCGAAGGGCCGGAACGGCTGGCGGAGATCGAGGACCGGCGCGCCGTCCTGGCCAAGCTGATCCGGAAATATGCACCGTCCATCGACGAAGTGCTCCAGTGGGCTGACAACGCCCGGGTGCGCTTTGACGAACTGCAGGACGATTCAACCCGTATCGAAACACTGGACGCGGAAGTTGTGAGGGCCGGGGCCGACCTGCGCAAGCAGGCCGCTGCAATCACCAAGATCAGGACCAAAGCCGCCAAGGAGCTCTCCTCGCGGGTGAGCGCCGAACTGAAGGCCCTGGCCATGGCAGACGCCACCCTGGTGATCAACCTCGAGCCCACCGGCCAGCTGGGACCGCACGGCGCGGACGAGATCAGCTTCCTGCTGCAGCCCCACTCTGGGGCTCCTGCGCGGCCCCTCGGCAAGGGGGCGTCCGGTGGTGAACTCTCCAGGGTCATGCTGGCCATCGAAGTGGTGCTGGCCGCCGTGGACCCCGTCCCCACGTTCGTCTTCGACGAGGTGGACGCTGGAGTGGGCGGACGCGCTGCGGTCGAAATCGGGCGCAGGCTGGCCATGCTGGCACGGCACGTGCAGGTGCTTGTGGTCACTCACCTGCCGCAGGTTGCAGCGTTCGCGGACCAGCACATCACTGTCACCAAAACCTCGGTCAGGGGAGCCGACGGCAAAACGGCCACCGGGTTCACCTCAAGTGATGTCCGCCTCCTTGACGGCACCGAACGGGTCCGCGAACTGGCCCGGATGCTGGCGGGCCAGGAGGACTCGGAGTCGGCGCAGGCACACGCCCAGGAACTGCTGGACGACGCGAAACTGCTGCCGCAGCGGGCCTGACCGCGCCCCTCTCGGCTGTAACGCAGCGGGACCACGCTTGCTTACCGGATGCCCGGACGCGCAGACTGGATCATTTGGGGAAGCAGTTTCCCGACCCGTGGAAGGCTCATTTGATGATAGGCTCGAATTCCGTGGTGCAGCGATCAAATTCCCGTATAAATTCCCGGTTCCCGGGCTCGTCCAAGACGACCAAACACATCTTCGTAACCGGTGGTGTGGCGTCCTCGCTCGGTAAGGGACTGACGGCATCAAGCCTCGGTCATCTCCTGCGGGCACGCGGCCTGTCTGTAACTATGCAGAAGCTCGATCCCTACCTGAACGTGGATCCGGGCACGATGAACCCCTTCCAGCACGGTGAAGTCTTTGTCACAGACGACGGCGCTGAAACGGATTTGGACATCGGACACTACGAGCGCTTCCTCGACGAAAACCTCGAGGGCTCGGCCAACGTGACCACGGGCCAGGTGTACTCCACCGTTATCGCCAAGGAACGCCGCGGCGAATACCTCGGCGACACCGTGCAGGTCATCCCGCACATCACCGATGAGATCAAGCGCCGCATGCGGCTGCCCGCCGAAGGCAAGAATGCTCCGGACGTCATCATCACCGAAATCGGCGGCACGGTAGGCGACATCGAATCCCAGCCGTTCCTCGAATCGGCCCGGCAGGTCCGGCAGGACATCGGCCGCACCAACGTCTTCTTCCTGCACGTCTCACTGGTCCCGTACATCGGTCCGTCCCAGGAACTAAAGACCAAGCCCACCCAGCACTCCGTTGCCGCCCTGCGCTCCATCGGCATCCAGCCGGAAGCGATCGTCATCCGCTCTGACCGCGAAGTGCCGGACGCCATGCGCGAAAAGATCGGCCGGATGTGCGACGTCGACATCGACGCCGTGGTCAACGCCGCCGATGCGCCCAGCATCTACGACATCCCCAAGACCTTGCACTCGCAGGGGCTGGACTCCTACATTGTGCGCGCCCTGGACCTTCCGTTCAAGGACGTGGACTGGACCAGCTGGGACAAGCTGCTTGAAGCCGTCCACAACCCCAAGCACCACGTGGAAATCGCCTTGGTCGGCAAGTACATCGACCTTCCGGACGCCTACCTGTCCGTCACCGAGGCCCTTCGCGCCGGCGGTTTCGCCAACGATACCAAGGTCAAGATCCGTTGGGTCCCCTCGGACGAGTGCGAAACCCGGGAAGGTGCCATCAAGGCACTGGACGGCGTCAACGCCATCTGCGTCCCAGGCGGCTTCGGCATCCGCGGCCTCGAGGGCAAGCTCGGTGCGCTGAAATTCGCCCGCGAAACCAAGCTTCCCGTCCTGGGACTTTGCCTGGGCCTGCAGTGCATGGTCATCGAATATGCCCGCAACGTGGTAGGACTGGAAGGCGCGTCCTCCAGCGAGTTTGAGCCGGATTCGAAGTACCCGGTCATCGCCACCATGGAAGAGCAGCTCGACATTGTTGAGGGCAAGGGCGACCTTGGCGGCACCATGCGCTTGGGCCTGTACGAGGCCAAGCTCGACGCCGGTTCGGTCATCGCCGGTACTTACGGCAAGACCACCGTCAGCGAGCGGCACCGCCACCGCTACGAGGTGAACAACAAGTACCGCGAGCAGATCGCCGCCGAAGGCCTGGTCTTTTCCGGCACGTCCCCGGACGGCAAGCTGGTGGAGTTCGTTGAGCTGCCCGCCGAGGTCCACCCCTATTACGTGGCAACGCAGGCGCACCCCGAGCTGAGCTCGCGGCCAACGCGCCCGCACCCGCTGTTCGCCGGGCTCGTGAAGGCAGCCCTGGACCACCAGGAGGGCTCCGACACGGCCGCAGGCCTGGGTGCTGTTGCCCCCGAAGCCGAGCAGTCCGGTACGGTAGCCGCTAAGTAGTTCCGCACGACAAAAAGGACGGCGCGATGCCCGGTACACCTGAAGCCACCCCTGCACTAAAGGTTTCGGATGCACCGAGCCCGCGCCGTCTTTTGTCTACGGAGAAGGTCTACGAAGGCCGCATCTGGGACGTGGTCAGCGACAGCTTCCAGCTGCAGGACACGGGTGAGGCGCTCACCCGTGACTACATCGAACATCCGGGTGCCGTGGCCGTCCTGCCCATGAACGACGACGGCGAGATCCTCCTTCTCAAGCAGTACCGGCACCCCGTGGGCATGGACCTGTGGGAGATTCCCGCCGGACTGCTTGATATCGAAGGCGAGGACTTCGTGGTGGGGGCAGCGCGCGAACTCGCCGAGGAAGCGGATCTTGCGGCGGGCACCTGGAACGTCCTGGCCGACTTTTTCAACTCGCCCGGTTCCTCCAGCGAGGCCATCAGGATCTACCTTGCCCGGGACCTCACCGACGTGCCGCACCATGAACGCCATGAGCGGACGGACGAGGAAGCCGAGATCGAGTTCCACTGGATCAAGCTTGACGACGCCGTGGAGTCGGTGCTCGCCGGCAGACTCCACAACCCGTCCGCCGTCGTCGGGATCCTTGCTGCCGCCGCCGCCCGTGCTGAGGGATATGCCAATCTCCGCCCCGCGGACGCGCCCTGGCCCGCGCACCCCAGCCAGCGCTGATGGTCCCTGGTCCCTCTGCTGGAGCGGCTCCCGCTGAAGTGGCTCCCGCTGGACCGGCTGTCCCCGGAGAGGCTCGTGACGCCCCGCCGCCAGGTTCCCCGCCAACAGCCGTTGACCGCGGCATCACCGACTACCTCCAGCACCTAGGCGTGGAACGCGGTGTTGCGGCCAACACGCTGGCGGCCTACCGCAGGGACCTTGCCCGCTACTCCCGCTACTTGGCAGCAGCCGGGTGCAGCCGCCCCCAGGACATCACCCGCCACCACGTGACCGGTTACGTCCGTGCGTTGACGGACGGGTCCGACGGCGGATCGGCCCTTGGGGTGCGGTCCGCTGCCAGGACTGTGGTCGCCGTCAGGGGGCTGCACAAGTTCTGGGCTCTGGAAGGGTTCACGCCAACCGACCCCGCCAGCGATGTCCATCCACCCATGCCCGGGAAGCGGCTGCCGAAGGCCATCAGTGTGGACGAAGTAACCAGGATCCTGGAGGCGGCCGGCACCGACACCGCAACGGGACTGCGTGACCGCGCCCTGTTGGAGTTCCTGTACTCCACCGGTGCGCGGATCAGCGAGGCCGTGGGCTTGGATGTGGACGATATTTCCCTGCAGGAGGCGGAAACCGGGCCGGCCATCGTACGGCTCTTTGGCAAGGGCTCCAAGGAAAGGCTCGTGCCGCTGGGCTCCTACGGAGCCAGGGCACTCGACGCCTACCTGGTCCGCGGGCGGCCCCTGCTGGCGGCCAAGGGAAAAGGCACCCCGGCGTTGTTCCTGAATGCCCGGGGAGGGCGCATCAGCCGCCAGAGTGCTTGGACCATCCTGAAGGCCGCAGCCGAGAAAGCGAACATCACCAAGGACGTCTCGCCGCACACCCTGCGGCACTCCTTCGCCACCCACCTGCTCGAGGGCGGTGCAGACGTCCGCGTGGTCCAGGAGCTGCTGGGGCATGCCTCGGTGACCACTACCCAGGTCTATACCTTGGTCACGGCGGACACCCTGCGCGAGATCTACGCGGCGGCACACCCCCGGGCCCTCGGCTGAGCGTGGCTGAAACTGCCTGTCTTAAAATAGCTAGGGCAGCGCCTCGATGGTCAGTTCCACCGGACCCAGCAGGAAAGCCAGCGCCGAGGTGCCCATCCCCGCGAGCAACATCAGTCCCGGATGCGCCAGGCCGATCACTACCCGGTGCAGGCGCGGGCGGCCGCGGAGGAATGATTTCGGCACCCGCGAGAGTGTGGGGATCTGCCGCCAGCCGCGAAGCCTCCTCAGGAACCAGGCACACCGGGCAACGAACGCCAGCCATAGGACGGCCACCACAACCGGGAACAGGGCTGCCATCAGGTGGAAACCCAAAGCTGTCACCTCGCGTTCAGACTCACCCGCCACGGCTTGGATGGTGGTGGAGATGGACGCACTCAGCACCACCGATATGGCCCACACCATGAATGCCGCAACAAGCGCCAGGAAACGGACGAAGAACAGGCCCAAAACCGATTCCCGGACGGGCTTCACTTGCTGCCGGGGAGTCACGTGCAGCACGGCCAGGGTGCTGAGCACGGTGGGCAGGGCAGCCGCGGCCACCAGCAGATACCACGTCCAGCCTGCCAGGTCCACGAATTCATCCACAACAATCAGCGCCGTCCAAAAACAGGCCCAGGCCCAGCCCCAGTACAAAGGGTTGCGCACCAGCCACTCCGGCAGGCGGGCGTCAATGGTCGAGATACGGGCCGGCCGTATCCCGTGTGCAGTTTCGGGAGCCACACGTAGAGCTTGGCATATCCAGCGCCCCGTGGCGCTTCCTCGCCGACAACCCGCCAACCCCATAGGCTTGGGCGCATGACTGCAGCAAGGGTGACTCTCTGCTTCCTGCTCCGTGACGGGGACTCCGGCCCGGAGGTGCTGCTGGGCCTCAAACGGACAGGATTCGGCGCAGGAAAGATTGTGGGTATCGGAGGACATGTCGAACCGGGGGAGAGCGAGGCTGAAGCCGTGGTCCGCGAAGTCAGGGAAGAAACCGGCTTGACAGTTCGGCAGGAAGACCTGGCGGACGCCGGAGTCGTGCAGTTCGTGTTCCCCGCCAAGCCAGCTTGGGACATGCACACCCGCATCTTCACCGCCCGGCGGTGGGTGGGGGAGCCGGAGGAAAGCGACGAGATCATGCCGGAGTGGTTCCGGACCGGTACTCTGCCGGTGGACCGAATGTGGCAGGATGCCGACCACTGGCTTCCAGTGGTGCTCGAAGGTGGCAGGGTCAACGTGGTGGTCACGCTGAACAGCGACAACGAAACCGTCGCGTCGTCCGAGAGCCTCCTGCCCTAGCCGTTAGGGACCGACGGCGGGATGTCCACCCGCGTGGCCGTCCCGCCGCCGTCGTATAGTCCGTCGGTCAGCCTACGGAACGTGCCGTTCCTTGGGACCGACGTATTCGCTCAACGGCCGGATCAGGGAGTTTGAATCCAACTGCTCCATGATGTGGGCCGTCCACCCGGTGATGCGGCTGGCAACGAACAGGGGAGTGAACGTGGCGGTGTCGAACCCCATCAGGTGGTAGGTGGGGCCGGCGGGGTAGTCAAGGTTGGGTTTGATGCCCTTGGCTTCGTCCATGGCTGTCTCGAGCCCCTGGTAGAGGCCAAGAAGTTCCGGCCGGCCGTAGTGCGCAATCATCTTGTCCAGGGCGGCCTTCATGGTAGGCACGCGTGAGTCGCCGTGCTTGTACACGCGGTGCCCGAAGCCCATAACCTTCTTCTTTTGGGCCAGGGCATTCTCCATCCACGTCTTGGCACGGGCCGCCGCTTCCTCCAGGGACTCCTGCGGGCGGATTCCGATTTCGTCGAAGGTGTGCATCACGGCCTCGTTGGCACCGCCGTGCAGCGGTCCCTTCAAAGCACCGATGGCCCCCGTGACCGCGGAGTGCAGGTCGGCGAGCGTGGACGTGATCACCCTGGCCGTGAAGGTTGAGGCGTTGAACGAGTGCTCGGCGTAGAGGATCATGGAGACGTTGAAAGCCTCCACCACCTCCGGCACCTGCTCCTCGCCGAAGGTCATCCACAGGAAGTTGGCCGAATAGCCCAGGTCGTCACGCGGCTCAATGACATCCTGCCCGTGGCGGCGGCGCTGGTCGTAGGCCACCACTGCCGGCATGGCCGAGAACAAGTCGATGGCTTTGGCCATGTTGGCTTCGCGGGAGGAGTCTTCCGCCAGCGGGTGCCGGGCGCCCATCACGGAGGCAGCGGTCCGGCAAACATCCATGGGATGGGAGCTCTCCGGCAGTGCATCGATGACCTGTTTGACCACCGGGTCCAGGCCGCGGCCGGCCCGTTCCCGTGCCGTGAACTCCGCCAGCTCCTGTTCCGTGGGAAGTTCACCGTTCCAGAGCAGGTAGGCCACTTCCTCGAAGCTGCATCTCGCGGCAAGTTCCTGAACCGGGTAGCCCCTGTACAACAGGGAATTGGTATCCGGGTTGACCTTCGAGACGGACGTGTAATCCACGACGACGCCGGCAAGACCCTTTTTGATGTCCTCTTCAGCCATGCTGAAACTCCTTCGTTCCTGTCGCCTGTTGTGCCGGCCGGAGCCGGCGCGGTTTTCCCTACTCCCCGGGGACCCGGAAATTGAACACTCCGCTGTCGAAGCGGTTGTAGCCTTCGTAGTCAACAAGATCGTATAAGCGTGCGCGGGTAAGCATGCTGCCCACCTGGGCCTCCTGCGTGCCCTCAGCCTTGATCGCTTCCAGCGTACGCTCGGCAGCGCCCATGGCACTACGGAGAAGGGTGACTGGATAGATCACCATGTTCACCCCGACGCCTTGGAGCTGGTCCACGGTGAACAGTTCGCTCTTCCCGAACTCGGTCATGTTGGCCAGGATGGGCACGTCCACGGCGTCGCGGATGGCCTTAAACTCGTCCAGCGTTGCCATGGCCTCGGGGAAGATGGCGTCCGCTCCTGCTTCCACAAGCGCCCGGGCCCGGTCCTGCGCGGCTGCCAGCCCGTCCACGGCCCGGATGTCGGTTCGGGCCATAATGAGGAAATCGGGGTCGCGGCGGGCGTCGGCGGCGGCACGAATGCGCTTGGTCGCCGTCTCCAGGTCCACTACGCTTTTGCCGTCGAGGTGGCCGCAGCGTTTAGGGTTGAACTGGTCCTCGATGTGCAGTCCGGACAGGCCGGCGTTCTCGATCTCCTGAACCGTGCGGGCCACATTCATTGGTTCGCCGAAGCCGGTATCGGCGTCCACGATCGCAGGCAGGTCCGTCATCCGGGAGATCTGCCCGGCCCGGGTGGCGACCTCCGTGAGGGTGGTCAGCCCGATGTCCGGCAGGCCGAGGTCGTTGGCCAGGACAGCACCGGAAATGTAGACACCGGCGAACCCCTTTTCCTCGATCAGCCGGGCCGAAAGCGGGTTGAACGCTCCCGGGAACTGCGCGATGGTCCCCGACGCCAAAAGCTCCCGGAACCGGATCCGCTTCTGCTCCGGTGTGACCTTGGAATACAGCATCAGAAAAGTCCCTTCGGAGCGGCGGTCAGGTCGATGACGCCCGGAGCCGCCGTGATGTTCAGCTGGTCCAGTTCGCCTGCGGCCAGTTGGGGGAGGCGTTCGACGGCGGCCAGGAACCTTTCGATCTCAGCCTCTTCCACGAGACCGGCGGCCAGGGTGCGGAACTTGTTGATGTACTGCTCGCGGCCGAAAGGCCGGGCGCCCAGCGGGTGGGCATCGGCCACGGCAATCTCGTCCCTGATCACGGTGCCATCAGCGAGGGTGATCTCCACGGAACCGCCGAAAGCCTTCTCTGCTATGTCCAGCGAATGGTAGCGCCGCGTCCACTCGGGATCTTCCTCCGTGCTGACCTTCTGCCACAGGTCTACAGTGTCCGGGCGGGCGGCGCGTTCCGGGGAGTAGGAGTCCACGTGGTGCCAGGCGCCGTCCTGCAGCGCAACCGTGAAGATGTAGGGGATGGAGTGGTCAAGGGTTTCCCGGGATGCGGTGGGGCTGTACTTCTGCGGATCGTTGGCGCCGGAGCCGATGACGTAGTGGGTGTGGTGGCTGGTCCTGATCAGCACGGATTTCACGTTGGCCGGGTCCGCGGTTTCAGGGTGCTTCCGGTTCAGCTTTCGGGCGAGGTCAATCCATGCCTGGGCCTGGTATTCGGCGGAGTGTTCCTTCGTGTAGGTGTCCAGGATGGAGCGCTTGGCTTCCCCGGCTTCCGGCAGTGGAACCAGGTAGGAGGCATCCGGGCCATCGAGCAGCCAGGCGATGACGCCGTCCTCACCTTCATAGATGGGCACGGGAGAGGTCTGTCCGCGCATGGCACGGTCCACCGCTTCTACCCCCATCTTGCCCGCGAACGCCGGCGCGTGCGCCTTCCAGGTGGAGATTTCGCCCTTGCGGGACTGCCTGGTTGCGGTGGTGGTGTGCAGCGCCTGCCCCACGGACTGGAAGATGGTCTCGACGTCGAGCCCCAGCAGGGTGCCGATACCGGCCGCTGCCGACGGGCCGAGATGGGCCACGTGGTCGATCTTGTGCTTGTGCAGGCAGATCGCCTTCACCAGGTTCACTTGGATCTCATATCCGGTGGTGATGGCCCGCACCAGGTCACGGCCGTTCGAGCCCATGTGCTGGGCAACGGCCAGGATCGGCGGGATGTTGTCGCCCGGGTGGGAGTAGTCGGCCGCCAGGAACGTATCGTGGTAGTCCAGTTCCCGGACAGCCACGCCGTTGGCCCACGCCGCCCACTCCGGGGAGGCCCGGTCCTCGATGCCGAAGACTTTCGCGCCCTTTCCGCCGGTGCTGGGGCCGTGCGCCAGTGCCTGCGCCCGGGCGGCCATGATGGGGGCCCGGTTCAATGACGCGATGGCCACGGAGGCGTTGTCGATGATCCGGTTAATCACCATCTCCGTAACGTCGTCCGTCACGTCAACCGGATCCGCGGCCACCCTGGCGATTTTGTGCGCAAGCTGGTCCTCGCGGGGCAGGTTTTCTTCGCTCTTGTAGACGCGGACGTGGTGTTCCTTGACCATGGTGCTCCTTCAGCGGGATGGATGGGCGGCTTTGATGTGGTACAGGCTACGGTGCAGGTGGAGGGTGGTGGCTGCCTGTGCCAGGCGCGGGTTGCCAGTGGCGATGGCCTCGGCGATGGCCGCATGTTCGGCTGCTGCGGCTGTGAGTCGTGCTGCGTCGTCCGCGGCGAGGCGGCGGATACGGACCAGGTGCACCCGGAGGCTGCGCATGGCCTGGGCCAGGTAGGAATTGGAGATCGCGGCATCAACGGCGGAGTCGAGCCGGTCCACCAGCAGGTAATAGTCCTGCAGTGCCGGTGCCGGGCCGGTAATGAGTGACGGCGCTGCCAGGAACTCTGCTTCCAGGTTCCGAAACGTTTCCCGATCGCCCCGCTCCGCGGCCAGGGCGGCAGCCTTTCCTTCCAGCGTCTCCCGGAGCTCAAACAGTTCGTCGATATCCGCCAGTGAGATGCCGGTGACGACGACGCCGCGGCCGCCTGCCGCCGTCGTCAGTCCTTCTGCTGTTAGCCTGCCCAATGCTTCCCGGAGGGGGGTGCGGGAGATCCCCAACCGTTCTGCCTGTTCCACCTCGGCAAGCAGGGCGCCCGGCTGGAGCCGCCACTCGACGATGTCGTCGCGGAGTGCGGCATAGGCCCGATCGCTGGCTCGCACTGGCTGTCCTTTCGTTGGCATTGAGGACAGTGTATACACTGCATGGCCATGTCGGCAGCAACCCGTGCTGATTATCGCAAAACGCCCGCTCCCTGTATACAAAGAACGGGCGCAGGGAGACGTGGGCAGGCTCAAACGCTGGACTGGCGGGTCAGCGGCCGCCCCACCGGTATTCGTTTTCCGGCCGCCCCGGGGTGCCATAACGGGCGGTCCTGGACACCGTTCCGGCGTCGGCCAGATACTCCAGGTAGCGGCGCGCCGTGACCCGGGACATGCCCAGCGCATCCATCACCTCGGTGGCGGACACGGCGCCCTTTTGCAGCTTCATGAACTCCTGGACGGATGCCAGAGTGGAAACTGAAAGCCCCTTGGGCAAGGGCAGCTCGGACGGTGCACGAAGGCTGGCGAACGCCTGGTCCACGTCGGTTTGGGAGGCCCCAGCCTTGCCGGACCCGCCCTGCGGGCCCGCGAGTTGCTGGCGGAACTGCTGATAGCTTGCCAGCTTGTCCGCGAAGGTCGCATAGGTGAACGGCTTGATCAGGTACTGGACAACGCCGATGGCAACTGCGCTGCGCACAATGGCCAGTTCACGGACGGCAGTAATGGCGATGATGTCCGCCAGTATTCCCGCCGCCCTCATCCGCCGCGCAATGTCCAGGCCGTGAAGGTCGGGCAGGTTCATATCCAGCAGGACAAGTTCCACCGGGGTTCCCGCAGCAGCAAACTCGGTCAGTAGCCGCAGGGCAGACTGGCCGTCCGGGGCGGTGCCGGCCAGTTCGAAGCCCGGCAGCCGCCCCACATACGCTGCATGCGCTGCGGCCGCGATGGCTTCGTCCTCGACGACGAGGACCCGGATGTTGCTCACTGTTGGTGCTCCTTCTGTGCCGGCACCGCTGCGGGGAGGAACACTTCGAACTTGGCGCCGCGCCGTCCGTTGATGGTCAGGGTACCTCCCAGCCGCTGCACCGCCTGCCGCACCAGGGCGAGCCCGATGCCCCGGCCACCGGGGCCCGCCGCCTTGGTGCTGAATCCGTGCCGCAAAATGTTCTCCGCGTCAGCCGGATCTATGCCGGGACCGGAATCGTGCACGGCGATGTCCAGTCCTTCTTCGTCCGACTCCACCGTCAGCTCCACCCGCCTCGGAGGCGGACCGTCGGCGGCAGCATCCATGGCGTTGTCAAGCAGGTTACCAAGGATGGTTACGAGGTCCTGCACGGCAATTCCCGCTACGGTCGCTGAACCGAGCGCCGCCACATCCAGCTGGACTCCGCGCTCATGGGCTTCGGCCACCTTGCCCATCACCAGGGCACCTAGAACGGGTTCGTCCACCGAGCTGACCATGTCATCCGTCAGCTGCTGGCTGAGTTCCAGGTCCTTCGTCGCGAACGCCAGGGCCTCCTGTGTGCGGCCCAGCTCCAGCAGCGACACCATGGTGTGCAGCCGGTTGGCGTGCTCGTGCGTCTGCGCCCGCAGTGCATCCGAGAGCGTCCGCATCGTTTCCAGCTCGTTGCCCAGGGCCTCGATTTCTGTCCGGTCCCGAAGCGTCGCCACCGTACCGTACACAGGGGTTTTGCCCCGGCCGCCGGTGGGCTGGGGCCCCTTGGCGGGGCCCTGGTTGACCACCAGGATCCGGGAGCCGGTGAGTAGGATCTCGTCCTTGGCGCTGCGCCCGGACTCGAACAGGCTCCGCAGCCCCTCATCCAGTGGCAGGTCGGCGAGCGACGGCGGCCGGGTGGGGTCCTTGCTGCCGGGACCGTCAAGGCCCAGCAGTTCGGCCGCCTGGTCGTTGTACATCACCACGCGGCCTTTTGTATCGATAAGGATCAGTCCTTCCCGCACGGAATGCAGCACCGATTCGTAGTACGCGAACAACTGGGCCAGCTGTTCCGGCCCCCAGCCGCGGGTAACACGGCGGAGGTACCGGCCCAGCAGCCACGAGGCCAGCGAACCTCCCACCAGCAGGGCAAGGCCAATGGCCAGGAGGGCGGGGAGACGCCCGGCGAAGGCCACATCCACGGTCCGCACGGTGACGCCGACAGCCACCATGGCGTTGACTGCGCCGCCGCCGTCCTTAACCGGAACAATGGTCCGCACCGAAGGCCCGAGGGTTCCGGCCGTTACCTCGGTGAAGGCCTCACCACGAAGGGCGGCGTCAATGGAACCGATATAGGGCCGGCCCAGCTCCTCGTCCCGGGGATGCGTCCACCGCGTCCGGTCCGGCGCCATGATGGTGATGAAGTCCACGTCCGTTGCCGCCATGACGTCCTTGGCATAGGGCTGAAGGATGGCTGAAGGGTCCGGGGCGGCGGCGGCTTCCAGCACCAGCGGGCTGGCGGCAACGGACGCCGCGATTCCTGCCATCCGCCGGCCCGCTTCCTCATAGGTGCGGTCGCGGGCGTCCACATAGGTAGCAGATCCAACAATGGCGATGAACGCCACCACAATCAGAAGGTTTGCCACGAAGAGCCGTCGGGCGATACTCCAGCGGTGGATCATCTGTACCTCCCAGGCACGTTCGGCGACACATAGGGCTCCGCGACCAATATGAACGCAACGGTGAGCTGGGTCACCACCTGCCCAATGATGGATATCACACCGGAGGACGCGTTCAGCCCAGAGATTGTGCCGCAGCGTCTATCAGATTATCCAAAGGAGACACATCATGGCTTCTCAACGAGGAGAGTCGCTTGACACCGTGAAGTCGCGGCGCAAGGGCATCGACAAATCGCATTACCTCTACATCGCCGTCATCGCCGCCGTTATCCTCGGCGCGGTAGTGGGCCTGATGTTCCCGGAGGTGGGTAAATCCCTCAAGCCGCTGGGCGACGGGTTCATCAAGCTCATCAAGATGATGATCGCCCCGGTCATCTTCTGCACCATCGTCCTGGGCATTGGTTCCATCGCAAAGGCCGCCACGGTAGGCAAGGTAGGTGGGCTGGCTCTTGGCTACTTCGTCCTGATGTCCACTTTCGCGCTCGCCATCGGCCTGGTGGTCGGCAACCTGATCCACCCGGGCGAGGGCCTGAAGCTGGCACCGTACGACCCCACCAAGAAGGCGGCGACGGACAGCACGGTCGAGTTCCTGCTCAACATCATCCCTGGCGATATTCCGGTCCTGCCGACGTTGTTTGCTGCTATTCTCGTTGGCTTCGCGCTGCAGAAGATGGGCCCGCAGGGCGCCCCGATCCTTAAGGCCATCGGCCACGGCCAGGTCCTGGTGTTCCGCATCCTCATCATGATCATGTGGCTTGCGCCGGTGGGTGCCTTCGGTGCCATCGCCGCCGTCGTTGGAGCCACCGGCTTCCAGGCCATTGTCAGCATGTTCACCCTGATGGCCGCCTTCTACATCACCTGCGCCCTGTTCATCGTCATCATCCTGGGCGGCCTGCTGAAGGTTGTGTCCGGCGTCAACATCTTCAAGCTGATGAAGTACCTGGCCCGCGAATACCTGCTGATTTTCTCCACGTCCTCCTCCGAGGCAGCGCTGCCCCGCCTGATCGCAAAGATGGAACACCTCGGCGTCTCCAAGCCCGTTGTGGGCGTCACGGTACCCACCGGCTACTCCTTCAACCTGGACGGCACCGCGATCTACCTGACCATGGCGTCCCTGTTCGTCGCCAACGCCATGGGAACCCCGCTGGATCTCGGCGCTCAGATCTCCCTGCTGGTCTTTATGATCATCGCTTCCAAGGGCGCAGCAGGTGTCACCGGCGCCGGCCTGGCCACCCTGGCCGCAGGCCTGCAGGCCCACAAGCCTGAACTGCTGGGCGGCGTGGGCATGATTGTCGGCATCGACCGGTTCATGTCCGAGGCCCGCGCCCTGACCAACTTCACCGGCAACGCCGTGGCCACCATCCTGATCGGCACCTGGGTCAAGGAGATCGACGGCGGCCAGGTGGACCAGGTCCTCTCCGGCGAACTGCCCTTCGACGAGCAGACGATGATTGCCGGACATGCTGAGCCTGCAGTGATTGAAACCGAGGCACGCCCGGTGCCGGCGAACGCCTAGGCCCCGGCACTCGCCAACCACCGCGACTGCCCCCGCAGCCCCTCGCTGCGGGGGCAGTTTCGTGCCCGGGAAAAGGCAACCTTCGACCTCAGCTAGAGGGTAAAGGCTCAACATCCGCGGAAAGTCAAGTTGCCTCGAATACCGTATCGGGCGCTGTAACCTTGGGAAGAAGAAGGAGCGTTGCTGGGCAGCCAGCGGCAGGAAATCACCGTCATCGAAAGTGTGGATAGATACGTGAGCAGCGAACAGGGTTCGGCAACTCTGGAGGGCACGCAATTCGACCTGGAAGACGCGGTGATGGGACCCACGGGGCGCCCATACCGCGAGTTCCCGGAACCTGCGCCCTTGGCATCCCACGGTCCGGCCCGCGTGATCGCCATGGTGAACCAAAAAGGCGGCGTCGGAAAAACCACATCCACTATCAACCTGGCAGCAGCGCTGGCTGAATACGGCCGGCGTGTGCTTCTGGTCGACTTCGATCCCCAGGGCGCACTGTCTGCCGGCCTGGGCGTGAACCCGCATGAACTCGACCTCACCGTGTACAACGTGCTGATGGACCGCAAGGTGGACATCCGGGATGCAATCCACCAGACCGGCGTCGATAACGTGGACCTCCTGCCGGCAAACATCGACCTCTCGGCTGCTGAAGTCCAGTTGGTCAACGAGGTGGCACGCGAGCAGGTCCTGGACCGCGCCCTCAAGAAAGTTGAAGACAATTACGACGTCGTTCTCATCGACTGCCAGCCGTCGTTGGGCCTGCTGACCGTCAACGCACTCACCGCGGCGCACGGTGTCATCATCCCGCTGATCTGCGAGTTCTTTGCCCTCCGTGCCGTGGCCCTGCTGGTGGAGACCATCGACAAGGTCCAGGACAGGCTCAACCCCCGCCTGCAGGTGGACGGCGTGCTGGCCACCATGTACGACGCCCGGACGCTGCACAGCCGCGAGGTTATTACCCGCCTGGTGGAGGCCTTCGGCGACAAGGTCTTCGAGACCGTTATCAAGCGCTCCATCAAGTTCGCTGACGCCACCGTTGCCGCGGAGCCGATCACCAGTTACGCCGGCAACCACGTGGGCGCCGATGCCTACCGCAGGCTGGCCAAGGAACTGATCTCGCGCGGCGGCGCACCCTAGCCACGCTGTGGCCGAATCCAAGCCCGGCTTCGAGGTGCGGCTGGCCAACTTCACGGGTCCTTTCGATGTCCTGCTTGGACTGATCGCCAAGCACCAGCTGGACATTACCGAGGTAGCCATCGCCACGGTGACCGACGAATTCATCAAGTACATCCGGAACCTGCAGAAGCTGGGCGAGGAGTGGGCGCTGGATGAGGCCAGCGAATTCCTGGTGATTGCCGCAACGCTGCTCGATCTTAAGGCCGCACGGCTCCTTCCTGCGGGGGAGGTCGAGAACGATGAAGACATCGCGCTGCTTGAGGCCAGGGACCTGCTCTTCGCGCGGCTGCTCCAGTACAAAGCCTTCAAGCACGTGGCTGGACTCCTTGGCGAGGCCCTCCATCAGGAGGCCATGCGGTTTCCCCGGCAGGTCGCCCTCGAGGAACACTTCGCGGCCATGCTTCCCGAGCTGGTCTGGAAACACACTCCGGAACAGTTCGCCCGCCTGGCCGAAGCGGCACTGCAGCCCAAGGCTCCAAAGCAAACCGAAGTAGGCCTGGCACACCTGCACGGCGGCAATGTCAGCGTGAAGGAGCAGGCAGAAGCGATGGGCCTGCGGCTTCAGCTCGAATCCCCGCTGACCTTCCGGGCCTTGATTGCCGATGCCGGGTCCACCCTGGTGGTGGTTGCGCGGTTCCTTGCCCTGCTGGAGCTGTTCCGGGACAAGGCGGTTTCCTTCGATCAGCTGGCGCCTCTGGGAGACCTGGCCGTCCACTGGACTGCCGGGAACGGTGCATGGTCGGCGGAAAACCTGAGCGAAGAATTT
>NZ_JBNHFF010000033.1:0-21233 GCF_059089965.1 Arthrobacter sp. SPT-J7
CTGAGGAGCTCGCGCATGTGCCGGGCCCCGCCGCCGGAGGCAGCCTGGTAGGTCATGGAGGTGCCCCACTCCACCAGGCCGTTCTTGAACAGCCCGCCGAGGCCCATGAGCATGCAGGACACGGTGCAGTTGCCGCCGATGAAGTCCTTGGTGCCGTTCACCAGGCCCTTGTCGATAACGTCCCGGTTGATCGGGTCCAGGACGATGATCGAATCCTCGTTCATGCGCAGGGTGGACGCGGCGTCGATCCAGAGGCCGTCCCACCCGCGGCTGCGGAGCTCGCCGTGGACCTGCTTGGTGTAGTCGCCGCCCTGGGCGGTAACAATAATGGGCAGCTTCGCGAGGGTGTCGATGTCGAACGCGTTCTCGAGCTTGCCTGCGCTGCCTTCTGCTGTTCCAGCAAGTGACGGCGCGGCACCTCCCGCGTTGGAGGTGGAGAAAAACACCGGGTTGATGTTGGCGAAGTCGCCCTCGTCCTGCATGCGCTGCATGAGGACGGAACCGACCATACCGCGCCATCCGACCAGGCCGACGGAAGGGGTAGCTGCTGTAGTCATTAGACCAGTTTAGACTTCGGGACAGGCAGGACGCAGTCGGTTACGTCACTCTGGCAGCTGCCCGCACCCGACGCGCCGCCGGCGCTTCCCGAGAATGTGTCCCGGACCTAGCCGCGGTCGCTGTCCTCCACCACGGCGGCCTTACGGGCGCGAAGGGCAAAGAAGGCGCCGAAGGCGAACACCTGGGTCACCACCACCAGCACGATGGCTCCGGCGATTTTGTTGCCGCCCAGGATCATGGTGAGCCCCACGATGGCGGACAGCAGCGCCAGCAGGGGGAGCAGCATGTAGCCCAGAACAAAGAGGGTTTCCGGTTTCTTCAACATGTCTACCCCTCAGTCCTTGACCATTTAGTGAATCTGTAGCGCGTGCCGTTGGCGGCCGTCAGCCACCCGTCCGGCGGGACGGAGGCTGCGGCTTCCCAACTGGTGCCAAGCTGGGGGGCGAAAGTGTCGCCGTCGGCATCGACGTCGATGGTAGTGACCACTGCGACGTTGGCGAGCTCGGTGGACTGGCTGAAAATTTCGCCGCCGCCCAGGATCCAGACTGTTTCGCCGCCGTTGACGAACTGGGATTCCAGCAGTGCGTCGTTGAGGGAAGGGACCACGACGGCGCCCTCCGCCTCGGGCGTATCGGCCCAGCTTTTCTGCCGGGTGATCACGATATTGGTCCGGCCGGGCAGGGGGCGGTACTTCTCCGGAAACGACAGCCAGGTCTTGCGGCCCATAACCACCGGGTGGCCCATGGTCAGCCGGTTGAAGTGCCTCAGGTCCTCGGGCAGGTGCCAGGGCATGTCGCCGTCTTTGCCGATGATCCCGTCGGGCGTCTGAGCCCATACCAGTCCCACGCCCGTCACCGACGCGGCCAGTTCCTCGGTGAAGGACTGGGGATCGGTCGAGTTTTCCGTGCTCATACCGCGATCGGTGCCTTGATCGTGGGGTGGTGCTGGTAACCCACCACTTCGAAGTCCTCCAGCGTGTAGTCAAAAATCGAGGCGGGTTTGCGGAAGATCTTTAGTTGCGGGTATTCGTACGGCTCCCGGTCCAGCTGCTTGAGGACCTGGTCCATGTGGTTCTCGTACACGTGCACGTCGCCGCCGGTCCAGACGAACTCGCCCGGCTCGAGCCCCACCTGCTGTGCCACCATGCACGTGAGCAGCGCGTAAGAGGCGATGTTGAACGGCACGCCCAGGAACATGTCCGCGGAGCGCTGGTACAGCTGGCAGGAGAGCTTGCCGTCCGCAACGTAGAACTGGAAAAACGCATGGCACGGCGGCAATGCCATGTCGTTGAGTTCGGCAACGTTCCAGGCCGAGACAATGTGCCGGCGGGAGTCCGGGTTGGACTTCAGGTTCGCGATGAGTTCCGCGATCTGGTCAATATGCCCGCCGTCCGGGGTGGGCCAGCTGCGCCACTGGACACCGTAGACAGGGCCAAGGTCGCCGTCGGCGTCGGCCCACTCGTTCCAGATGGTGACACCCTGGTCCTGCATCCATTTCACGTTCGTCTCGCCGCGCAGGAACCACAGGAGCTCTACTGCCACGGACTTGAAATGGACCCGCTTGGTGGTGATCAGGGGGAAGCTCTTGGCGAGGTCAAAGCGCATTTGGCGCCCGAAAACACTGGTGGTTCCGGTTCCGGTCCGGTCCGATTTGTGCGTGCCGGAAGCCAGGACATCGCGCAGGAGGTCTTCATAAGGCGTTGGGATGCTCACGGCTCAAGTCTACTTTGGTTGCCAACGCCAGCAGCGCAGCCGCACCTAGTCGTCGAAGGGCTTGAACTGTTCCACGGCCACGATCCGGGTTTTTCCGCCCGGAGCCACATGGCACACCACCAGCTCACCGGGGGACAGGTACGGTTCCTCCACCGGCAGGAGGGCGGCCAGGTGCGGCGGCATGTGCTTGGACAGCTGCCCGAAAACGGTGGGCAGGGCAGGGCGGTGGGTGCAAACGGCTACCGCACGCTGCTTGTCGAGAAGGCCCTCGATGACGCCCGCAGTCTTCTTGGGGTTCCGCTCATGCCGTTGTTCCGTGAGGGCTTCCGCCAGTTTCACTTTGGCCCCAGCAGCCTTGGCGTAAGGCGCCACGGTGGCGACGCACCGGAGCCATGGACTGGTGACAACCCGGGGTGGCTTCCACGCCTGAAGCAGTCGGCCAACAGCCTGCGCCTGCCGGGTTCCGGTAGCAGCCAGCGGCCGCTCGCCCTCCGCCTTGGTCCAGGACGAGCGGGGTTTTGCTTTTGCATGGCGGACCACCAGAAGGGGCCAGGTGTCCAGTTCCCGGCGCTCATGGGCCTGCCGCAAGTACTCAAGGGGCTCGACGTCGGACGGGTTGGAAAGCAACCTGGCCGCCTTATCCGGGGCGCACCACATCACGCTGTCCACCTCTTTGCCGTCAGGTACCAGCCGTCCACTGCCGTTGACTTTGACGGCCCAGTAATGCACCACCTTCAGGCCGGAAGCCACGTGATAGTGGATTGGCGGCAGCGGTATACCCAGCTGGGCGGCGAGCCCGATCTCTTCCTGAACCTCCCGAACGGCACACTCCGGGATGGTCTCACCGTCGTCAATCTTGCCCTTTGGCCACGACCAGTCATCGTAACGGGGCCGATGGATCAGGAGGACTTCAAGCTTGTCCTTGGTGACCCGCCACGGGAGGGCGCCTGCAGCAGTAACAGCTACCGGTTCGCCTGGGTGGTCTGTCTGGTCAGCTACAAGTGCGTCGCTCGACAAAACAGCTGCCCTTACCGTCGGCTCAGGCTGCGCTGACGCGGACGGGATGCCAGCAGGAAGGACTGGACGTCCTCAAGCGGCCTGCCGTCGTCGCCCAGGTGGTGACGCGACCACTTCCCCTCGTTGTCCAGGTGCCAGCTCGCCGTCTCCGGAGCCATGTAACGGCGGATCAGGTCCAGGACGTAGTTGACGTCATCGGGCGCTGCCAACTGGACGAGCGCCTCCACCCGGCGGTCCAGGTTTCGGTGCATCATGTCCGCTGAGCCGATGTACACCACCGGATCACCGCCGTTAGCGAAGGCGAACACGCGGGAGTGCTCCAGGAACCTGCCCAGGATGGAGCGGACGGTGATGTTGTCACTGAGCCCCGGCACGCCCGGGCGCAGCGAGCAGATGCCGCGGACCACGACGTCCACCTTCACCCCGGCCTGGGACGCCCGGTACAGCGAATCGATGATGGCCTCGTCGACCATCGAGTTGACCTTGATCTGGACCCGGCCCGGCAGCCCAGCCCGGGCGTTCCGGATCTCGGTCTCGATCCGGTCGATCAGCCCGGAACGGACTGAACGTGGAGCAACGAGAAGCCGCTTGAAGGTCGACTTGGGGGCGTAGCCGGAGAGCTGGTTGAAGAGCTTTGAAAGGTCCTCGCCCACCTGGTCGTTCGCCGTCAGGAGGCCCAGGTCCTCGTAGTAGCGGGCTGTCCGCGGGTGGTAGTTGCCGGTGCCGATGTGGCAATAGCGCCGCAACCCGTCCACTTCCTGCCGCACAACCAGCGAGAGCTTGCAGTGGGTCTTCAGGCCCACGATGCCGTACACCACGTGCACGCCGGCCTGTTCCAGCTTGCGGGCCCAGGAGATGTTCGCCTGCTCATCGAACCTGGCCTTGATCTCCACGAGGGCCAGGACCTGCTTGCCGGCTTCGGCGGCATCGATCAGGGCGTCAACAATGGGGGAGTCGCCGGAGGTGCGGTAGAGGGTCTGTTTGATGGCCTGCACCTTGGGGTCCGCTGCGGCCTGCTCAAGGAAAGCCTGGACCGAGGTGGAAAACGAGTCGTACGGGTGGTGGAGCAGGATGTCGCGGCGGCGCATCGCGGCGAAGACGTTGGCAGCCTTGGAGGTCTCGGACTCGTTCAGGTACCGGGAGGTGTGCGGAACATGCTTGGGGTAGTGCAGGTCGGCGCGGTCGATGCCCGCAATGACCGACAGGCCCCGGAGGTCGAGCGGGGCCGGGACTGAGTAGACCTCGGATTCCTCAACGCCTAGTTCGCGGATCAGAAGCGCCCGGATGTTGGGGTTGATGTCATTGGTGACCTCAAGCCGGACAGGGGGGCCGAAGCGGCGGCGCAGCAATTCCTTTTCGAGCGCCTGCAGCAGGTTCTCGGCGTCGTCCTCTTCAACCTCCACGTCCTCGTTCCGGGTGACGCGGAAGGTGTGGTGCTCCAGGACCTCCATCCCGGCAAACAACTTGTCCAGGTGAACGGCAATGACTTCCTCAAGCGCGATGAAGCGCGCCACCCGGCCTGCCACCGCACCGGCGCGCGGGCCGTCGATGGATATGAGCCGCGGCAGCTGGTCCGGCACCTTGACGCGGGCGAACAGTTCCTTGTCGCTGACGGGGTTCCGCACCACAACAGCCAGGTTCAGGGAAAGGCCCGAAATGTAGGGGAACGGGTGTGCCGGGTCCACCGCCAGGGGGGTGAGGATGGGGAACACCTTTTCGGCGAACATCTGGCTGAGCTGCTGCTTGGCCGCGTCATCCAGTTCGTCCCAGTGCATGAGGTGGATGTGCTCGTACGCCAGGGCCGGTCGGATCTGTTCTGCGAAGACCTGGGCGTGGCGCTGCTGGAGCCGGTGGGCCTCCTCGCCGATTTTCTCCAGCACTTCCACCGGGCTTAGGCCTGCGGGGGAGGGAACAGCAAGTCCGGTGGCGATGCGCCGCTTCAAACCGGCTACGCGGACCATAAAGAACTCGTCCAGGTTTGACGCGAAGATGGAGAGGAAGCTGACCCGTTCCAGGAGGTGCAGGGAAGCGTCTTCGGCAAGTTCCAGGACCCTGGAGTTGAAGCTGAGCCAGCTCAGCTCCCGGTCAAGGAAACGGTCCGGCCGGATGTCGCCCTCGGGTTCCAGGTTGGGTGCGAAATCCGGAATGTCGATCCGGTCCTGTGTGGCGCGCGACGCCGGAACCTCCGAGGAGCCGAAGCGGGCGCGCACGGGGACTGGAGTCTCTTGGGACGTGGCTGCTCCGGATGGTTCCGGGTTCATGGCATCTCCTTTACCTGGCGCTTGATGCTGCCGTTTCCGGCCTGCGCGGTTCTGTTTCAACCTTACAAGCATTCAGTGCCCGGGGGCCTTTGATTTAGCGCCTGCCGGCGGTTGCGTCAGGAGATTGGACTAACCCGCTGCCGGGCCGTACATCACGTCCATGTCCCACCGCGTGAAGCCCAGCCGCCGGTAGAGGGAGACCGCCGGGGTGTTGTCGGCGTCGACGTACAGCATGACCGCGTGCAGCCCCAGGTCCTGCAGGTACTTGATGCCCGCCACCGTCAAAGCCTTGCCCAGGCCCGAGCCCTGGGCTTCCGGGGTTACACCCACCACGTAGATTTCACCGATGGCAGGGTGGGTGCCGTGGCTGGGATGCACCTTGGTCCAGTGGTATCCCAGCAGCCGGCCTTGCCCGTCCACGGCGAGGAGGAAACCGGCGGGGTCAAACCAGTCCTCAGCCATCCTGGCATCAAGGTCGGCGCGGGTGAGGCTGCCCTGCTCAGGGTGGTGGGAGAACGCGGCGCGGTTCGCCGCCAGCCAGGCATCCTCATCCTGACGGGGCACAAACGCGCGGATCGAAACGCCGTCCGGAAGGGCGGCGTCGGGAAGGTCCGCCGCCGCCGTCGTCATCCGCATCTTCCACAACTCCCGAACCGGGACGAAGCCGTAGCGGGCGGCCAGGTCCGCCGCCGCCTCGTGGTTGCCGTGGGACCAGGCCTTCAGCCCCTGCAGCCCGCGCCGGTCCTGAAGGGCACCAACGAGGCGGTCGGCGACACCCTGGTTGCGGTAGCTGGGGTGCACGGCGATTTCGACCACGCCGTTGCCGTCGGGCTCTTCGACCACCGCAGCGAAACCCGCAAGGTCCTGGCCGGAGGACGGATCAGAGTCTTCGTCCGGTGCATACAGCGCCAGGGTCAGCAGCTTATGCTCCGCGGAATCGCCGGCGCGCATGCTGATGAGGGTCTGCTCCGAGATGGACGGGTTGCCGTCCGACTCTTCCGCCGCGGCCAGGAGATCGCTGCAGTCCTTCAAAAGTTGCCGGTCAACACCGCCTTGGACAACATGGACGGGCCACTTCTCAGGGTGCGCTGAAGTCATGAGGCAAGGCTATACGGGATCGTCGGCTACCGGACCGCGGCCGCCGGCTCAGGCTTCCGTCAGCTCGTCTTCCTGCTGCCGGACCAGGGTGAGCCGGTAGCCGACATTGCGGACAGTGCTGATGAGGTTTTCATGGTCGGCGCCCAGCTTGGCGCGCAGGCGCCGGACGTGAACATCCACGGTGCGGGTGCCGCCGTAGTAGTCATAGCCCCACACCTCGGTGAGCAGCTGCTGCCGGGTGAACACCCGGCCGGGGTGCTGCGCCAGGTACTTCAGGAGCTCGAATTCCTTGAACGTCAGGTTCAGGGGTGCCCCGTTCACGCGGGCGGTGTAGCTCGCCTCATCAATGACGACCCCGGCCGCGCGGATCTCCGAGGGCGTGTCCTCCTGCTCGGGGACGGCCCGGGCCACGGACAGCCGGATGCGGGCCTCAACCTCGGCGGGCCCGGCAGATTCCAGCACGATGTCGTCCACGGCCCAGGCGGAGGAGACAGCAGCCATGCCGCCTTCGGTCAGGATCAACACCAGCGGGGCGCTCAGGCCGGTGGCCTTCAGGAGCTGGGTGAGGGAACGGGCGCCAACCAGGTCCTTGCGGGCATCCAGCAGCACAATGTCGCAGGGGTCCGTCTCCAGCAGGGCGGTTGGCTCGGCGGGCAGGATATGGACCCGGTGGTTCAGCAATTCCAAGGCAGGCAGGATGTCCACCGAAGAACCGGTGCTGTTCGTCAGTAACAGGATGTGCGACATTGTTCCTCCAAGGGCCGTCCGCGCATCGTTGGGCGACTGAACCGGATTTTCACCGGCCGGTACTGGCTCCCTGCCCCGGTTTGGGACTCTGCCAAAGACAGCGGTCCGGCCACTTCAGCAGGGAACTTAGCTGAGCTCCGAGTATACCCTCAGGCCCCGTCGACGCCACGGATTCGTCGCCGAGCAGGGTACGTTTTGCGACATAAGCCGTTCATATAAGGCAGGATTGTGGCAGGGCCCGATGTGCCCTGCCACTGAGGGCGGACCGCCTTCCAAGGTCAACGCAGGATGGGATGCAGCGCAGTGAGTGCACAGACTAAGCCCGGCTCGGGATCCGCATGACGGCGGAACTGCAGGCCCCCGTGCGCTCCCTGGGCTCGTGGACCATCGGGGTGGTGGGCATCGCCGGGCTGGCGGCTATCATCGCAGGGGTCTACACGTCCCGAGAGGCCCTTGTCGCTGTTGCCATGGCCATTGCGGTCGCGGTGGGCATCGGCTGGCCGCACTTTCTCCGGATTCCCGCCAAAAAAACGCTCGCGGCGGTAATTGCCCTGGCCGGTGCCGGGTCGGCGCTCGCTGCCGCTTACGCCCCTGCTCCCGGCTACCTCGACTGGACGCCGCCCTTTATTGCGCTCGGAATCATGGCTGTTTTTGTGGTGCAGCTCATCCGCGGAACAGGGCAGGCGCAACGGCTGGAATCAACGCTCGGCTGCTCGGCCGGAGTGTTGCTGGCCTGCCTGGGCGCAGGCTGGATTGCCGGCGCCCGGTTTAACGGGGTGCGGGAGATGCTGCTGGTGGCGGCCATCAGCGCGGCAGTTGCCCTGCTGGCAGGATTGATCAGGTGGCCGGACAGTATTGTTGCGCCCCTGGGCATCGTCCTTGCGGGACTTGCCGGTCCGCTCGCCGGGCTGGTGCTCTCCGATATCGAAGTCCTGCCGGCCGCCATTTTTGGTGTGGTGGTAGGTGCGGTCCTGGTCAGCTTCCGCCGGCTCGTGACGCTCCGCGGCGCTCCAATTAATGTTCCTGCTGCCCTTAGCATTGGGCTGGCGCCTGTCTCGGCGGTGGGTTCCCTGGCTTACTTCATAGACAAACTCCTCATCTACTAACGCGTTAGGATGGCATCATGTCCGTACTTGCTTTTGAAATCTTCTTCCTTGTCCTGCTCGGCATCGCGAGCCTGTCCATGGCGTGGTTTGCCGGCTTTGTGGTCTACCGCCTGTTCAAAGGCCAGAAGTAGACCCTTTCCGGAGCTAGCCGTTTTCCGAGGTAAATGCTGTGCCGATTGAGATTCCCACCGACTTGACCCCAGAACTTGTCCCGCTTTCCTGGCTCATTGGTGAGTGGGAGGGCCGCGGCCGGCTGGGCACCGGGGACGAGGACTCGGAACACTTCCTGCAGCACGTGTCCTTCACCCACAACGGGTTGCCCTATCTCCAGTACCGCGCGGAGAGCTGGTTGACGGATGACGACGGCACGCGTTTGCGGCCGCTGACCGTTGAGACCGGCTTCTGGGCACTGGAGCGCAAACAACTCGACGCTGACGGCGGCCCGGGCCTGATTCCGGCGGACATCGTTCCCGCATTGAAGAGTGCCGATGAGGTGGAAGCCCTCCGCAACAGCGAGGGCGGCTTCGACATCTCGGTGTCCATTTCGCATCCAGGCGGGATCTCCGAGCTGTACTACGGACAGATTAAGGGACCGCAGATCCAGCTCACCACGGATATGGTGATGCGCGGGAGCCACTCAAAGGACTACAGCGCCGCCACCCGTATCTTCGGCCTGGTGGACGGGAACCTGCTGTGGCGGTGGGATGTTGCCGTTGGCGGCAAAGAGGGCAAGGGACTGGAAGCGCACGCCTCCGCCTTCCTCAAGAAAGTCTCCTGACCCCTCCCGGTCATTTCCGGACGGAAAGCCGTAGGCTGGCAAACCCGGCCGGATCTCGAGAATCCGGAATACTGCCGACCTCCAAGGACTTCTACTACATATGACTACTCCCAGCCCTCTGTTGTCGCGCCCTGGAGCCGTTGAGGCAACCGGCGCGGACGCCGGCGTTGCATCCCACTATGGTGAGCCGCTGCGCGAGCAGCGCGCACTCGCTGCCGGTACCGCCGTCGTCGACCTTTCCCACCGCGGCATTGTCACAGTCACCGGGCCGGACAGGCTGACCTGGCTCAACACCCTCTCCTCGCAGCAGGTGGCCGGCCTCCAGCCCGGGGAGTCAAGCGAACTTCTCCTCCTGAGTGTGCAGGGCAGGATCGATTTCGACGCCCGGGTGATTGACGACGGCGCCACCACCTGGCTGATCATTGAAGCCGCCGAAGCAGCCCCCTTGGCCGAATTCCTGAACCGGATGAAGTTCATGCTGCGGGTGGAAATTGCAGACGCCTCCTCCTCTTGGGCCGTCTTGGGCAGCACCAGGGCCATTCCGGAGTGGTCGGAGCTGCTGGTGTGGCAGGACCCCTGGCCCAACGTGGCAGCCGGTGGCTACTCCTATGCCACCGTCCCCGAAGCCAGCCATCCAGGGCTGGAGCGGCCATGGTTTGAGTATCTGGTACCGGCCGCAGACCTGGAACAGCGGGCAGCCGACCGCCAGCTCGCCGGAGTCCTCGCCGCCGAAGCGCTGCGGCTGGCGGCGTGGCGCCCCCGGATCGGCGCTGAAACGGATGACAAGACCATTCCGCATGAGCTGGACCTCCTCCGCACGGCAGTACACCTGGCCAAGGGCTGCTATAAGGGACAGGAGACGATCGCGCGCGTGCACAACCTCGGGCACCCGCCGCGCCGGCTTGTGTTCCTCCAGCTGGACGGATCGCAGCACACCCTGCCCCAGGCTGGAAGCCCGGTGCTTGTGGGGGAGCGGAAGGTGGGGACGGTCACCTCGGTGGCCCAGCATTACGAGATGGGCCCGGTTGCCCTGGCAGTCATAAAGCGTTCGGTGGGTGCGGATGAAATACTGACGGTTCTGGATGGCGAGGAGCCTTATCCTGCCGCCCAGGAACTTATCGTTGCCCCCGACGCCGGCCAGGTAGTGGGGCGCCAGACCGGATTCCTCAAGGGGCCACGCTCATGACTGACAACGCCGGAACCAACGCCGCGCCGTCCGACCCGCCTGCAGGCCAGGGAGGGCCTGACGACGAGGCCGTGGCTTTGGCGCATACGCTTTTCCAGGCGGCCAGGGAAGGGGACACTGCGCTGCTGCGTGCCTATCTCGACGCCGGCGCTCCCGCCACCTTGACCAATTCCGCCGGGGATTCCCTCCTGATGCTCGCTGCCTACCATGGCCACGCGGAGACCGTTCAGCTCATCCTGAAACACGGCGCTGAGGCCGACACCGCCAACGACCGCGGCCAGACTCCGCTCGCCGGAGCGGCGTTCAAGGGCTACACCGACGTTGCCCGGGTCCTGCTGGATGCCGGAGCGGACCCGGACGCGGGTGAGCCCACAGCACGCGCAGCCGCCCAGATGTTCGCGCGGAAGGACATCCTGGATCTCCTGGGCTAGTTGAGGCGGCCGTCGCAGGCTTCTCTTAGATGCCCCAGCCTGGTTCAGGGCCGGGGCAGGAGCGGGCCTGCGCCGTCAGCCAAGGTGGACGCTGGTCTGGATCCCGCCCGCTGACAGGCCGAGCTTCCGGGCCAGCGCCAGGGACCCGGTGTTGCTGACGTCCGTCCGCCACTGCAGTGTAAGGCCGGCTGACAGTGCCTCGTGGGCAGCGATGGAGACGGCGAGCGAGCCCAGGCCCCGGCGCCGCCATTCCGGGTCCACCAGCACGCCCAGGTGGGCCAGCAGGCCCACCCACTCGGAGTAGGCCCCGCAGGCCAGCGGTACGCGGCGCCCGTCGACTTCGTGGACGATGGTGTAGCGGTTCTCGAGGTCGGACAGGCCAACCTCGTTGACGTCATCAGGCGGGCAGCGGCCCTCCAGCTCGATGGCCTCGGGGTTGCCGTGGGACACCGTCATCTCTTCCGGGGGCTGCTGCAGGGGCAGGTCGTCGGCGAAGAACAACGCCGCAGCGCCCAGGCCGTGGCCGCCGTGGGACCGGGTCAGCGTCAGGAGCGTGACGTGCTGGGCCATCTCCGCATCGGAAATGCCCTCGGCGGCATCAATGACCCACTGCGGGCCCACCAGTGCTGAACTGCCGAAGAGCCGCACGAACTCTACGGTCCGCGCCGATTCGTCGGCGCGGACGATCCGCTCCCCGGAGGCCAGGGCAGTTCCGAAGGCGTCGTCGTCAAGTCCCAGGCGCCGGGCCCAGGCAAGCTGGATGATGGCGGCAGAACCGGGGTCAAGTGTCATACTCCCAGCCTAGGGCGGGCAGGGGGCCTCACCGGGCAGGACACCTCAGCTGAGCAGGGCACCTCAGCCGAACAGGACGGCGGCTTCGTCATAGCGGTTCTGCGGAACGGTCTTGAGCTGGCCGAGGGCCTCCTGGAAACCTACGTGCTCAATGTCCGTTCCCTTCAGTGCCACCATGGTGCCCCAGTAGCCTTCCACCACCGAGTCGATGGCCGCCATGCCCAGCCGCGTGGCCAGGACGCGGTCGAAGGCGGACGGCACTCCGCCGCGCTGGATATGGCCCAGGATGGTGGCGCGGGTTTCGATGCCGGTGCGGGCTTCAAGTTCCGGGGCGAGCTGGTCTGCGATGCCGCCCAGGCGGGGCCGGCCAAAGGTGTCCAAGCCGCGTTCGGAGTGCGGGGTTTCCATGTGCTCAGGCACGAATCCTTCGGCCACAACAACCAGCGGCGCGCGGCCACGGGCATGGGCTTCCTTCACCCATTCGGTGATCTGGTCGATGCTGACCTTCTGCTCCGGGATGAGGATGGCGTGTGCGCCGGCGGCCATGCCGGCGTGGAGGGCGATCCAGCCCACGTGGCGGCCCATGACTTCGGCGATCATGCAGCGGTGGTGGGATTCTCCGGTGGTCCGGAGCCGGTCGATGGCTTCGGTGGCGATCTGGACGGCGGTGTCGAAGCCGAAGGTGTAGTCCGTGGCGTCGAGGTCGTTGTCCACGGTCTTGGGAACGCCTACGATCTTCAGGCCGGCATCGGTGAGGCGCTTGGCAGCCGCCAGGGTTCCCTCACCGCCGATCGCGATGATGGCGTCTATGCCCAGCCGGTGCATGTGGGCTTTGATGACCTCGGGTCCGCCGCCGTTTTCGAAGGGGTTGGTGCGCGAGGTGCCAAGTATGGTGCCGCCTTGCTTGGCGATACCGCGGACCATAGTGCGGGGGATGTCGATGATGTCGCCCTCGACGACGCCGCGCCAGCCGTCAAGGAACCCCACGAATTCATGACCGTGGATGGCAATGCCTTTGAGGACGGCTCCGCGGATCACGGCGTTCAGTCCGGGGCAGTCGCCACCGCTGGTGAGAATTCCAATTTTCATGTCTCGGCTCAAATCCTGGAGAGAAGGTGTACAGGCAGAGCGCCACGCTGAGCTCACATAGAGTCTAGTGGTGGGTGTGGGGTACGACACAAACCGGTTACAAAAGGCCCCGCTCCAGGGCGATGACCACTGCCCGGGTCCGGTCATCCACGTCAAGCTTGTGGAACACCCGCAGGAGATGGGTTTTCACCGTGGCCTCTGCGATGTGCAGCCGGGCCGCGGCTTCGGCGTTGCTTAGTCCCTGCGATACGCAACGCAGGACCTCCACTTCCCGGGGCGTCAGCTGCGGCCGCTCCGGTGCCCGGAGCCGCGATACCAAGCGGGCAGCCACCGGCGGCGCCAGCACGGTCTCACCGCGGGCAGCGGCAAAAACGGCGTCGATGATCACGTCGCCGGGGGAATCCTTCAGGAGGTAGCCGACGGCGCCTGCCTCGACGGCACGGACAATGTCCGCGTCGCCGTCGTACGTCGTGAGGATCAATACCTTGGTGTCGGGGAAGCGGACGCGGATTTGTTCTGTTGCCCCGGCCCCGTCCAGCACGGGCATCCGCAGGTCCATCAGCACCACGTCCGGCCGGTGTTCCCCCACGGCCGCCATTGCCTCCCGTCCGTCGGACGCGTCCGCGATTACCTCGATTCCGGCCGCAGTGCTGAGCAGCGCGGCGAGGCCGCCGCGGACCACGGGATGGTCGTCCGCCAGGAGCACACGGATGGGTGGCTGGGTCATGGTGTGCTTTCCTTCTGCAGGTCCTGCCCGCTGGACGGGTACCCGGGCAGCGAAACAGGGACGACGGCGGTGAGCAGGGTCCCGGCTTCGGATGACTCCACGTGCAGTTGGCTGCCGATTTCTTCCAGCCGGGCGGACATGGACTTCAGGCCAAAGCCGCCATGGGCTTCGGCGGGGTCGAAGCCGTGTCCGTCGTCGCGGACCGTCAGCCGCAGCCGCGGAATCTTGGCGGTTTCAGTACAGACTTCCAGCCAGGCGTGTGCGGCTCCCGAATGCCGCCGCACATTGTTCAGCGCCTCCTGGGCAGTCCGAAGCAAGGCCACCTGCTCCGCAGAGGAGAGCGCTGGAAGGGTGTCCGGAACGTCCACGGACAGCCGGACACCCTCAAGGTGGAGGCTCTGCGGCAGGCGCCTCAGGGCGGCCAGCAGGTCACCGCCCTGGACATCCGTGGCAATGCCGGAGGCCACCAGGGACCGCGCCTGGGCAAGGTTGTCACGCGCAGTTCTGGAGATGGCCGCAAGCGTGTCCTTCAGCTCCGCGGGCCCCTCGCGCCGGAGTTGCGCTTGTGCGGCCTCGGACAGCATGGCGATGGACGTGAAGCCTTGGGCCAGGGTGTCGTGGATTTCCCGCGCCATGCGTTCGCGTTCCACCAAAGCCCCGCGGGCTTGTTCTGCGGCACCGAGATCGGCCCGTGTTGCTGCAAGCTCTGCCAGTAGCTCGGCACGTTGTTCGCTCTGCTCGATGACCTTGGAGATCCAGAGCCCGATCATGCAGCTTGCCACAAAGGAAGTGACCAGCTGAGCGGAAATGCCGTAAATCTGCGACCCCAGGCCGAAGCGGCTTATTTGTCCGGCCGCGACACCGAGGCAAAGCACCGCTGTGGCCACCACCCCCTGACGTTGTGAGGCCGTGAACATCCAGACCTGCGGGAAGGCGACAAACAGCAGGGCACCGGCGCCGTCGTGGACGAAGGACAGGAACACCACAACGGTGACCAGGACCGCGACGTAGACCACCGGCCGGTTGGTTCGAAGATCCCGGGCCCGGGTCAGGAATGGATACACGGCGCCCAGCAGGACCAGGGCCGCCACAACCCAGGGTGTTCCGGGTGTCAGGGGTTGGCCCAAAAGGGCCAGGTACGTCAGGCTTGCCAGCGCCGCGTAGAACCCTACGTGCCACCAGACCATGGAGGTGGACCACACCGAACGTGCGGGAAGCAGCCGTTCGGTCCGGCCGCCGAGGTTGCTCATGTGTGCACCCTATCCGGGCCGCAGAATCCATCCAACCCGGTTTCCTTGGCTGTCCCGGTGCCTCTCCCGGTGCCTGGCCGGGACAGCGCTGGCGGACTCACTTTTGCGGCGGCCACCTGAAGGCCAGCCGCGCCAGCACGGCGCCGGCCACCGCCCAGACCCCCAGCACCAGGAACGTCATGGGCAGGTCGTATCCGCCGCCTGGTTCCACCGCCTCAAACCCGGCGGGCAGGAAAACAGACCTGAAGGCGCTGGCGGTCCAGCGCAGCGGGAAGAAATTCGTCACCGCCTGCAGCCACTCCGGAAGCTGCGAGAACGGGAAGTACACGCCGGAGGTGAAGGAGAGAAGCAGCACCGGAAGCACGGCAAGAGTCGAGGCGCTTTGGGCTGATTTTGGGACTGCCGTGAAGGCGATGGCCACAGTGGCCCACGCCGCCGTCGACAGGACCATCAGCGCAACCACCAGGAGCCAGGGGCCAGCCTCGCTTGGCAGCGGGACATCGAAGAGGAAGCGCGCTGCCAGGAGGAGCAGCACAGTCTGGGCGGCGATCAGGTACAGCGTCTGGCCGGTCTTGCCCAGGAAGTAGGACGCGGCCGGGAGGGGCGTCCCGGCAAGGCGCTTCACCGTTCCGTTGAAGCGCTCCGTGGCCACGTAGGTGCTGAGGTTCTGGAATCCGCTCAGGATGGTGCTGAGGGCGAGCATCCCTGGCAGGTAGTAGTGGGCAGGGATGATTCCCCCCTCGCCGTTGGGACCGGCCCCGAAGGTGGGCTCGTCACCGAAGACTGTTCCAAAGAGGGACAGCATGAGGATGGGGAAGAACAGCACCAGCACCAGGGAAAGCACATCCCGGTTGAATAGCCTGATCTCCAGTGCGGCGCGACGAAGACCCAGTCCCAGGACTGACGGTTTCCAAGCCGGGATGGCCTGCGCTGGGGTTGCGGGAACAGTGCTCACGACAGGACTCCCTGGGCGGCCGCAGTAGTGTGTTCTTTGCTGCTTGCGTTTCCGGCCGGGGCGTCAGGCCCCGACTGGTCCGCGGCGCCGATCAGCTGCAGGTAAATGTCCTCAAGGCTGGGCCGGACAACAGCCAGCTCCGGGAGTTCCCTGGTGCCGCCGTCGGACAGCTCATTAACCAGGGCGGCAGGGCTCTCAGTGATCTCCTCATGCATGCCGCCGCCGTCCCGCCACCGGACACGGGGCACGCGGAGGCCAGCGCCGCCGATCTGATCCGGCGCCCCCTCGGCGATCAGGCGTCCATGGTTGATCACTCCTATCCGGTCCGCGAGCTGCTCTGCTTCGTCAAGGTAATGGGTGGTCAGGACGATGGTGGTGCCGCCGCTGCCCAGGTCCCTGATCAGCTCCCAGAACTGGCGGCGGGCCGCAGGGTCGAAACCCGTGGTCGGTTCGTCCAGGAACAGGACCTCAGGGCGCCCGATAATTCCGAGTGCCACGTCCAGCCGTCGGCGCTGGCCGCCGGAAAGAGTGGAAATCCGCGCCGCCTCCTTCCCGCCAAGCCCTACTGCTTCGATGACTTCAGCCACAGGCCGCGGTGCCGGAAAGCAGGCGGCAAGGGAGCTGAGTGCCTCGTGCACCCGCAACTCGCCGGCATCCGATGCTTCCTGGAGGACGATGCCGATCCGGGCCCTGAAGGCCGGTGGTGCCTTCCAAGGGTCGGTGCCCAACACCCGGACTTCACCGCCGTCAGGGCGCCGGTGGCCTTCCAGGATTTCGATGGTGGTGGATTTACCGGCACCGTTGGGGCCGAGGAGGGCGTACGTTTCGCCGGACCGGATGGTGAGCTCGAGCTGGTCAACGGCGGCGAGGGTTCCGCCCTTGGGCTGCCTGTAGTTTTTGCTCAGGTTCCGGACCGTGATGGCTTCGTGGATCGGGCCGGGATCAGGCACTGGTGGGTTCATGCCTACAGCGTGGCACTGCCGGTTCCCCCGGCGGCACGCCCGACCGGTTGAACCTGCCGTCCACCGGGTGGTTGACTCCGGAGCAAAACACGTCAAAGGCCCCCGCTCCCGGGAATGGAAGTGGGGGCCTTCCTTGGCGTACCAAGGGGCGTTCTCAGGGACGGTTCAGGGACCGGCGGTCGAGGAACGTCTGGAGCGGGATGACGTTGCGCTGGTCCGGCAGGACCACCCAGGCCAGGAGGTAGAAGATAACGGCCGGGCCGGGCAGCAGGCAGAAGAGGAGGAAAGCGATGCGGACATAGGCCACGTCCACGTTGAGCTTGGCGGCGATGCCTCCCAGAACACCTCCCAGCCAGCGCTGCGGTCCGCGTTGTAGGCCAAGGCCCCTGACGATGCTGAAAAACTTGTCCATGGCTCAAGACTCCACTGTTGTAGGACTGTTGTCACGTTTCCGGGCGGAGAGGAGTCCGCCGATCACCAGGGCCGCGCCGGCTCCGATCATGAGCCCTATCACGACATAGGTTCCGTTCAGGGCGACGATGCCCAGCTGCGCGACGATAATCAGGGCGGCGAGGGCCACAACGATCAGTCCCCAGACCACCGTTCCCACCCGCGCCCCGGACGGAGGGGCAGAGTTGGTGCGTGCCGTCGTCGTGCTTTCCGGAACGTACGGGTCCGGGTCCGGAGTGTGGCTGCTCATGTCAGTTACCTTCCTTGATGATGACGTTGCTGACGGTGCCGTCGATCTGGATCACCAGGGGGCTGCCGGCCTTGTCGGTGTTGTAGCTGCTTTCCCGTGTGGTGGTCCCGCCGCGCTGGCTCCCCCCTTCGGTCAAGTTGCCGAGGGTCATGTCGGACCGGATGTCCACGGGCACGGTGTCAGGAATGACCACCGTGACGTTACTGGCCGTGAAGTCCAGCGGGACCAGGACTTCTGACTGGAGCGGGGCGCTTCCGGCCAGTTCTGTGAGGTCAACGGTGCCGTTTCCTGCCGTGATGTTGAGCCCGTCGCTCGCCTGCTGGATGCTGGTGGGCGTCCAGTCGACCTGCTGGAAGCGGACCCGGTCGCCGTCGTTGCCCACCACGTTGAAGATTCCGCCGATGATCAGGGCCGCCACCGCGAAAAACGAGAGGATGCCGGAGGTCCGGCCGCGGAAGCCCATGATGAGGATGCCGATGCCCAGGACGGCCGCTGCGCTGGCCCAGGCGATGGCGTTGGTGGAATCGCCAAGGTCGATGACGTTGGTGACGTCCAGCGCTTTCAGTCCCGCGCCGGCGATCAGGGCGCTGCCGGCTGCGATCGCGACGGCGGGGGTGCCGGGACCTGCGGGATGTACCTTCGGTGCAGGTGGGGGACCCTGCGGTTGCCGGGTGCCGCCGGTGCCTCCGTTGTTCCATCCGCTTCCGGACCCGCTGCCGCCGTACGGGCTGCCGGTGAAAGGACCGGTGCCCGCAACGTCTGAGTAAGGAGGAGTGGTTCCGGTGGAAGCAGCTGCGGAGTAAGCGGTGGTGCCGGGGTAAGCATTGCTTGCGTAGGAGGTGGTGCCGGCCGCTGCGCTCGCCGGTGTTCCAACGGCCGCCTTGTTCCGCTGCGCCAGGTAGTAGATCAGGTAGATGGCGCCGCCAACCCAGAAGATGGTCCAGAGGAAGGCGCCGAAGCCGTGGTTGCCCCAGCCCCAGAAGCCCCCGCCCAGTCCGCTGAAGCCGAGGATGACGGCGATCAGGGAACCCGTCATGCCGCTGGTCCACCGGCCGGCGCCGGCCTCCTGGACGTGGATTCTGCCATCGGGCTCGGGCAGGAAGGCCCACGCCAGGCCGTAGGCAAGCACGCCGATGCCGGCGAATAGGGTGAGGACGATGAAGACGCCGCGCACGATCAGCGGGTCGATGCCCATGCGGTGGGCGATGCCACTGGAGACGCCGCCAATCCAGCGGTCCTGCCCTCGGGTGATGCCGTGGCTGCGGACCCAACCGAAAAAGTCTGTCTGCTGGCTGGGCATTCCTGCGTAGGCGTAGCCGCCGGTGTTCTGGCTTGAGCTGCTGTGGCTGGAGTAGGGGCCGGCGGAGGGCCCGCCGGAGGTGTCCTGCGCCGGGTAATCCTGGGCGGAGTCCTGGGCGGAATCCTGCTCCGGATTCTGGTCCGACGCCGACGGGGTGGCAGACGGCACCAGGGGTTTCGTGGGGTGTTCGTTTTCCCGCTTGGGGAGGGGCTCCGTTGGCTGGCCGTCGTCTGGGGTGGGGGTTTGCGAGTTCATACCTCGATCCTTCCGTCCGCGGGGCTTCGGCTCTACTGGGGGACACCCTGAACGTCCCCTGAGTGGCCCCCGGTTCCGGCCGGAGCGCGGTCCTGGGAACCCTGATCCGTGCTTGGATTGATCCATGACAACCGTCCCTGCCCGCCCCCCGCTGGTCCGCCGCAGCGACCGCTTTATCGCGGGTGTCTGCTCCGGCCTGGCCGCGCATCTGGGGTGGCCCGTCCGCAACGTACGGGTGGCGATGGTGCTCGCTTCGCTGGCAGGCGGGGCCGGCGTCGCCTTCTATGCCTGGCTGTGGATCATGGTGCCCACCGCAGACGAAAGCGCCCGACGGCAGGCGCGCCGGCCGGCGTCGCCCATTGCACCGGCGGTAAGCGGTGGGAACGTTCCGGCCGCCGTCCCCGGGACCACGGCCCAGGCCGGCCCCGGCGATGCGCTGCCCGGAACGGCCCTGCCCGGGAGGGCCGGTGGCGGCCCTGGTCCTGCCACAGTCCCTCCCGCTGGCGGCGGTGATCCGGCACTTGGGGAGGCCGCAGGGCACACTTCCGAAAACGCCAGGCCCTGGTTCAGGTTCCAGGACATGCGCTATGGCAAGGAGATCCTGCTCGGGGTGGGGCTGCTCCTGGTGGCGGGCATCCTGATCGCCCAACTCCTGGGCGTGGACGTTCCCCTGGGCACGCTGATCCCGGCGGCGGCAGTCCTTGGCGGGGCTTCCATCGCCTGGATGCAGCTGGATGAAACCCGGCGCGCAGGGCTGGTGGATAAGACCAAAGCTGACCAGGCCGGTGGCTGGGCCCGGCTGGCGGCAGGCCTGGCGCTGGTGGTGGCGGGCGTTCTGGTGATGGTGTCGGGATCCGGTTCCTGGGAACAGACGTGGCTGGCGCTGCTGGCGTCAGTGGCCGTCCTCGGCGGGGTGGTGCTGGTCCTGCTGCCGTGGGCGCTGAAGTTTTGGCGTGACCTGGAAGCGGAGCGCGCAGGCAGGATCCGGGAAACCGAGCGGGCCGAGATCGCCGCCCACCTTCATGACTCCGTGCTGCAGACGCTGGCCCTTATCCAGCGGAGGGCTGCCAATGAGCATGACGTGGTCCGGCTGGCCCGAGCCCAGGAGCGGGAGCTGCGGGGCTGGCTGTTTGCGGATCCCGGCAAGGACGCCGGGCAGTTGTCAGACCGGATCAAGGCGGTGGCCGCCGAAGTGGAAGACCTGCTGGGCAACGCCGTCGAAGTGGTCAGTGTGGGGGACACGGCCGTCACCGAGGGCCATGAAGCGCTGATCCAGGCGAGCCGCGAGGCCATGCTCAACGCTTCCCGCCACGGTGGCGGGACCGTCTCGGTCTATCTGGAGGCAGCCGCCGGACGTGCGGACGTCTTTGTCAAGGACCGGGGCCCGGGCTTTGAACTGCAGGACGTGCCGGAGGACAGGCTTGGGGTGCGGGAGTCCATCATCGGCAGGATGAACCGGCACGGCGGCACGGCCGCGATCACCAGTACCAGTGAAGGCACGGAGGTGCGGCTGGGCTTCCCCGCCGCGCCGGAGGACAGCACGGAAGGCAAACCATGAACGCAACGCAGGGAGCGGGTACCGGTCCCGTCCGAACCGCCAGGTCCGCCCGGGTGGTGATTGTGGATGATCACGCGATTTTCCGCTCTGGCCTGAAGGCGGACCTGGATCCCAGTATCCAGGTGGTGGGCGAGGCGGCGACGGTGGAGCAGGCCATCGCCGTGATCGCCCAGGAGCGCCCGGACGTGGTGCTGCTGGATGTCCACCTGCCTGGCGGACTTGGAGGCGGGGGCCGCGAAGTCATCGCCGGCTCCGTTGGCCTGCTGTCCACCACCAGGTTCCTTGCCCTCAGTGTCTCGGACGCGGCGGAGGACGTCGTGGCCGTGATCCGGGCGGGAGCGCGCGGCTACGTCACCAAGACCATCTCGGGGGCAGAGATCACCGACGCCGTGTACCGGGTTGCCGGCGGGGACGCCGTCTTCTCCCCGCGGCTCGCAGGCTTCGTCCTGGACGCTTTTGGCACCGCCCCCGCAGACATCGCCGACGACGAACTGGATAAGCTCTCCGCCCGGGAGCTTGAGGTCATGCGCCTCATCGCCCGCGGCTACAGCTACAAGGAAGTGGCCAAGGAACTGTTCATCAGCATCAAGACCGTGGAAACGCACGTGTCCGCCGTGCTCCGCAAGCTGCAGCTCTCCAGCCGGCACGAGCTCACCAAGTGGGCCGCCGAACGCCGCCTCCTCTAAACGCGCCATCACCTTTCGGGCCTTAAACCGGAACGCCCCATCACTCTCCTAAGGAGAGGGATGGG
>NZ_JBNHFF010000034.1:0-21122 GCF_059089965.1 Arthrobacter sp. SPT-J7
CTTCCTTTACCAGTGCCTGTGCCAGCACGGTAGCCGTGGTGGTGCCGTCGCCAGCGACGTCATCCGTCTTCTTGGCAACTTCCTTGACCAGCTCGGCGCCGATCTTCTCGTAGGGATCGTCCAGCTCGATCTCTTTGGCGATGGAAACACCATCGTTGGTGATCGTGGGGGCGCCCCACTTCTTTTCGAGGACGACGTTGCGTCCACGCGGGCCGAGGGTGACCTTAACGGCGTCGGCGAGGATGTTCAGGCCCCGCTCAAGGCCGCGGCGTGCCTCTTCATCAAATGCAATGATCTTGGCCATAACGGCAATAGTCCTTTCGGGACAGTCGTTAAGAATGAACCTTCGCTGCAGTGCCCGCGACGGACGATCCTTCGCCGTTGGCCTCTGTATGCCTCCGGGTGCGGATCTCACTCCAGTTAGGTGTTTCTTCGCTCCTCGACCGGTGCCGCGCGCCGCGGGCCGGAACCAGCTTTGCTTTAGCAGTCGGTACGTCAGAGTGCTAACTCAATAATTAGCACTCCACACGTGAGAGTGCAAGCGAAAGACGACGAAAAACGGTGCCGCCGCCAGAGGCAGGGGGGTTCAGTTCGAAGCCCGCCCCGCAGTCTCAAGGCCACTCAAGGAGGGGTTGTTGTCGGCGCCGTACGTGAAGATGGTGAAGGTGGCCGTGGTGACATCTCCGTTGGCGTCGAAGGCAACCGGCCCGGACTCGCCGTCGTAATTTACGTCAGGCCCGGCCTTCAACTGTGCCAAGCAGTCCTTGTAGGACAGGCACGCATCCCCCGCTGATTCTCCCGAAACAGCGATCAGGTTGGCGGCAACAGACCGGCCGGCGTCGTCCTGTGCCCTCGCGGCGGCCAAGGCAGCAAGCGTTACGGCGTCGTAGGTCTCGGCGGCGAACGATACGTCCTTCAGGCCCGGGTCCACCGTCAGGAGCCTTGCCTGGAAATCGGCATCAGGAAGCTGTCCGGGAACCACCGCGCGGGCGCCGCCCAGGTATCCGGCTGCCACCCCTGAACCGTAACGGCCGAAGGCGCCGTCACTGAGAATGAGCCACTTCCCGTCAACTCCGGAATTGGCCAGTTCGGCCAGCGCGCCCTGGGCACCATCGCGGGCAATGACAAAGACGGCGCCGGGGTCAGCTTTTCCGGCAGCATCGGCCGCACTGCCGGCGTCACCCGCCGTAAACGCGGCATTGGCCACCACGTCCACATCCGCCTGTTCCGCAGAAGCGGCGACGGCAGCCGAAAGGTCCTTGCCATAGGAGCCCTCCTGGTACATCACCGCGATAGACGTGGCGCCGGCGTCTTTCGCGAGCTTCACCAGGACCGGACCCTGGGCGACGTCGGCCGGCGCAGTTCGAAAGTAATAGCCGCCGCTGCTGATACTGCTCAGCCCGGAGGCGGTGTTGGCTGGTGAGATGAGGGGAGTCCGGGCACGGGAGAGGACGTCGATGGCCTCTGCGGCACGGCTTGAATCCGTGGGGCCGATGACGACGTCGGCTTTTGCGGCAACCAGCGCCTGGGCCTGCAATGCAGCGTCCTGCCCAGTGTTGGTGGGAAGAAGCTCCACCGGCCTGCCTTTGTGTCCGCCGGCGGCGTTGATCTCCTGCACGGCGAGCTTCGCGGCGGCCAGTTGCGGGGCGTTGAGAAAGGCGTTGGGGCCGGTGTTGTCCAGGATCAGGCCCACGCGCAGGGTACCGTCGCCGGAAGCCTCTGCGGATTCCACCCGCGCATTGCCGGTGACGCCGGTACAGGCGGTCAGAGCCAGGGTGGACCAGGCGGCAGCCGAGAAGAGCGCCCGGCGGACGAGTCCAGGACGGTGGATCAGCTGGTTCACCCGGCCGGCCGGACGCTCTCTGCCTGCGGGCCCTTCTCACCTTCGCCAACTTCGAGTTCCACGCGCTGGCCCTCATCGAGGGCCCGGTAACCTTCACCCTGGATAGCGGACCAGTGGACAAAAATGTCATCGCCCGAGCTGTCAACGGTGATGAAGCCGTAGCCCTTTTCAGCGTTGAACCATTTGACGGTTCCCAGTGCCATGCTGACCACTCTTTCCGATGTTTCCGGGCGCCCACGCCGCTGTGTGCCGACCGGCCCGAACCGGCCCTGAAAAATTACTCTAGCCAATTCAGCGCCGGTGGCGCGGGGTTGGTTTGGCCGGTCCCCAAATTTTACTGAGGCGTGACCACTGCAACAGGGCGCAGCCTGGCGGCACACTGCTTACCGGTAACCGGGACCCAGCACCACAACCAGCGGTACCTGGAAACCGGTGCTGTTGACCACGGTGGGAATACCAAGAAGCGCCGCAAGGGCCTGTGCGTTGGGCAACTGGTCTGCCCCCTGGTAGAAGATGACCGAGGCCTGCTGCGGCGGGCCTGCCCAGTTGCCCACTTGTCCCAACGTCCAACCGTCCGCCTGGACCATCCCGCCAACACGGCCGGCGAGTCCTGCCGCCCCGGCCGCGTTGTAGATGGCGACGCTTTGCGTCTTGTCGATAAACACGGGGGCCGGGTCTGGAGCGCTTGGTTCCGGCTCGGCCTCGGCGCTTGGTTCCGGCTCGGCGTCGGCGCTGGATTCCGGCTCACTGGACGCAGGGGGCGATGCCTCTGCAGAGGGTTCCGGAGAAACGTCCGGAGTGGCAGAGGGTGTGGAACCGGTGGCGGCCAGCGGGGATGCCTCCTGGCTCGAAGCAGCCTGGCTGCCGGGCGCACCGAAACCGAGCTTGGGAAGGATCAGGAAGGACACCAGTCCAATGGCCAGCGCGGCCATGCCCACCGCCAGGATGGGCCAAAGCCGTACCCGTGACGGGGCGGAAGCCGTGCGGTGGACACCTTGTCGCGACGCAGTCTCAGGGACCTTGTCGAATTCATCGCGGGCGTATTTGGTCATGGACGACATATTCCTTGTTGATTGCTGCTGAATGCTCAGCGTGAGAGTCTTACGCGTCGGACCCCAGGCGCCGTGCGGTACGTGCACGGTGACGCGACGTACGTAGTCTACGCAATCGCTTGACCAGCATGGGGTCGTGGGCCAGAGCATCCTCGGTGTCGATCAGTGCGTTGAGCAGCTGGTAGTAGTGGGTTGCGGAGAGGTCGAAAAGCTCCCGGATGGCCTGTTCCTTGGCACCGGCGTACTTCCACCACTGCCGCTCCAGGGCAAGCATCTGCTGGTCACGCTCGCTGAGCGGCGACTCCCGGAGCTTGAAGTCGGCCAGGAGGGACTGCCGGGTTTCCTGCTCCGGCAGGTGCTCCCGGGCTGGTTCCGCCACGGCGTACTCCTTAGCTGGTTACGAAAAATGTCTGACCCCCATGCTACGGACGAATAACAGCATTGTCATTTGCGGCTGCGGAGGTCACGCCTGCGCCTCCTGAGGGTTGCCCTGCAAGAATGGGACCGTGTTTAAATCAGATGCCCTGTTCGAACTCGAACGGGAACCGCCGCAGGGAGCCGGCTTCGCCGAGTTGGCGCGGCGCCCGCTGGACGAGCTCATGGCCCCCGACTGGGCTGCTGCCCTGGCGGACGTCGAAAAAGAACTTCGGGAGGTGCTCACCTTCCTCGCGGACGATCTGGCAGCCGGGCACCACGTGCTGCCGGCGCCGTCGAACGTCCTGCGGGCCTTCCAGCAGCCCCTCGACGACGTGAAGGTCCTGATTGTGGGCCAGGATCCTTACCCGACGCCGGGGCACGCAGTCGGATTGTCCTTTTCCGTGGATCCGCACACCCGGCCCATCCCCCGGAGCCTGGCGAACATCTACCGGGAGCTGGAATCTGACCTCGGGTTGCCGGCCAGGACCCATGGTGACCTTTCCGCATGGGCCGACCAGGGTGTGCTGCTCCTTAACCGCGTGATGACGGTGCGGGCGGGATCCGCCGGCTCGCACCGCGGCAAGGGCTGGGAGAAAATTACGACGGCGGCAGTCTCCGCGGTCGCCCACCGGCGGGACACGAATGGGTCCCGGATGCCGCTGGTTGCCGTGTTGTGGGGAAAGGACGCCGAGAGCGTCCGCCCCCTCCTGGCCGGGGTTCCTGCCGTGGCGAGCGCCCACCCCAGCCCGCTGTCCGCTTCCCGTGGCTTTTTTGGGTCCCGGCCCTTCAGCCGGGTCAACGAACTCCTGATGGAGCAGGGTGCCCTGGGCGTAACCTGGGAGCTCCCCGCAGCACCCCTAGCTTAGGCTTGCCTTATGAACACCCTTCCCGCCGCTACCAGCGCCAGCAAGAAAAGCCGTCCGCAGATCAACCTCTCCGTGCTGCGCAGGGAACAGCTTTCTCCGCATATGGTCCGGATCGTGGCCGGCGGGGACGGCTTCGCGGACTTCGTGGACAACGGTTACGTGGACCGCTACGTCAAGATCGTTTTCCCCCAGCCGGAAGTGGAGTATCCTTTCCCCCTGGATCTGTGGAGCATCCGGGAAACCATGCCCCGGGAACAGTGGCCCTTCACCCGGACCTACACCATCCGCTGGGTGGACCCTGCCGCTCGCGAACTCGCCATCGATTTTGTGGTCCATGGTGATGAAGGCCTGGCAGGCCCCTGGGCAGCCAAGGCGCAGCCGGGCGACATCCTCACCTTCACTGGCCCCGGAGGCGCCTACAATCCGGCACCGGATGCGGACTGGTACCTCTACGCCGGCGACGAGGCGGCGCTGCCCGCGATTGCTGCATGCCTGGAGTCCCTGCCGGCGGAAGCGGAAGGCTTGGCCTTTGTGGAGGTGGACTCCGACGCCGACATCCAGTCCATCGCAGCCCCCGCCGGAGTGAAAATCCAATGGCTTGCCCGCAATGGCGTCCCTGCAGGCGAGAGCGACCTCCTGGTGCAGGCCATGGCAAACGCCGAATGGCCCGCGGGCCGGGTGGACGTTTTCGTCCATGGCGAGCGCGGCTACATGAAGGCCCTGCGCGGGATCCTTTTCGATCAGCGGGGCCTGGAACGCAGCCAGGTCTCCCTCTCGGGTTACTGGGCCAAGGGCCGCGTGGAAGATGTGTTCCAAGCCGAGAAAAAACTGCCTGTGGGACAGATCTAGCCACATCAGAGTTAGCCCGGACAGGTCCGGGCTGGGCAGACCTGGCGGGCGCTGGTCACCATGCCCCTGTCCCGGCGTCAGCGGCGGCGGGCGCGCCGCCGCTCATTGCTCGCCAGGCTGCGCGTCAGCGGCCTGGCAAGGGTGTCACCCAGGACGATTCCGCCCGCTGTACCCAGCACGATGGCACCGGCGTTGAGCATCCCGCCAGCGCCGAGCAGGATCTCGGACTCCTCGATGGTGAGCACATACATGGACCGGAAGATGGTCAGGCCGGGCAGCAGGATCAAGGCTGCGGGCACGGCAACCACCAGCTGCGGCGCCCCCATTCGAAGGGCGACCACACGCGCCAACAGGCCGATGACCACGGCGGCCAGGGCGGGTGAAAACCGGTCGCCCACGCCGAGCTGTCCGGCAGCGAGCAGGACGAGGTAGCCCGCCACTCCCACAGCTGCTGTTGGCAGCAGGAGCTGCCAGCTGGTTTGTTCGGTGATGCCTATGGCCATCACGGCCACCGCCACGAAGATCACCAGGACCCACAGATCGTAGGCCGGCGGGAACGTTTGGGTGACATCGATGCGCTGCATCCCGGTCAGCTCACCCACAACGAAGGCGACGGCGATGCCAGCAACGATGGCGCCGAAGGTCAGCAGCGTGGACAGGAACCGTCCTGCTGCCGTCACCGGGAAGCCGTTGATGGCGTCCTGCACCGACGAGACGAGGCGTCCTGTCGGCAGGAGCAGCAGGATGCCGCCCACCACCACGATGGCCGGGGATGTTGTCAGCCCGAACTGCCAGAGCACCAGTGCCAGCTGTGTCACCACGAAGGAGCAGCTGGCGGTGATGAAGAAGTCCGGGACGCGCCAGCGGCCCAGTTGGCGGGCCAGCAGGCTGATACCGATATTGGCCACGAAGGCGATGGCTGAGGACACCGGTCCGCCGCCCAGGACTCCCACAAAGACGGCCGCGAACGTACCGAAGGCCACGGTTACCATCCAGCGCGGAAATGGCTTGGGGCTGGTGATGGCCTCATCAAGCCGGCGGATCGCCTCGTCACGGCCTACTCCCCCGGCCACAATGTCTGTCACGAGCTGGTGCACCTTGGCCAGGCCGGCGTAATTGTTGGTCCAGGAACGCACCACCCGCAGCAGCGAAATGGGCGTCTGGTCCTTGGGCGCATAGTTGATGCCGACGGACTGGTTGGTGATGTCCACTTCAATGTTCTTCAGGCCCAGCGCAGCGGTCACGGCGATGATGCTCGTTTCCACCTCCAGCGCACCGGCTCCGTAACGGAACATGGTTTCGGCCAGGTGCAGGGCGAAGTCGAGGGTTTTACGGGCAGAAGTGTCAACCCCGCCCACCTGGATCATGGGGTTGGCGTACGGACTCCCCGTCAGCCGGTCCACGATGCTCATCGGCGCCGTGGGCGGGTTTTCACCCTGCACCAGGCGCCGCAGCATTCTTTTGGCTGCAGCGTTCTGCCGGACCTGGGCAGGGGTCAGCGGCTCTGTTTTGGGCAGGCCGTCCGAGTGCCGCCTGCGCCCGGGACGTTCGGGCCGGTCAGTCATGGTTGCCTCCTCCCGGTGCGGTGCCGTGGTTGGTCTTTCAGGCGGAACGCTTCAGGGGCAGCCTGCCGAGCAGGGTTCGGGCAGCGGCCGCTGCCGCGCGCGCCAGCCTGTTGGCGTGGAAGACGGCGGGCCGGACCGGCATCACGAAGTCACCCACCAGCTGGACCACCTCTCCGCCGAAGCCCTTTTTGAACTCATACCCGCCGTGGCCTTCCTCATCCTGGCCGGAGATGCCGAATGTTCCGTAGAAGTTGTACCGAGGGTACCCCTTCTCCAGTGCGTGGAGCATCATGCCCCAGTACAGGGAGGTGGCGCCGTTGAAGTAGATGTAGTCCTGCACGGTGCCGCCGATGACGCAGACCACCTCGTCCCCGTAGCAGACAAAGTGGATCGCGGCCACGGTGGCGACTCCCACCGAGTCGGGGAACCGCTCAATGTCCTTAAGGCTCCGTTCATAGCTGTCCACGAGGTCCTGGACCACTTTGAGCCGGTTCGCCTTTTTCTTGCTCCCGGTTTCTTCCACTTCGCGGCGCAGCTCCGCGGCCGTCGCCGCTTCCGCCTCCAGCCGCTCGGTGATGGATTTCCGGTATGCCGGGATATCGATCTTGGCCATCATGAGCTTGGTGAACTCTGGGGAGGTGGTCCGGAGCAGGTGCTCGTAGTAGGCACGTTCACGGTAGACGAAGCCCTTTTCATCCCCGGCCTTGCTCAAGGCCCCGTAGAAATCGTCCAGGGTTTCCAGCGTGGCCTGTTCGAGGAAGACGCCGTTTTTCTCTGCTTTGCGGATGGCCTTGCGTGTCCGGTAGCTGGTGCCCATGATCAGTTCTTCGGCATTGCTTACGCCTGCAAGGCTTTTGATGAACATCCAGTTCACGTTGACGAAGTTCATGTCCAGTCCCTGGTGCTGGAATCCCAGTCCCGAAAGCCGCGCCACCAGCCCGCGGTTGTCCTCAACTTCGGGGTGTTCCGCGCCGTCGGCGTCGCGGGCCATGTACTTGAGGTTGGGCGAAATCCGCAGCTCTGCGGCCTTGCGTTCCGCGGCGCGTTGGCGGAGGAGTCCGACGACGGCGCGCACCAGGTCAGCGTCCGTGTAGTCCATCAGGGGTCCCTTGGCGCATTCGCACACGGTGTAGCCCAGGCGGGTGGTGGTGTAGTTCAATTTCCCGGCAGCCACCAGTTCGCCATGGCGGCGAACACCGAATAGCTCCACCTGCTGGCCGCGGGCACGCTGGAACGCCGCGAAGTCAACGGACTGGAGAAAGCTGTTTTGCGGGTGCTTCAGGGCAAAAGCCTCGAAGTCAGCGTCGCTAAGGAGGGCAAATTCAAGGTCGGTACCGGTGGTGACTGGGTTCAAGGGAGTTCCTCATTCGCTGTTGTGCATCCTGGCAGTGGCAGGCGCAGGGCAATGACGGGCAGGGGGCCGGCCGGCCGGTGCAGCGGCTGGTCCGGGCGTTTCAGGTCAGTAGAACTGCTGACCGCTCCGGGCGGTTTCGATCCGGCGGAAGACCCTTTCGGCGCCTTTGACCCACAAACGGTGCCTTAGGGGAACCAGAACGTAGTCGTGGCAGCCTACGAAATCGGTAACCGTTTTGGTGAAGCTGGTTTTGAACATGCCCATGCCGTACAGGTTGTGGCTCTTGTCCTTGATCCGCGCGGAGGGCGGCGTGCCGCAGAAGTCGTACTCGGTACAACCCAGTTCCTGCATGCGCCGGATGGCTGCCCACTGGACCAGGTGCGAGTCGCCGTACTGCTTGCGGTTCTGGGTGGAACCGCCGTCCTTGTACGTGGCTTTGGCTCCGTAGTTGATCACGAACGCACCCACGCTGGGTTTGCCGTCCTCGTAAACAAAGAAGAAGTTGCCCTGTCCGCGGTTGCAGAACTCGTCCCAGAACGCGGCGTAGTACTCATAGCTGCGCAGGGGCATCGAACCCTTGGCGCTGACGGTGTCCGCCATCAGATCGTAGAGTGCCCGGTAGGTTTCCGGGCCGTGTTCCTTACGGAGCACTTCGCAGCCTTCCCGCTCAGCGCGTCGGATGGCGTTGCGTGCCCGGGAGGAAATGGCCTTGAAGACCTCTTCCTCCGGTCCCGAGATGTCCAGCAGGGCGGTGGAGTCGTTGGACTGGATATTAGGGGCCTTGACCAGGCCGGCGTCAGACAGCTGTGCCTGGGCATCGGCCGAGTCCACGATGTCCGGTTCGATCTTGATGCTGAAGACGTTGAGCTTCCTGGCGCGGGCCAAGTCCGCGCAGGCTTGAAGGGCCGGCTTCAGGTCCCTGGCGTCGGCGAGGTCGGGGCCCTTGATGAGGTACCAGAGCCGGCCAAGCACCGGGAACCTCTTTTCAAGCACCAGGTTGTAGCTGGCGGTGCCGGAGCTTTCCAGCACCAGGAACCTGACCTTCCAGCCAGTGCCGTTCTTTACCGACGCGTATGCCGCGGACTGCAGCATGTTGCCGCCGTTCGGGTTGGCCGTGACGTGCTTGTCCCAGTTTTCAATTTCCTCGGCGGTGGCAAAACGTGCGGTGAATTCTCGCAAGGGGGCCGTGTCCAATCAGGGGTTGTGCGCGGTTCTGTACTCGTGGCTGCGTGCGGACATGCAGCCTCAAGTCTAAAGCCTGGCGGGGTGCGGGCTTTCCAGCGTGGCGGGCCAAAGCCCTCCTGCCGACCCTGCCGGAGATGCTTAAGCGGACAAGGCCCCCTGGTCGCCGCCCAACACTGTCTTCGGGCCCGTCCGGACCATCCTGCACTCGGCGATGGCGGCTGCAGCCCGGCTGGTAAGGCGGACTGCTCCTGCTGCCGTAATCACCCAACTGGCGTTCGCAGCCACGCTCAACGGGTGGGCTGCCATCCATAACTGACGGCGCGCGCCACGTCGATGTGGGCACGCACCACCGTCAGCAGACAGCCACGTTGACGGCGAGGCCGCCCATCGCCGTTTCCTTGTATTTGGAGCTCATGTCCTTGCCGGTCTCGCGCATGGTCACGATGACCTCGTCCAGCGACACCCGGTGGGACCCGTCACCCCAGAGCGCCATCTTCGCGGCGTTGATCGCCTTGGCAGCAGCGATCGCGTTGCGCTCGATACAAGGGACCTGCACCAGCCCGCCGATCGGATCACACGTCAGGCCCAGGTTGTGCTCCATCGCGATCTCAGCGGCGTTTTCCACCTGCGCCGCGGTCCCGCCCATCACCTCCGCCAGGCCGGCGGCGGCCATCGACGACGCCGAACCCACCTCACCCTGGCAGCCCACCTCAGCACCCGAGATCGAGGCCTGCTCCTTGTACAGCACCCCGACAGCCGCGGCGGCGAGCAGGAACTTCACCACCACATCATCGCGGTCCTCCTGGCTGGCGTTCTCCATCCCCGGCGCAAAATGCAGCGCGTAATACAGCACCGCCGGGATGATCCCGGCAGCACCGTTCGTCGGCGCGGTGACCACCCGGCCCCCGGAGGCGTTCTCCTCGTTCACGGCAAGGGCGATCAAGTTAACCCACTCCTGCCAATACTTCGGATCGTGGAAGTCCTCATCCTGGCCTTCACCATCAGGCCGGGAACTTTCCTTCTTGAGCCGGTCGTACCAGCCAGGGGCACGACGGCGGACCTTCAGCCCGCCCGGCAGCACACCCTCGCGTTTCAAGCTGGCAGCTACGCAGCCCTCCATGACCGAGTAGATATGGAGCAAACCCTCCCGGATTTCCTCAGGAGTGCGGCTGTCTTCCTCGTTGACCCGCATCACCTCACTGATGCTAAGGCCGGTATCCCGGCAGTGCTCCAGCAGCTCCGCGGCCGTCCGGAAGGGCAGGGGCAGCTCCTTCTTGGACTCCTCCAGCTCCTGCTGCGCCGCGTCCTCCTCACCCTCGCGGACAATGAACCCGCCGCCCACCGAAAAGAACGTGGCACTGTGCAGGACCTTGCCGTCGGCGTCGGAAACCGCGAACGTCATCCCGTTGGTGTGCCGCGGCAGGATCGTCAGCGGCCGCAGCACCATGTCCTTCACCCCATATGGCAGCGGAACAGCACCCGCCAACTGCAACGTCCCGGACTCGGCGATCGCCGCCAGGCGTTCCTCCACCTCATCCGGCAGGATCAACTCCGGATGAAACCCCTCCAACCCCAGCAGGACAGCCGTCATGGTCCCATGACCATGCCCCGTCGCCGCAAGCGACCCATACAGGTCCACCCGCAGCGACGCCACCTCAGCCAGCACGCCGGAAGCCTTCAACTCCTCCGCGAAAACGGCGGCAGCCCGCATCGGCCCCACAGTATGCGAACTTGAAGGCCCGATCCCGATACTAAACAGATCAAATACGCCAACTGCCATGCGCGTGGTTCCTAACTGGATTGGTGGTGCGGAGTTGGACAAAAACTCCGGAGGTCAGCTGAGGTTTGCTACGCCCGGGTAGAGCGGGTGGGCTTTGGCGAGTGCCTCCACGCGGTGGCGCAGCCCGGAAAGGTCCGCACCGGCGTCGGCCGTCAAAGCCTCGGCGATGATGTCCGCAACCTCCCGGAAGGCAGCCTCACCGAAGCCGCGCGTGGCGAGCGCCGGCGTGCCGATCCGGAGGCCGGAAGTGACCATCGGCGGGCGGGGGTCGAACGGGACGGCGTTGCGGTTGACCGTGATGTCGATAGCCGCGAGGCGGTCCTCGGCCTGCTGCCCGTCGAGCTCGCAGTTGCGCAGGTCAACGAGGACCAGGTGCACGTCGGTGCCGCCGGAGATCACGCTGATGCCCTTGGCGGTGACATCGGGCTGGACCAGGCGATCGGCCAGGATCCGGGCACCGGTGAGGACGCGTTCCTGGCGTTCCTTGAACTCGGCGGATGCGGCGATCTTGAATGCCACGGCCTTGCCCGCAATGACGTGTTCCAGCGGGCCGCCCTGCTGGCCGGGAAACACAGCCGAGTTGATCTTCTTGGCGATGCCGGCGTCGTTCGTCAGGATGATTCCACCGCGCGGACCGGCGAGGGTCTTGTGCGTGGTGGACGTGGTGACGTGCGCGTGCGGCACCGGCGAAGGGTGCAGCCCGGCGGCTACGAGCCCGGCGAAGTGCGCCATGTCCACCATGAGGTAGGCGCCCACGGCGTCGGCGATCCGGCGGAACTCAGCGAAGTCCAGCTGGCGGGCGTAGGCGGACCAGCCGGCCACGATCAGCGCGGGCTTGGTCTCCTGCGCCAGGCGCTCCACTTCGGCCATGTCCACGGTGTGGGTGTCCTCGCGGACGCCGTATGGGACCACGTTGTAGAGCTTTCCGGAGAAGTTGATTTTCATGCCGTGCGTAAGGTGGCCGCCGTGGGCCAGGTTCAGGCCCATGATGGTGTCGCCGGGCTTGATCAGCGCGTGCATCACCGAGGCGTTGGCCTGCGCACCGGAGTGCGGTTGCACGTTGGCGAACTCCGCGCCGAACAGTGCCCTGATGCGGTCAATGGCGAGCTGCTCGATGACGTCCACGTGCTCACAGCCGCCGTAATAGCGCTTGCCCGGGTAGCCCTCGGCGTACTTGTTGGTCAGCACCGAGCCCTGCGCCTGCATCACGGCGACGGCGGTGTGGTTCTCGGAGGCGATCATCTCCAGGCCGTCGCGCTGGCGGGTGAGTTCGTCGTCGATCTTTGCGGCGATCTCGGGGTCCAGCGCGGACAGGTCAGCGTCCAGGGACGGGGAGACTACCTGCTCGAAGGCCGCAGTGGTGGTTATGCCCGTGCCGCTCACAGCTCGCCGCCGTTGGCTGCCGCGTACTCTTCAGCGGACATCAGGGGGCCTTCTTCGGTGACGGCTACCTTGAACAGCCAGCCGGCGCCGTAGGGATCGTTGTTGATCAGGGCGGGGTCGGAGACCACTTCGTCGTTGATTTCCACCACTTCGCCGCTGACGGGCGCGTAGAGGTCGGAGACAGACTTGGTGGATTCGACCTCGCCGCAGGTCTCCCCCGCGGTCACGGTGGAACCAACCTCGGGCAGGTCCACGTAGACGATATCGCCCAGGGCCTCCGTGGCTACGGCCGAGATACCGATGTTCGTGGGGCCGGATCCGTCAGCTGCAACCCACTCGTGCTCGGCGGAGTACTTCAGTTCAGCAACAACTTTTGCCATGTGTATTTCCTTCAATCTGGTGTGTGAAAAGCGAGAGAGCGTTGGGGGAATCTGCGCATCAAGTGAGAGAGCGTAACTTCTGGCGCTTATAGAACGGGAGGTCTACAACTTCGAAGGGTTCTGCCTTGCCGCGGAGGTCGATGTCCAGGGCGGTTCCGGGTGCTGAGTGCTCGACGTCGACGTAAGCCAGGGCGATCGGGTAGCCCAGGGTGGGGCTCGGCTGCCCGGAGGTCACCTCGCCGACGACGTTGCCGTCCTTCAGGACCGGGTAGTGGCTGCGTCCGGCGCGGCGGCCCAAGCCCTTCAGGCCCACCAGCTTCCGGCCGGAAGTGGAGCCGGCGCCCAGCGCCTTGAGCTCAGCCAGCACGGCCCTGCCGACGAAGTCCGACTCCTTCTTGAGCGATACCACGGGCCCCAGGCCTGCGGCGTAAGGGTTGCCCTCGCGGGAAAGCTCATTGCCGTAGAGCGGCATGCCGGCTTCCAGGCGGAGCGAGTCCCGGCATGCCAGGCCTGCGGGGATGAGCCCGTGGCCGGCGCCAACGTCCAGCAGGGCATCCCACAGACCGGCAGCGTCCTCGTTGGGAATGTAGATCTCGAAGCCGTCCTCGCCGGTGTACCCGGTCCGGGCGAGCAGCAGTTCCTGGACAGTTCCGTTCACGGTAATCCCCACTTCCACAGCCGCGTAGTACTTCAGCTCCGTCACCACCGAGTGCTGCTCCACAGGGACAAGCTGGAGCAGGATGGCCTCGGCGTTCGGTCCCTGCACGGCGATCAGCGAGGTCTCGGCGGAGACGTCGTTCACGGTCACGTCGAAGGAGGCAGCCCGCCCGGCCAGTGCTGCGCCAACCACCGCAGCGTTGCCGGCATTGGGAACCACCAAGTACTTCTCTTCCCCCAGGCGGTACGTGATGAGGTCGTCGATGATGCCGCCGTCCTCCTGGCAGATCAGCGAGTACTTGGCCTTGCCCACGGCCACCGCAGACAGCTTGCCGGTCAGGGCGTAATCCAGGAAAGCCCCGGCTTCGGGGCCGGTGACCCAGACTTCACCCATGTGGGAGAGGTCGAACAGGCCGGCGGCGTTGCGCACCGCGTGGTGCTCGGCCAGTTCCGAGCTGTACTTCAGGGGCATCTGCCAGCCGCCGAAGTCGGTGAAGGACGCACTGGCGATCTTGTGCTGCTCGTACAGCGCGGTGTAGTTCTCAGTCATCGGAATTCCTTAGTTCTCGAACTCGGAAAGCGGAGGGCAGGAGCAAATCAGGTTCCGGTCGCCTGCCGCGCCGTCGATGCGGCCCACGGGTGGGAAGTACTTGTCCTGCCGGAGCGAAGCCACCGGGAAGGCGGCTTGCTCGCGCGGGTAGGAACGGTTCCAGTCGGAGGAGACGACGGCGGCTGCCGTGTGGGGTGCGTTGCGCAGCGGGGACTTCTCCACCGTGAAGTCGCCGGCGGCTACCTGGTCGATTTCCTGGCGGATGGTGATCATGGCTTCGATGAAGCGGTCGATCTCCGCGAGGTCCTCGGACTCGGTGGGCTCCACCATCAGGGTGCCCGCCACCGGGAAGGACAGCGTGGGGGCGTGGAAGCCGAAGTCGATGAGGCGCTTGGCCACGTCCTCGGCGGTGACGCCGGTCTTGGCGGTCAGGTCGCGCAGGTCCAGGATGCACTCGTGCGCCACCAGGCCGCTCTCCCCCGTGTAAAGAACCGGAAAGTGCTCATCGAGCCGTGCGGCAACGTAGTTCGCAGCCAGGAGTGCGGACCTGGTCGCCTCGGTGAGGCCCTTTCCGCCCATGAGCTTCACGTACGCCCACGAAATCGGCAGCACGCCGGCCGAACCGAAGCGGGAAGCGGAGATCGCCACGCCTTTTTGTCCGGCAGGGCCAGAATCTTGTGCGGCCTTGTTGGCGTCTCCCGGCATAAACGGCGCGAGGTGCGCCTTCGCAGCAACAGGTCCGACGCCGGGTCCACCGCCCCCGTGCGGGATGCAGAATGTCTTGTGCAGGTTCAGGTGGGACACGTCGCCGCCGAACTTGCCCGGCTGTGCCAAACCGACGAGGGCGTTCAGGTTCGCGCCGTCCACGTACACCTGTCCGCCGGCAGCGTGGATGGCATCACAGACCTCGCGCACATCCGAGTCGTACACCCCGTGAGTGGACGGGTAGGTGATCATGATGGCCGAGAGGACGTCCTTGTGGGCCTCGATCTTGGCCTGAAGGTCGGCGTGGTCGATGGTGCCGTCAGCGGCGGTGGCCACCACAACCACCTTCATGCCTGCGAGGACTGCGGACGCGGCGTTGGTGCCGTGAGCGGAGGCCGGGATCAGGCAGACGTTGCGCTGCTGGTCGCCGCGGGAGTGGTGGTAGCCGCGGATCGCCAGCAAACCTGCGAGTTCGCCCTGGGAACCGGCGTTGGGCTGGATGGACACCTGGTCGTAGCCGGTGATTTCGGCGAGGTCGGATTCCAGGCCGGCAATGAGTTCGCGCCAGCCCTCGGTCTGGGAGTCAGGAGCGAAGGGGTGGATCGAGGCGAACTCCGGCCAGGAAATGGCTTCCATCTCGGCCGTGGCATTCAGCTTCATCGTGCAGGAGCCGAGGGGAATCATGGTGCGGTCCAGCGCGAGATCCCGGTCCGAGAGGCGGCGGATGTAGCGCAGCAGCTGGGTTTCGGACCGGTGGGTGTTGAACACCGGGTGCTGCAGATACGTGGAGCTGCGCAGCACGGACTCCGGCAGCCCAAACCCGGCAGCCTCAACAACCGGACCGGCACCAAAGGCGACGGCCACCGCGGAGAGAACCTCCGGCGTCGTGGTTTCATCAACTGACACGCCAACTGTGTCCGCATCGATGAGGCGCAGGTTGATGCCGCCTGCTTCGGCGGCAGTGATGACCTTCGCAGCCTTGCCGGGCACGCGGACGGTGAGGGTGTCGAAGAAGGTGTCGGACACCAGTTCACGGCCTGCGATCCTCAGCGTGGTGGCCAAGGCACGGGCGTTGTTGTGGACGGCTTCGGCGATCGCCTTCAGGCCGTCGGGGCCGTGGTAGACGGCGTAGAAGGACGAGACGATGGCGAGCAGGGCCTGCGCGGTGCAGATGTTGGAGGTGGCCTTCTCGCGGCGGATGTGCTGCTCGCGGGTCTGCAGGGCCAGGCGGTAGGCGGGGACACCGGCGTCGTCCTTGGAAACGCCCACGATGCGGCCCGGGAGGGTGCGTTCCATGCCCTGGCGGACGGCCATGTAGGCGGCGTGCGGTCCCCCAAAGAACAGCGGCACGCCAAAGCGCTGGGTGGAGCCGACGGCGATGTCCGCGCCCTGCTCGCCCGGCGGGGTGATGAGGGTGAGGGCCAGGAGGTCGGCGGCGACGGTGACCAGGGCGCCGCGGTTTTTTGCCTCAGCGATGATTGCGGACTGGTCCCAGACCCGGCCGGAGACGCCGGGCTGCTGGAGAACGACGCCGTTGATGTCGCCGCCGGACAGTCCGTTGGTGAGGTCGGCGATCTCCACCTCGAAGCCGAGGGCTTCGGCGCGGCCAAGCACGATGGCGATGGTCTGCGGGAGGAGGTCGGCGTCGAGGACGGTCTTGCCGTCCCTGGCGGTCTTGGACTTGTTGGCGCGGCGCATCAGCAGCACGGCTTCGGCGACGGCGGTGGCTTCGTCGAGCAGGGACGCGTTGGCCACCGGGAGCGCGGTGAGGTCCTGGACCATGGTCTGGAAGTTCAGCAGCGCTTCGAGCCGGCCCTGCGAGATTTCCGGCTGGTACGGGGTGTACGCGGTGTACCAGGCAGGGGCTTCGAGGATGTTGCGGCGGATCACCGGCGGGGTCACGGTGTCGTGGTAGCCCTGGCCGATCATCTGCACGGCAATTTTGTTCTTGCCGGCAAGCTTGCGCAACTCGGCGAGGACCTGGACTTCGCTCAGGGCGGCCTCGAGGGTGAGGGGCTTGTCCTGGCGGATGGAATCGGGGACCGCGCTGTCGACGAGGCCATCGAGGCTGTCGTAGCCGACGGCCTTCAGCATCGTGTCGACATCGGACTGGCGGCGCGCGCCGATATGGCGGTCCGCGAAGGTGGTTGGGGACGAATGAACCGTCATGAGAGGAACTCCATAATTCAGATGGTGCCTAAGCACCACGTTGATTCGGGTTCCTCCCCGCTCTGTATTGGACCTGAGAGTTTTGCGTTGCCCTGCTGCCGGCAGGACGCCACTTGCACCGTCGGTGAGCCCGGTTGCCCGGACTGCTTTCCAGAGTTGCCTTGCCGCGGCGGTACGTGGGCCTGAGAGATTCCTGGGGAGGATTTGCTCCTACGGCGCCTGCAGAACGTACCGGCAGGACTCTCCCGCCGCAGATCATAAGCACGCGTCACTGGTGGGTGACACGGCTCACACCATACCGGGTTAGGGGGCCGGATGCAAAACGGTCCGCTTTGCAGGCGGGATCACGACGGCGGGAGGAGCCGCCGTCATGCCCTCACCTGAGGACAGGTCGGGGGTTCTTGGTGCTGGCTTTTGTGCCGATGCGGTACCCGGCCCAGAATGCCAGGACGAGCAAACCCGCGACGGCGATTGCCAGGCCTGCCCGCGTCCCTGGCGTAACGAATGCCAAGCCGCTTCCGCTGAAGGGCTCGTTGCTCAGCGGCGCGTAGGCGAACCAGCCAAAGCTGACATTCCGGCTGTTGTTCCACGCGACGAAGCACCCCACCAGCACCACGGCGAGGGCCGCTATCGGCAGGACGGCTTCGCGGAGGCGGGCAAGTTTCGGCGTTTTATGTGCGTCAGGTGTGTTGTTTTCCCCCATGGAGGCGAGTGTAGCGGTGCTGCCAATAGCTGCCCCGCAGCCCGGGACAGACGACGGCGTCGGTGACTAGGCTGGGCGGATGTTGACCATCGGCAGCACCGTTCTTGGCGTCAATGACGTCGCCCACGCTACAGCTTTTTGGCACGCCGCCCTCGGCTACGTCCCCCGTGAGCCCGGCGATGAGAGCTGGGTAATTCTCGTGCCGGCGTCAGGCCCGGGAGCGCAGTTGGCACTCATGCTGAGCCAAACGCCCGTGCAGGACCACCCCCGCATCCACATGGATTTGTATGCGGACGATCAGGCAGCAGAGGTGGAACGTCTGATCTCGCTCGGTGCCCAGAGGGTCGGCTGGGACCTGTATCCGGAGGACTCCGACTTCGTGGTGCTCGCCGATCCGGACGGGAACCGCTTCTGCGTTATTGACCAAAGCCAGCAGTAGCAGTTCCTATGTGACCCTGACGCAATGCCTACCCATGGGGCAGGATGGTGCCAGGGAGGCCGTTATGGATTTTGATGTGCTGGTGATCGGCGCCGGGCCGGCGGGCATGGCCGCAGCAACACGGGCAGCGGAGCTGGGGGCACGCACCGCCGTCGTCGAGCGTGCCCGGTTGGGCGGCACGTGCGTAAACTCGGGTTGTGTGCCCACGCGTGTGCTGGCGAAAACGGCCCGGCTGTACCGGGAAGTGCGCACTGCCCGGGACTACGGGATTGTGGTGCACGAGCCTGCGGTGGACTGGCCGCAACTGGTCCGCCGGGTCCGCGCAACCGTAGACCGCGTGCTGGATGCCAAGGCGTACAGCGGCACTATGCGACAACTGCAGATCACCTTCCTTGAAGGGGAGGCGAAGTTTACCGGGCCGCAGGAAGTGTCGATTGACGGACGAGTGGTCACCGCCGCTTCCATCATCCTGTGCGTAGGCGGCAGTGCACGGAGGCTCCCTATCCCGGGCGCCGACCACGCCGCACTTCCTCACGAAGTATTGGACCTTCCTGAACTTCCCGGCTCCGTCGCCATCATTGGCGGCGGGCACACCGGGGCGCAGCTGGCTACGATCTTCGATGCCCTTGGATCGCAGGTTACCCTTTTGGACCTCGCACCGCGCATCCTCACCACTGAGGATGACGACGTCTCCATGGCGGTCACGGAAGGTTTCCGCTCCCGGGGCGTGCACGTGAACGTCGGCATTCGTGGTGTGGACGGCATTGAGGAGCACGACGGCGGCCTTAGGATCCGCTGGCATGGCGAGGACGGCGCGCACTCGGCACAGGTGGGTACAGTGATCATGGCTGTCGGCTGGCCCGCGAACATCGCCGGCCTTGGCTTGGAAGCGGCCGGCGTCGCCACTGGGAGAGGAGCCATCCCGGTGGATAACTACCTTCGCTCCAATGTTCCGCACATCTTTGTTGCTGGAGACGCGAACGGAACGTCCATGCTGGTGCAGGCTGCGGTCTTCGAGGGTGAGACTGCCGCAGAGAATGCCGTCCTGGGAGCGCACCGCACCACGCCGCACCACCTGCTGCCTGAGGGCGGATTCACGGACCCGGACTATGCCGGCGTAGGCCTCACCGAGGCGAAGGCGAGGGAACGCGACGCGGAGTGCGCCGTCGTCGTCGTTCCCTATGGATCAGTGGAGCGTCCCATCATTGATGACCGGGAGCAAGGCTTCCTGAAGCTGGTCACCGACCGGCACCGTGAGCTGATACTCGGTGCTCACGCGGTTGGCGAGAATGCTGTGGAGGTCATCCAGGCGGTTGCGTCCGCGATGGCAGCCGGCACAGACGTAGCCACCCTCGCACGCGTGAAGTTCGCCTACCCAACGTACAGCTCAATAATCGGGCACGCAGCACGGCAGGTGATGCGGGGAGCAAGGAAAGACTCCTGGTGACCGGACTGGAATCTTCGTAGCATTCAGTGCACTCAAGCGTCGTCCTCGAGGTGATACTGGGGCAGATAGTGGAACATTCGGGCGTTCCTGGTTGTTGTTAAAGGCAATGATGACTCTTCAGGAATCGAACCTGACCACTATCTCTCCCACCCGTTTATGGGTCCCCAAACACGTGCTGATCACGCGGGCCGCGGCGGACCTGCCCCACACAGCAGAAATCATCAGGCGTTGCGAGCGTGCGGGCGTCGATGACATCCGGTTCTTGCCGGGAAACGCGCTGACCGGTCTGCGCGGAACCACCGACCGCGAGACATACGCGTCCGCGAAGAACACGCTTGCGGTTGTGGTCGCCCCTCCGAGCGCCCTCAAGCCGCAGCCGATCCCGCCGAGCGCCGACTGGCGGATCGACCTGGCCAAGGGCTGCCCCGCCCATTGCCAGTACTGCTACCTGGCCGGGTCACTGCAGGGGCCTCCCGTGACACGCGCCTACGCCAATATCGACGATGTGCTCGACGGGATACGCACCCATGCGGGCAGGGGTTCCGTCACCCGCGGGACCCTTGAGCGCGGGCATGAGGGCACGACGTTCGAGCTGTCGTGCTACACCGACCCGCTCGGCATCGAGACCGTGACCGGCTCGCTCGCCGCCGCGATCTCCCGCGTCGGAGCGGGCGAGTTCGGCGACGACGTCCAGTTGCGGTTCACCACCAAGTTCGACGACGTCGGCGAGCTGGTGACCCTCGATCACGGGCGGAGGACGCGCATCAGGTTCTCGGTGAATGCCGCCGAGGTGGCGAACCGCTTCGAGGGTGGAACCGCCCGGATGCCTGCCCGTCTCGGGGCCCTCCGCGCGGTTGCGGCGGCCGGCTACCGGGTGGGCCTGACGATCGCCCCCATCATGCCCGTACCCGACTGGCAGGAGCAGTACGGCGCGCTGCTGGACGACGTCTCCGAGGCGGTGGCCGGCATCGACGACCTCGATCTCACGGCTGAGCTCATCACGCACCGCTTCACCCCCGCCAGCAAGGAGGTGCTGCTGGGCTGGTATCCCCAAACGAAGCTTGAGATGGACGAGGATTCGCGGAGCCAGAAGCGATCGAAATTTGGCGGCGTGAAGTACGTGTACCCAAAGCAGACCATGACGGAAATGCGCGAGTGGTTTACGGAGGAACTGGAGCGGCGCCTGCCGGCTGCCCGTCTCCTTTACTGGACCTGATTCGTCACAGGGTAGCGGCTTCTTCCTCGGCCAGCCTGATCAGGCGCAGCTCATCCTCCACTGCGCGGGACGGCCAGTAGTCCTTCGAGAGCTCACTTGCCCGGATTCTGTCTGCCTCCGGGAAGAGCTTTCCGAGCAGTCCGGATGCCTGAAGCAGGGCGATCAGCACTATGGTCCTGGCGTCGGGCGCCTTGGAACCGGGCTTGGCTGCGGTTGGCTTGGCTTCAGGCGCTGCGGTCCCGGTCGGCATGGCATCCGCCGGCTCTTCATCAGGCGCCCCGGCGTCGGTTGCCGTGGTATCCGGCGCCTCGAGGTCCGACGGTGAACCGCTGAGTGCCGCCTGGATCTTTTTCAGGAGCGCCGCCTCCGGAGCATGGTCCTTCTCCGGGTACCGCACGGCCCGGAACCGGCCCAGGTGCTTTTCACCGACATGTTCCACGATGCCCAGCGACACCAGCCCCTCGTAGACTCGCAAAACCTTGGCGCGGCTTTCCAGTACCGACACCCACCACTTAGGAGTGTGGGGACGGGACTTGCTGCGAATGAGTTCCAGCTCATGCTG
>NZ_JBNHFF010000035.1:0-20370 GCF_059089965.1 Arthrobacter sp. SPT-J7
AACCCCAGGCTGCGGAGTTTGGCCATAGCCATACTGACATGGTTGTAGGGCGTTCACACTGTATCCGCAATGATTAGCGTAGTCAGCAGCGTCCCGCCGGGGGCAGCTGCGAGCACCATGAGGGCCCGCAGGCTCACGTCGGCAAAAGCATTGATTTTCATGGGCGGGCCAGGGCTAGTCCACCCAGATAGCGGGCTCGCTGGCGTCTGCCGCAAGCTCGCCGAACTCCCACGTCCGGGTGGCGGGATCGGCGGAATAGGGCAAAACGGCGGCGAACACCGGGCCCTCGCGGTGCTCGGTGGCCACGTGGATCGCGTCCGAGTCCTCCTCCACCAGCAAAATGTCGCAAACCACCGCCGCGGCGCGGAAGTCCTCCCGGTTCTGGCGCAGCAGGGCCGTGAGATCGCTGATCATGGCATCGGCGTCAAAGTCGCCATCGGAGCCTTCTTGGGCATCCGCGGGGGAAACGGCAACCAGCCGGACCTCGCCGTCGTTCTGCACTGTCAGGGCGAAGGGCAGGAAGCCGCCGTTGCGCTGAAGCTGTTCCTGGGCGGCGCTGATACCTGTCCCCAAGAGGTTCTCGAGGTCCGTGGCCGTGCTCTCCGACACGGACTCCCGCCAGGACGCCTGGCCGCCGGTACCTGCTCCGGAGTCCATCTCGCTGTCCTCAGCCATGCGCTGCTATGCCCGCACGATCGACAGGACGCGGTCCCGGATCCGCTCCATGGTGGTGCGGTCGGTGGCCTCAGCGTTGAGCCGAAGGAAAGGCTCAGTGTTGGACGGGCGCAGGTTGAACCAATAGCTGCCGTCGTTGGCCGTGAACGTGCTGCCGTCCATCTGGTCGATGGTGAGGTCTTCGTCCGCGAAGGCGAGACGGACCCGCTCAACGGCTGCTGCCTTGTCGTCGACCTCTGAGTTGATTTCGCCGGAGGAAACGTAGGGCTCGTACTCGCGGCCCAGTTCCGACAGCGGCCCGTCCTGCTCGCCCAGGGCGGCCAGGACGTGCATTGCTGCCAGCATGCCAGTATCCGCGTTCCAGAAGTCACGGAAGTAGAAGTGGGCGGAGTGTTCTCCGCCGAACACCGCCCCTTCCTTCGCCATGACTGCCTTGATGAAGGAATGGCCAACACGCGTGCGGACAGCCCGGCCGCCGTCGTGCTCCACGAGTTCGGCCACGGCACGTGAGGTGAGGAGGTTGTGGATGATGGTGGGCGTGGTTTCGCCCTGCGCCTTGGCGCGGGCGATCTCGCGGCGGGCCACCATCCCGGTAATGGCCGACGGCGAGACGGGCTCGCCCTTCTCGTCGATGACGAAGCAGCGGTCAGCGTCGCCGTCGAATGCCAGGCCGATGTCCGCACCGTGCTGGAGCACTGCAGCCTGCAGGTCGCGGAGGTTCTCCGGCTCAAGGGGATTGGCCGGGTGGTTGGGGAAGGAGCCGTCCAGCTCGAAGTACAGGGGGACGATGTCCAGGGGCAGCTGGGGGAGCAGGGCGTCGCCCAGGACTGCCGGAGTGGTGAGGCCGGCCATGCCGTTGCCTGCGTCCACTACCACCTTCAGGGGACGTGCCCCGGAGAGGTCCACCAGCTTGCGGAGGTACTCGGAGTAGTCCTTGAGTACGTCGCGGACGCTGATCTGGCCGCGCTTTTCCGCCGCTGGTATGGAGCCGGTGTTCAGGTACTGCTCGGCCAGGGCCTGGATGTCCTTGAGCCCCGATTCGGATGAGATGGGCACGGCGCCGGCCTTGGACATTTTGATGCCGTTGTACCCGGCAGGGTTGTGGCTGGCTGTGAAGGTGGCGCCGGCGCGGTTCAGGTAGCCGCACGCAAAGTAGAGCTCGTCGGTGGAGATCAGGTCCAGGAGCTCGACGTCGGCTCCCCGGGCGGTTGCGCCGCTGGCGAAGGCCTTGCTGAACTCGGGGGAGGAGGGGCGCATGTCGCCGCCCACCAGGATGGTCTGGCCCTGGAGCTGCAGGATATCCACGAACGCGGCCCCCACGGCTTCGACGATTTCGGCCGTAATCGATTCGCCCACAATGCCGCGCACGTCGTAGGCCTTGAAGGATGCCGAAAGGTCAAAAGTCGTTGTCTGTTCGCTAGTCACGGGCTTTATCTTACGTGGACGGCGGCAGCCGCCGGTGGAGGACGCTTTGGCAGGCGCCCTATGTGACGGCGGTTCCGCGACTGGTGTTTTGTATCTCCGCCGTATCCACATGTGGGCTGCGTTCGGTGCCGGGTGTCAGGGGCGGCTGGGATACTGAATCAATGGTCGATAACCAGCACGCCACAGCAATCGCAGACCCAGCCGCCGGCCCTGCCGCCAATTCTGCAACCCACCACCAGGCCTTGGAGGTGCTGCGCGAGCTCGTGGGGAACCGCGGGGCGGCCTTCCATGAGGGGCAGTTTGAAGCCATCGAAGCGCTGGTGGACGGCGGCAGGCGGGCTTTGGTGGTCCAGCGAACCGGTTGGGGAAAGTCGGCCGTCTATTTTGTGGCCTCCTTGCTGTTGCGGCGCCGCGGCGCCGGGCCTACGCTCATCGTTTCGCCGCTGCTTGCCCTGATGCGGGACCAGGTGGCTGCCGCTGCCCGTGCTGGCGTCCGTGCCGTCGCCATCAACTCCGCAAACCAGCTGGAATGGGACGCCGTCCGTGAGCAGCTTGCCGCGGACCAGGTGGATGTTCTGCTGGTCTCCCCGGAGCGGCTCACCAACCCGTCCTTCCGGGAAACCCAGCTGCCGGAGCTGATCCGGCGGACCGGCCTGCTGGTCATTGACGAGGCCCACTGCATCTCCGACTGGGGCCACGACTTCCGCCCTGACTACCGGCGGATCGAGGACCTGATCACACAACTCCCGGATACGGTTCCGGTGCTGGCCACCACCGCAACGGCAAACTCCCGCGTGGTGCACGACATCGAGGAACAGCTGGGGGACGGAGTCCTCACCATCCGCGGTTCCCTGGGACGTGACTCCCTGCGAATGGGTGTCCTGTCCCTCCCGGATTCGAAGCAGCGCCTGGGCTGGCTCCTGACGCATTTGGCCGACCTGCCCGGAAGCGGCATCATCTACACCCTGACTGTCTCAGCCGCAGAAGATACCGCACGGCTCCTCACCGAAGCCGGGCATGACGTGCTCGCCTATACCGGTCGCACCGATCCAGCAGACAGGGAACGTGCCGAACAGCTGCTGAAGGATAACCAGGTCAAGGCACTGGTGGCCACTTCCGCACTGGGCATGGGCTTCGACAAACCCGACCTGGGCTTTGTGGTCCACCTTGGGGCGCCGTCTTCCCCGGTGGCCTACTACCAGCAGGTTGGCCGTGCCGGCCGCGGCGCCGCCAATGCCGACGTACTGTTGCTTCCCGGCTCGGAGGACCGGGACATCTGGCAGTATTTCGCGACCGCGTCCATGCCCTCCGAAGAGAAAGCAGCGGCCGTCCTCACTGCCTTGGCAGAAGCCGGCACTGCGCTTTCCACGGTGGCCCTGGAAGCACGGGTCGACCTCCGCCGCACCCCGCTCGAACTGCTGCTTAAAGTCCTGTCCGTTGACGGCGCAGTGGAGCGGGTGGGAGGCGGATGGCGGGCCACGGGCCAGCCGTGGATTTACGACGCCGAGCGGTACCAGCGGATCGCTGAGGCGCGCGTGGACGAGCAGGACTCGATGGTGGTCTACCAGGACACCGCCGGGTGCCGGATGGAATACATCACCTCCGTCCTCGACGATGAGACGGCCCGCCCGTGCGGCCGGTGCGACAACTGTGCAGGGCGTTGGTTCCCGGCCGACATAGCAGAGACCGCTACGGAAGCCGCCGGCCAGACCCTCAGCCGGGCAGGCGGGGTGCTGGAAGCCAGGCTGCAGTGGCCCAGCGGCATGGACCGCCTTGGCGTGCAGGTGAAGGGGAAGCTCAAGCCGGCAGAAGGTCTGGCCGAAGGGCGTGTCCTGGCCAGGCTGACGGACCTTGGCTGGGGTGGTGCCTTGCGCGGTCTGTTTGCCGCCGGCGCTGAAGACCGGCCCGTGGATCCGGCCATGCTGCAGGCCTGCGTGCAGGTCCTGCGGGAGTGGGGTTCCGGTGACGCCCGCAAACCTGGGTGGAGCGGAGTGGGGCGGCCGGCCGCGATCGTGAGTATTCCGTCCCGGAGCAAGCCCGAGCTGGTGGGCTCCCTGGCCAGGGGAATCGCAGAAATCGGACGCATTCCCTACCTTGGCGGGCTGCAGCTCGCGCACGGTGGTCCCACCGGAGGGCGCGGCGGCAACAGCGCCTACCGCCTGGCCGGCGTCTGGGACCGGTTGATCGTGGGTCCCGAGCTCGAGGCTGCGCTGGCCGCTGTGAAGGGGCAGCCGGTGATGCTTATTGATGACCTGGCGGACAGCCGCTGGACGTTGACTGTTGCCGGTCGGGCAGTGAGGCAGGCCGGGGCGGGAGCTGTCCTTCCGCTGGTCCTTGCTCAGGCGGGGTGAAACGAGGCGGGGTGAAACGAGGCGGGGTAAAACGGGGCGGGGTGAAACGAGGCCGGTAGAGCCACTTGGCACGCCCGAATTACGCAGGCCGACGTCAGCCCTGCTCCGGGACAGTCGGCTCCGGGACAGTCGGCTCCGGGCAGCGGGCCCCCAGGCTGTTAGGGCCGGTTGAGCCAGCTAGCTCCGCTGCAGACCAGCAGGGCGAAAGTCAGCGGCGCGGGTGTTCCTGGCGTGAGCAGGGGTGCAAAGCGCGAAAGTGGAGTGATTGCGGGCCCGACGCATCCGGAGTCCAGCGCAGGCGATAGCCGCCGCAGGCACCACCATCGGGGGCACGCAAAAGGCCCCGGTCCTGGACCGGGGCCAAACGCGGAGACGGGGGGATTTGAACCCCCGGTGGAGTTGTGCCCCACACTTCATTAGCAGTGAAGCCCATTCGGCCGCTCTGGCACGTCTCCAATTGCTATTCCTAGCCCACCAAGGATACGCAGAACGTGGCACGCAGTGCAAAACGGGCCGCCCGGCCCTTCAAAGTGCCCCGGGGATCCGCCTGCACTACAGACGCGGGGCCTGCCCGGGCCGCACCAACCTGATCTCGCGCAGGTTTTCCCAGTCAGGGATCACATCCGCCGCGCCGTCGGGCGTGAACCCGAAGTGCCGGTAGAAGCCAATCGCACGCTCGTTCTCAGCAGCCACCCACAGGCTTGCCGCAGTGTCGCCCAGCGCTGCCTCCAAGAGGCGGCGCCCCAACCCCAGTCCCTGGTGCGATGCCAACAGGTAGAGTCCCCACAATTCCAGGTCCCCCGAAGACGGCGGCCCTGATGTATGCCAGGAGTCTCCGGACGGCACCCTCCGGATACCCGCGAACCCCACGATCAGGCCGTCGTCGCAGGCCACCCAGGCCTCCGCTGGCTCTGCCCTCTCCAAGAGGTGTTGCCATAGCGCCAACCGGTTGGTGGGCACCTGTGATGCCAGGAAACCCTCAGAGAGCATGCCGCGGTAGGTCTCCTGCCAGCAGCGGACGTGGACCTCCGCCAGCCGCTCAACGTCAGCCGGTACCGCCCGCCGCACGGCCAGGGACACGGCTACACCATCCCGCCCGCCAGCGCCTTCCAAAGAAAGTGCTGGCTTCGGGCCTGCAGCGCAGCAGCCTGCCGGTTGTCAGAGGCTCCGGCGTGGCCTCCCTCCAGCGCCTCGTGGAACCAGACGTTCGGGATTCCCATGGCCAGCATCCGGGCAGCCATCTTGCGGGCCTGCACCGGACCTACGCGGTCATCTGAAGTGGCGGTCCAGATGAACGTCTCGGGGTATTCCACCCCGTCCTTGAGCAGGTGGTACGGAGAGAATGTTTTGATGTATTCCCACTGCTCGGGGACGTCAGGGTCACCGTACTCCGCGATCCACGAATGGCCGGCGGACAGTTTCGTGTAGCGGCGCATATCCAGCAGCGGCACGCCGCAGGAAACCGCTCCGAACAGTTCCGGGTATTGCGTCAGCATGTTGCCCACCAGGAGTCCCCCGTTGGAGCCGCCGACGCACCCCAGCCGCTCCGGTGAGGTGACGCCGCGGGAGATCAGGTGCCGTGCCACGGACGCGAAGTCCTGGTAGGCCTTGTGCCGGTTCTCCTGCAGGGCCGCCCGGTGCCAGCCCGGGCCGTATTCTCCGCCGCCGCGGATGTTGGCCACCACGTACACACCGCCCCTGGAGTGGGATAGTTCCACGTTGGTGCCGGTGGAAGTCGAAGTCCGGCGTTCCAGCCAGGCCCTGCCCACGGTGCCGCTGTAGGCAGGAGTGCGGGAAACTTCAAAGCCGCCATAACCGGAAAGCTGGGTGGGGTTCTGCCCGTCCAACGGGAGATCGCGGGAGGCGACCTGGAAGTAGGGAACCCGGGTTCCGTCGTCGGAAACGGCGAAGTGCTGCTGCACTTCATAGTCATCATCGGCAAAGAACGACGGCGATGTCTTGACCGTCATTTGCCGGCTCACCACCCCGGGGGTCCCCGCAGCGGCGGACTCCAGAGTGCCCCGCATCAGCGTACTGGGGGTGGTGAAGCCGGTGGCAACGAGCCAGAAATCGTCGCCGGCGCCGCCGTCGTCTTCATCGTCCACCGCGTAGGCGTTGACGTCGTGCAGCGGCGGGCAGGCATCCAGGGGAGTGGACTCCCAGGCTCCGTTGGCATCGTCCGTTGACTGCGACGGGTTGAGAACGCGAATCTCGGAGGACACGTCCTTCAGCAGGTTGAGCAGCAGGAAATTCCGGGTCCAGCTCCAGGACTGCAGCGAGGTGCTGGCATCCGGGGTGAAGAGCACCGCAATGTTGCGCGCACCGGCCAGGTATTCCTCAAACCGGGCGGCAAGGAGCGATCCTGCAGGAAACGTTGTCCCGTTCACAACCCAGTCCTGCTGGGGACGGAACAGCAGCCATTCGCGGTGGGCGCTGACGTTGACGTCGGTTGGGACGTCGATGACCAGCCACGAGCCGTCGCGCAGAACGGAATTCCTCCTGTTGTAGAAGTCGATGTAGTCAACCGCGAAGGTCCGTTCGAACCCGGGCGTGGAGTCGTGGGCCACCACTGCCATCATGTGGTTCTCCGGCACCTCGAACAGGCGGTGCGCTTCGCCGAGGGAGGCGCCGCGCTTGAGGGTGACGGCTGTCCGGGCGTAGGAGGAGGCCGTCCGAGGAAGCCCCTCAGCCGTGGAGGCGACCAGCAGCGTGTCTGCATCCAGCCACGACACGTTCCCCTTCGCCGTCGGCAAATCGAAGCCGCCCGTCGCCGGGTCCACGAACCTGCGTAACTCCACGTCGAATTCCCGGTAGCGGTTGGCGTCGCCGCCATCTGGGGAAAGCGCCAGCAGCGCCAGGCGGTAAGGCTCATCTGCGGCCGGGCGGAGGAAGGTTGCCCCGTGGAAGACCCATTCTTCGCCTTCGGCAGCGGACAGTGCATCGACGTCCAGGAGGACATCCCAGTCTGGGGTATCTGTGCAGTAGCTGTCCCAGGTGGTGCGGCGCCAGAGGCCCCTGGGGTTCTGCTGGTCCTTCCAGAAGTTGTAGTACCAGTCGCCGCGCTTGCCCACCATGGCGATCCTGTCCGTGGAGTCCAGCACTTCAAGGATCCTGCCCTCGAGTTCCACGTAGCCGGCGTCCTCCAGCAGGTCCTCCGTGCGCGAATTTTGTTCCTTCACCCAGGCCAGCTGCTGCTCCCCGTAGATCTCCTCGAGCCAGACATTCTCGTCAGTGGGCTCGGGCGCGATGCCCGAGGGGGCGGTGCCGGTGGTATCGCCGGAACCGGACGCGGGCGCTGGATCAGCTGCAGTGGTGGTCATGAGCCCCATCCAAACAACATCCGCGGATGGCTGGCAAGTCAAGCGGCCGGCGCAGACTTTGTTTTCAGCCCGTACTCTGGATGCCGTGGAAAAAACGCAGAGCATCCGGACCGCCATTGTCGGCGCCGGTCCCCGGGGCGCCAGTGTCCTGGAACGCCTGCTTGCCCGCAGTGCCGCATTGGCCGCGGCCGCAGCCGGCCCGGTGCGGCTCCATATCGACGTCGTCGACCCTTACCCGGCAGGTCCCGGCCACGTGTGGCAGCCGGGACAGTCCCGGCTGTTCCTGATGAACACGCAGTCCTTCTATCCCACCCTGATTCCGCAGGACCCTGCCCTGGCGCCCCCCGTCGCCGGCACCACTTTCGACCAGTGGCGGGCCCGGCAGCAGAAGGACCCTTTGCCGTCCCTGAACGAAGAAGAACTCGCTGAACTGTCAGTCCTCACCTCCAGTGATTTCCCCAGCCGCGCACTGTACGGCCGGTACCTTCGCAGCACGGTGGAGGAGCTGACGCGGAAAGCGCCCGACGGCGTGACCATCGACTTCCACGAAACGTCCGCAGTGTCGGTGCGGCCCTCCGCTGACGGAACGTTCGACGTCGGCCTGGCCACCGGAGCCACGATTCGCACCGGGTCAGTGGTGCTGGCGCTGGGTCACATCCCGTCCCGGCTGAATGCTGAACAACGGGAGTTGCAAGCCTCGGCTGAACAGTTGGGCTTGTGGTATTTCCCTCCTGCGGTGCCGGCGGACGTGGATTGGTCCCTGGTTCCGTCCGGGGAACCTGTCCTGGTCCGGGGCATGGGCTTGAACTTCTTCGACACCATGGGCCAGCTGACCGAGGGCCGCGGCGGCAAATTCATCGCCAACGGGTCCGTGCTCCGTTATGAGCCGTCGGGTCAGGAACCGCACATCATTGCTGCGTCCCGCAGGGGAACCCCCTACCGCGCCAAGGCTGCGCTGAGCGGGTACTACCCGGCATCCGTCACCCTTCGCTACTTCACCGAGGCTGCGCTGGAACGCTTCACGAAGGCCGGCATCCGCCCTGCCTTCGACCATGACTTCTGGCCCCTCCTGCACCGTGATGCGCTCTGGGCCTACTACTCCACCCTGGTGCGCTCGCAGCCGAATGCCGTGCCTGATTCGCCTGCCTTCCTTGAGGCCCTTGACGAGGCACTCCACCCGCACGCGCACAGTGCCGCGAACTGGGAGGACAGCGTGGAAAGCGTCCTCGCTGTCCACGTGGGGCCCCGGCACCGGCTGGACCTTCCGGGGCTCGCTGCGCCGCTGGCCGGACGGTCCTTTGCGTCCCGCGCTGAACTCGACGCCGCCGTTGTAGAGTACCTGCTGGACGATGCGCGCCGCTCCGCGCTTGGTGAAGATGATCCGGTGAAGATGGCCATCGGTGCCCTGCACCACGGCCGGGCGGTGCTGAAGTCGGCGGTAGCCGACGGCGGCATCACCGATGAATCCTGGGTCGCGGGGCTGCGTGGCTGGTTCGAGTCGTTTGTGGAAGGACTGGCCAGCGGGCCTCCTGCCCTGCGCTCCGAACAGCTCGCAGCGCTGGCGAGGGCAGGAGTGGTGAGTTTTGTGGGGCCCGACCCCAAGTTCGGGGTGGACCGCAGGAATGGCGTCTTCACCGCCTTCTCGCCGTGGGTGGACGATGCACCGGTGGCTGCACGGACCATGGTGGAGGCACTGGCGCCCGGAAACAGGGTCTCCGCAAGCGATTCGCCGGTTTTGGAGCAGCTGCTGGCTGATGGCCTGGTGCGGCCGCGCCTCATGATGTCGGTGGAAGGCGCGCCAGTGCAGTCCACCGGGCTGGATGTTGAGCCACACCCTTACCGGCCGCTGGCAGCGAACGGTTCCGTGACGGAAGGCCTCTATGTGTTGGGACTGCAGCTCTCCTCCACACAGTGGGGCACAGCCATCGCGGCCGAAGCCGTCCAGTCCGGCGGGCCGAACTACCGCAGCGGCCAGCGCACCCTGCGCGACGCCGATGAGATCGCCGGCGCCATCCTGGGGCTGTAGCAAACCCCAACGCTCTCTCACTTGATGTGCCTCAAAACCCAATGCTCTCTCACCCAGTCCACTTGGGTGAGAGAGCCTTGGAGGAATACGCACATTATGTGAGAGAGCGTTGACGGCGGGCCGCCGAAACCAGCTCCTTAGCCCCGCAGGCACACCTGGTACTGGAGCCAGGCTGCAGCGTAGCGGATCCAGCCCAGGACGTCGTACCACTTGGTCGGCTTGGCCGGCACGGTACACACCGGCTCAACCGGAACGCTTGCCACCGTCACGTCAACAGTGACTACCGTGCCGGATTCGGCTGCGGTGAGGACCAGGGTTCCTGTACCGGCAGCGGCGCCCGAGGGAACGGGCAGGCTGACGTTTGCTGCGCCGGCTTCCACGGGCACGGATCCGAGCTGGGTCGCCGTGCCCGCAGAATCGGTGAACACGGCTGACAGCGTCTTGTTGACCGGGCTGCCGAGCGACGTCAGGTCCAGCTTGGACACTGCCAGCGTGAGGGCCTCACCCGGCCGGACTTGGCCCGGGATGGTGTTGGTAACGGCCACGGAGCGGCGGGCAAAGTCAGGCGAGACGGGGCTGCTCTTCTGCAGGTATCCGATCCACGCGTCCCGGTCCACCAGCCCTGAGTCCTTGGTGCTGGACCCTTCAGTGAAAATACGGAAGTTATCGCCGCCGGTGGCCAGAAAGCTGAACGTACCCACCCGGTAGGACTTGGCCGGATCGAGCGCGGCCCCGTTCACCCGGACGGACGTGATGCGGTCTCCGGCGGGCCGGGCTGCATCGAAGGTGTAGTTCACGTTCTTGGACAGGCCGAGCTGGATGTAGGCCCGGCTGGGTACCGTGCCGTCCGGGTTGGTCTGCCACTGCTGCTCCAGCATTGTCTTGAACTGGGCACCCGTCAGGGATGTCGTCCAGAGGTTGTTCACGAACGGCAGCACCGCGTTCGCCTCGGCGTACGTGATGGTACCGTCCGGGGCGTAGTAGAGCTCGTTCCGGAGTCCGCCGGCATTGACCACACCGATTTCGGCGGCGCCCAGTTCCGCCGGCTGCAGCGAATCCAGCAGGGAATCGGCCACCAGGTTGCCCAGGGTTGACTCGCTGCCGCGGTCATCACGTTTGGCGACACCGGCGGCGTCAGTGGTGAAGGCCGTAGTGATGTCCGCCGTGACAGCGCCAACGGGCTGGTTGCCCACGACTGCGGCATCCGCGAGTGCCTTCTTGACAATGGCGTCGACGGCGGCAACCCGCGGGAAGGCGGCGATCAGGTCAGCGGCGGGATCAGTGGTCCGCTTGACGTTGCCGGCCTTGTACGCCGTCACCTCCTTGGTGGCGGTGTCAACGGTGAGCTGGATCTGCCCCACGTTCTCGCCGTAGTTGCCCGTCTGGACGATCGGGCGGGTCTTGCCCTCGACGCCCGGGACCGGGGCGTCCCAGGAGTACTCCTTGTGGGTGTGCCCGGTGAAGATCGCGTCGACATCTGAAGAAGTCTGGGTGACCAACTTCGCGAAGGGGCCGCCCGCTGCCACTTCCTCCTCCAGCGTGGCGCCTTCCACGGCTCCCGAGCCGGCGCCGTCGTGGTTCTCCACAATAATGACGTCGGCAAGGTTCTCCGCGGTGATCCTGGCAGCTGCACGGTTGATCGCGTCCACCGGGTCGCCGAACTCAAGTTCGGCGATGCCGGCGGGGGTCACCAGGGAGGGAACTTCCTGCGTGACGGTGCCGATGACGGCCACCTTGATCCCGTTCCTGTCCAGGACGGTGAACTCGGGCAGGACCGGCTCGGTGGTGCCCTTCCTGTAGACGTTGGCTCCCAGGTAGGGGAACTTCGCGTTGGCACCGCCGGCGACGACGCGGTCCCGCAGGTCCGCCCAGCCGCCGTCGAACTCATGATTGCCCACTGCGGATGCCTGAAGCTCCAGGGCGTTCAGCACATCGATAGTGGGCTGGTCCTTGGCGACGGCGGACGCAAACAGCGACGCCCCGATGTTGTCGCCGGCCGAGAGGAAAGCGGTGGCGCCGGGGGCGGCTGCGGCCCGGAGCTTCTCAATGGTGCCGGCCAACTGGACCGTGTTTGCGTCGATCCTGCCGTGGAAGTCGTTGATGCCCAGGAAATTCAGGTCAACGGTGGCGGGTGCGGATTCCAGGTTCAAGCCCACAATCACAGGGTCATGGTCGCTGGCGCGGTACTGGTCCGGTACGTAGTAGTCAGTGACGTTGTTGTTGTAACGGCTGTACTCCAGGGCCACGGATTCCACCGAGTTGATGTTCCAGATGTCGGCTCCGGTGACCGCGGCGTCTGCTGCCGGGGAAGCCAGGATGTGGTCCAGGGAACCCACCATTCCGCCGAACACGTAGGAGTGCTCGGCGGCGCCGTCGGTGTTGCGTGCCTTGTCGTCCTGGTTGACGAAGCCCTCGGCCGTGAAGACGTTGATGGGGTCTTCCTTGGCGTACGCGTTGAAGTCGCCGATGAGGAAGACCTTGTCCTCGCCCTTGGACTGCTGCAGGGACTTGGTGAACTCCAGAAGGGACTTCGCCTGGGCTGTACGCGCCAGGTTGGATGCACCTTGTCCCTTGTCCGTGTCCTCCGGAGTGGCAGCGGAGCCCTTGGACTTGAAATGGTTGGCGATGGCGATGAACTCTGTCCCGGCGCCGCCGCCCACTGGCTTGAAGACCTGGGCCAGCGGTTTGCGTGCGCTGGCGAATGCCGCGGTGTCGTTGTGGATGATGGACTCACCCACAGGTTCTGCAACTGCCTTCTTGTAGATGAAGGCGGTGCGGATCATGTCCTCGTCGCTGAGCGGCGGCGCGTTGGCAGGCGAACGGACGTAGTCCCAGATGCCCGGAGTCTGGACGTTCAGCGCATCCACCAGCTTAGCCAGGGCGTCATCCCGGTTCTTGCCGAACTGTGCGGAATTTTCGATCTCCATCAGCGTGACAACATCCGCGCCGGCCTTGGTGATGGCCGCGACAATCTTGTCCTGCTGCCGTTCGAAGTTCTCAGCGCTGGCGGCGCCGCGGGCGTCACAGCCACCGCGGACAGTGATGGGGTTGCCTGCCCGGTCCTCGTAGAAGGTGCAACCCCCCAAGGTGTCGCCTGTGGTGGGGAAGTAGTTGAGGACGTTGAAGGAGGCGAGTTTGAGGTTGCCTCCTACCGCGGCGGGGCCTTCGGTGCGGGTGGCACCGAAGGTGGCCGGCTGTACCGTGGCCTTGTTGCCCTCCGTCAGGTGGGTCAGTGGCTGGAGCTTCCAGGCATTGTTGGCATAGCCGAGGACCACGTTGGTAGTGAACGTGACGGGGGAGCCCACCCGTACCGGGTCAGCGGTGGTCAGGTAGGGCAGGACCTGCGCCTTCGTGGCGGCATCCCTGAGGAAGTTGGTGCTGGAGCCGTCATCGAGCTTGATGCCTCGGGCGGCATTCTCCGCCACCATTGCCGTGTACTCGGCCGAGCCGTAGGCAGCGACGGCGGTGGGCTGTACCAGTGGAGTTGTTCCGCCTGCGAGGCCGATCTCGCCGTACTGGTTCAGCGTGTAGTTGTCTGTCACCGTCAGCGGGCCCTGGGGTGCCAGGAGCATGCCTTCCAGGGACTCACGGAAGATCTCGTTGGCGGGCAGAGTGAAGGTAGTGGCCTTCACTTCGGGGGCAGGCTCTGTCAGCCTGGTGAGCCCTGCCGCTGCGGTGACGTTGAGCTGGGTCATGCCAAAGTACTCGGCCACCGCCCCCGTCACCTGAACATGGTCTCCGGCCTGGACCGAAGCCGCGGTGGCGGGGGAGTAAACGAAAATTCCGTCCGACGCCGCATGGTTGGCTGCCGTCAGATCCCCGCCGGTTCCCGAGGTCTGCAGGTAGTAGCCATTGAGCCCTCCGATGGGAAAGACTGCCGTGACCTTGCCCGTGGTGGTAACCGTTGACCCGGTCAGCGGGCTTTCGGTGCCCGTGCCCTGGATTTCCGCGATAGTCCGGGTTGAAGGGGTGGCCGTGGGGTCAGGGGTTGGATCTGGTGTGGGCTCTGGATCCGGCGTCGTGGTGCCACCCGCCGCCGTCGGGGTAATGCTGGCACTGAGCGAGAAGTCCGCGGAGTTGCTGTTGCTGTCCGCGCCGGCCGCGCGGTTCAGGCTTCTGACGTCGGTGTTGCTGGCTGGCGCCTCGGCTGCCTGCGCTTCGAAAGTGTTCGAGCTGCCGTACCCAAGGAGATCGGCCACGCCGGCAGCCTCCACCTGGGATCCGGTGCCCAGGGAGACGGCGGTGCGCTGTTTTGCAAGGATGAGTGTTCCGGCGCTGCCGGAGGGGTTGATGCCGGTGGCCACCAGGTCCGCTGCCGGCAGGTCTGCACCGGCAGCGCCACCGTTATTGCTTCCTCCCTGGATGAGGTAATGCCCCTTGGCTGGGATGGAACCGGTCAGCGCAGCCACGCCGGTGGGGGCTGCGATGCCTGGGGCGGCGCGGTACTGAACCGACCAGCCGTCCAGGGGAACCGGAGCGTCCGAGGAGTTGTACAGTTCAACGAATTTGTTTTTGTAGGCAGCACCGGCGCTGCCACCGCTGAGATACGCCTCATTGATCACAACGGGCGAGGTTCCCGCCGCCATTGAGGCCTCAGCGACAGAGTCGGCAGCAGCAGGAAGCGCTGCGAAGGGAGCTATTAGCCCCGCCGACAGCGCTGTCCCCAGCGCCAGTTTCCAAGTTGTCTGATGCATCCGCTCTTACTTTCAGAAGGGCCTCCCCGGTGGGGGAGCCGATGGAAGGTGTCCAGGTTTTTACCGACGGACAAGGGCCCGGATCCTGCTCCTGGTCAAGTGGTATCCGGCACATCACAACAGCGCTGAATGAACGCAAGGTTGATAGCGCGTGCATTCGGCAGGACGTTCCCCAGCGGAACGTCGCGCCTCACCGGCCGGCGCCCCATGTGTGCCGGCCATCACAAAAGGATATCGGCCGGTAGCTTCAGGGGAAGCTCCGGCCGGCACTTCTTTTGACATTTTTGCGACGCGTGGAACCAGCCTGGAGGGGCTCGAAATACTATGCCGGGGCTCTGACACCCTCAATAGTTCGGGCCCGTTCCGGCGGATCGCCCGCAGTTGCCGGGATAAACGAAGAACCCCTGCCGGCCAGCATGCTGGCGGACAGGGGTTCCAATCGCGGAAGGTAAGAGATTCGAACTCTTGGTACGGGGTTACCGCACACTAGTTTTCAAGACTAGCTCCTTCGGCCGCTCGGACAACCTTCCTCGACTAGTAGTGTTTCATAGGCACTTGCCTGCAACAAAACAGAGTCCGGAAGCTGTCCGGTGCACACTGGTTGCAGCCAGTATTCAGTCAGAAACGGGAGTGTTCATGAAAGCCGTCTATATATCCGAACCGGGCGGCCCGGAAGTCCTGGAGGTCCGCGATGCCGACGCTCCGGTACCCGGACCCGGGGAGGTGCTGATCGACGTTGTCGCCGCCGGCCTGAACCGCGCGGACGTGCAGCAGCGCAGGGGTTTTTACCCCCCGCCGCCCGGTGCATCGGAGATTCCGGGGCTGGAGGTTTCCGGCCGGATCGCAGGCTTTGGCCCTGGCGTCAGCAAGCCCTTTTCCCTGGGCGACAAGGTGGTGGCACTGCTGGCCGGCGGCGGATATGCCCAGCAGGTAGCGGTGCCGGCTGAGCAGGTCCTGCGGGTTCCCGACGGCGTGGACCTGGTGACGGCGGCGTCCCTGCCGGAGGTGGCCGCTACGGTTTATTCCAACCTGGTCATGACAGCCCAGCTCCAGGCCGGAGAGACGGTCCTGATCCATGGAGCCACCGGCGGTATCGGTACCATGGCCATCCAGCTGGCCAAGGCCTTGGGCGCCAAAGTGGCAACGACGGCCGGCACGGACGAAAAGGTGGGGACAGCGAAAGCCTTCCTCGGTGCCGATATTGGGATCAATTACGCCGAAGAGGATTTTCCTGCGAGCCTGCGCGAGCAGAATGGCGGGCGTGGCGCTGACGTGATCCTCGACGTCGTTGGTGCGAAGTACCTGCCGCAGAATGTGGACGCGCTTGCCGACTACGGACGGCTGGTGGTGATTGGCCTGCAGGGCGGCACCAAAGGGGAGCTGGACCTGGGACAGCTGCTGAAGAAGCGGGCCGCGGTGGTGGCAACGGCGCTGAGGCCCCGACCGGTCGAAGAAAAAGGTGCCATCATGAACGCGGTCCGCGATGCCGTCTGGCCATTGGTCAGCGATGGCAGGATCCGTCCGCTGGTGGCCAAGACCTTTCCCCTGGACCAGGTCCAGGCCGCACATGAATACTTCGATAGCGGCGACCACGTGGGGAAGATTCTCCTGCTGATGTAGGCCCACCACGTCCTATAGATACTGAGTATTGCCTCCGAGGCCCTCCTGCGTTACGCTCAAACATACGCGGTATGCACGCGCCTTGGGGGAGCGTGCATACCAACGCTTTCAAGCGCAAGGAGCGCCATGTCCATCCGCCACAGCCTCCTCGCCCTGCTGCAGGACCAGCCGCGCTACGGCTACCAGCTGCGGGTCGAGTTTGAAAACCGCACAGGAGCCACGTGGCCGCTGAACATCGGGCAGGTGTACACCACGCTGGACCGGTTGGAACGCGACGGCCTCGTCTCCAAGGATGGTGACGACGGCGAGGGCCATGTCATCTACAGCATCACCGGCGCCGGCACAGCGGAAGTGCGGAGCTGGTTCGCGGCTCCGGTGGAGCGAAACAACCCGCCTCGCAACGAACTTGCCATCAAGCTGGCGCTCGCCGTCACCATCCCGGGGGTGGACGTGCAAAGCATCATCCAGGCGCAGCGGGTAGCTTCCATCAGGGCTTTGCAGGACTACACCAAGGCCCGCAGGGACAGCGCCACGAGCCAGCGCTCGGGGGACACTGCCTGGCTGCTGGTCCTTGATTCCCTGATCTTCCAAACGGAAGCCGAGGTCCGCTGGCTGGATCTTTGTGAAGCCAGGATGGTCCAGCAGGCCCAGTCCGCCGGGCAGGCACGCAAGACCTCCAACGGGGTTACGGAAGACACCGCCCCGCTCAACGCGGACAGCCGCCGGTGAGCGTCCAGGGTCCGCAGCAGGTCCTGGAACTTGCCGGGGTCAGCAAGACCTTCGGGGAGGGCGCGACGGCGGTTGCCGCACTTCGCGACGTTGACCTCACCATCGATGCGGGAGAGTTCGTTGCGGTCATGGGACCGTCCGGGTCCGGCAAGTCCTCTCTGCTGGCGCTCGCCGGGGGACTGGACCGTCCGACGTCGGGCGCTGTCTTTGTTGAGTCAACGCCGCTGGCGCGGTTGGGGCTGAATGACCTGGCGCGCCTCAGGCGCCGCGCCGTCGGCTACGTCTTCCAGGACTTCAACCTGGTCCCCACCCTGACTGCGGCCGAGAACGTGGCGCTGCCGCTGGAACTGGACGGCACTTCATCCCGGAAAGCCCACCGGCAGGCGCTGGACGCGCTGCGGCAGGTGGGAATTTCCGAGTTGGCGGACCGGTTCATGGACCAGATGTCCGGAGGCCAGCAGCAGCGCGTGGCCATAGCCCGTGCCGTCGTGGGACAACGGCGCCTGATCCTTGCGGACGAGCCGACGGGAGCACTCGATTCCACTACCGGCCAAGGGGTCATGGAAGTACTGCGCTCCCGTGCGGAGGCAGGTGCCGCCGTTATGCTCGTCACCCATGAGGCCCGGCATGCGGCCTGGGCGGACCGCGTGGTGTTCCTTCGCGACGGCCGCATTGTGGACCAGGCGGCTGCACTCCAGGATCCCGCCGTTCTGCTGGCGCAGGCAGGCCTCTGATGCCGTTGGACCTCGCTCCGGCCCCGGGCGGGCGCGGGGGCAGTTTCCGCGTTGCCCTGCGCATGGCCCGGCGGGACATCAACCGGCATAGAGGGCGCTCGCTGCTCATTATCCTGCTGATTATGCTTCCGGTAGCCGGCATGACCGGGGCTGTTTCCTTGTTCCAGAGCACGCAGAAAACTCCGGAAGAGATTGTCCGGTACGAACTCGGGGGAACGCAGGCCCGGTTCAGTGCCCTGCCTGTGCCCAACGCGGATTCTGTCCAGGATCCGCTGAACGACACAATGGTTGCGCACAGCACCGGAGTCCATGATGCGGACTTCAAGGGCGCGGACCCCGCGGACCTGATTCCGCCGGGTTATGAAGTTCTGGCACAACGCCGGTTGGACCTGACCACGGGTGTGGGGGCCGCTATGGTGTCCCTGCAGGGCCAGCTGGTTGACGCACTGCATCCCGCCTTTGCGGGAAAGTACGCACTGCTTGAGGGAAGGGCTCCCAGGTCCACGGAGGAGGTCCTGGTATCTCCGGGCTTGCTGGAGCGGTTCAGCCTTGGGCTGGGTGAACAAATCACGACGTCGGCGGGTTCTTTTGTACCGGTCGGAACCCTCCGCGATGCCGATGCTTCGGACCGGAGCTCCTTTATTTTCCTGCGTGACGGGCAGGTGCCGGATTCTGTTCTGGACCAGCAACCAGGATCTTGGCAGTCAATGTCCTACTACCTTGTTGGCCCGGAACCGGTGGCTTGGTCCGTTGTTCGCGAGGCCAACAGCCAAGGTGTGGGTGTGCTGTCGCGCGGCGTGGTACTCAATCCGCCGTCCGCGGATGAGCGGGCTATCCAGGGCGTCGCACTTCCCCAGCAGCATTCGAACTCCGTGGCGCTTTTTGCCACGTTCGGCCTGATCGCCGCACTGGCGCTCCTGGAGGTTGGCCTCCTGGCAGGAGCTGCTTTCGCCGTAGGTGCCAAAAGGCAGGTTCGGGAGCTTGCGCTCCTGGCGGCGTCAGGAGCCGATTCACCGACAGTCCGCTCAGTGGTGACGGCAGGGGGACTGTGGCTGGGCGGGATTGCCGTCCTGTCTGGCGCGGTATTGGGCCTCTGCTCGGCGGCAGCCGTGGTCCACTGGGTTCGCTCAATGGGTTCCCCGCGCTTTTCCGGCTTCCATCCCGACGTGCCGCTGACGCTGGTCTCCATGGTTATGGGGCTGGTGTGCTGCATCCTTGCGGCGATGGCTCCTGCGAATCACGTGGCCCGGCAGGCGGCGCTTGGCGCCCTCAGATCCGGCAGGGCCCCCGCCGGCAATGCAAAACGGACAAGCCTGGCCGGGGCCGCGTTGCTGCTCGTGGCCGGAGGGTTGCTGGCCACGGGATGGCTGCTGCGGCACTCAGCCACCGATCCTGACAGGAAAGCCGAGCAGCTGCCTCTGGTTGCAGGGTTGTTGATTGCGGGAGCCGTCCTTGCCGTGGTGGGCCTTGTTCTCATCGTCGGCTGGGCCATTGTGGTCCTGACTGCCAGAACGGGCTGGTTGCCGCTGTCTATGCGGCTGGCTGCCCGTGACTCCACCAGGAACCGTGGCCGCACGATACCGGCAGTGGCCGCTGTTCTCGCCGCCGCCACCCTGGCGAGCGCAGCACTGGTCCTCTTGGCCAGTCAGCAGGCCGGGATGCGGGAAAACCATCACTGGAGCGCCTTGGAGAACCAGGCCTTTCTGCCGCTGTCCATCGAGCATCCTATGCCGGCTGACGGCAGCAGTCGGCCGCCCGTCAACATCGACGCAGCGGATCTTTCTTCCGCCGTAACGGGTGCCCTTGACAGTGTTGCCTGGACACAGGCGATCAGTGCACCGGCCTATGTTCGAAACTGCGCTTTCGGACCGGGGACGGATTTATCGGTTCCGGCCAGGACTGCGACCTCCAACTGCCTGCAATATTCGCTTGCAAGACCTTCGGGCAATGCATGCCCCCTCACCCCGCAGGGAAGGGTTCTGGACCGTGACGACTGGCGGTGCCGGGGATCCCTCGCCCAGTCGCCGGGCTCCCAGAGTTCAATATTGGTCGGTGATGCTGAGGTCATCCGCGCCGTGCTTGGGCGTGGAGCAAATCAAGAGGCAATGGCTGTCCTTGAGGCCGGAGGCATGGTGGTGACCAACCCAGTCTTCGTCCGCGATGGAGAAACCGTGCTGCTGGCGCAGGACGTCCGCACTCAGGCCGAACATCCGGACCCCTATTTGCTGCATGAAACTGTCAGCAGTACTGCCCTTGCCGCCGCCGTTGTTGAGCCTGCTGAAGCCGTTCCCTACTACGGCTTCATTTCCGAACAGACAGCCCAACGGCTCGGTATGCAGCCTGGGCCCGCTGAGCTTCTGGTTCAGCTGAACCGGTACCCGTCCGCGGCTGAGGTGGATGCGGCATCTGCCGCCATTGCCGCCGTCTACCAGCAACCCAGAGCAGGGTTTTGGGTGGAGCCGGGCACCACGCAGGAGAATCCATGGATGACCTGGTCGATTGTTGCCATCAGCGCACTGATCACGTTCAGTGCTGCCGGTATTACCGCCGGCTTGTCCCTTGCGGATGCGCGCCCGGATCACGCGACGCTTGCTGCAGTGGGCGCCTCACCCCGACTGCGGAAAGGATTGGCCGGTGCACAAGCGCTGCTCACGTCCGGTTTGGGAGCGTTGCTCGGTTGTTCGGCGGGGGCCTTGCCCGCAGTGCTGATTGCCAGTGCTACGGAAATGAGCGCTTCGGTGGAAGTTCCCTGGCTGCAGCTGCTGGCACTTCTGGTTGCAGTTCCGCTGACCGGCG
>NZ_JBNHFF010000036.1:0-20159 GCF_059089965.1 Arthrobacter sp. SPT-J7
GATCGGACTCCGGGCTGGCCCGGAGTCCGATCCCCAGGAAAGCGCCCCTGCAGGGACAGTTGTGGTTCACGTTGCCGGTTCAGTGCTTCGCCCCGGAGTGGTCGAACTGCCCCGTGGCAGCCGGGTGCACGAGGCCATTGACGCCGCGGGAGGGGCCGCGCCCGGCGCGGACCTGAACCGCCTCAACCTCGCCCTGGCCGTTGCGGACGGGCAGAAGATCCACGTCCCGCAGCAGGGCGAAGCGCTGCCAGCCGGCCCCGAGGATCCAGGAGCGCCGGCTGCCGGTGACCCGCCGGAGGGGAATACCGGGGGACCGGCAGGATCGAAGATCAACCTGAACACTGCCGGGGTGGAGGAACTGGATGGATTGCCGAAGGTGGGGCCGGTGCTGGCTCAGCGGATCGTGGACTGGCGCAAGGAGCATGGCCCGTTCAAGGCCGTCGAGGACCTCGACGCCATTGACGGTGTCGGTCCGAAGATGCTTGAAGCACTGCTGCCGCTGGTGACCATATGAGTCGTGAGCAACACATCGTAAGGGCGACTGCCCTCAGGCAGCGCCATGGATAATTGGGCATCGGGAACAGGGGCGAGCCCCTGGAGCCGCTATGTGGAGTCGGCGGTCCGCGCGCATGCGACCGGCCGGCACGAGGCGTCGCATGCAGGAACAGCGGACCGGCCGAGGCCGGCGGCTGGGACCAGCACCCCTGATGACGCCGGGGATGGCGCCGCGCCTGAACCGCGAAGGAGATTGTTGCGTCCAGCGCATGGGCACGGGGGGAGCTTGCAAAAGTTCTTTGCAGCGCAGTCGGCGCGGTTCACGGACGGCGGCAGGCAAGCCCGGGAGGCGGACATCACCAACGGTTGCGGAACCCCTCGCCGGCGCACGGATGTCCGGTTGGCGCTGCCGGCGGCACTCGTCTGGGCTGCCTCCACTGCCGGTCTCTGGCTGCCACCGTTGGCGTTGGCGGGCGTCTGCTGCGCAATGCTCGTCCTCGCGGCGCTGCTGCTGCACCGCAGTTTCACAGCTCGTAGCTTGCAACCGGCCCTGCGAGGAAAGGAAAAACCGGCCCGGCGCAGTTTCCTCACCACCACGGCGGTTGCCCTCCTCCTGGCGGGGACAGCGGCTGCACACTCGGCGGTTGCCGCCACACAGCGCCACGACGGTCCCCTCGCGGCCGCCGTCTCCTCCGGGAAGTCGGTGGCGGCCGTCCTTGAAGTGGCAGGAGCCCCACGTGCCCTGACTGCACCCAACCAGGCTGGTCCGCCGGTGCGCTGGTCCGTGCCGGCCTGGACCCGGGACGTCAGTACCGGCGGTGTGGTGCTCCGGACGCGGGCGCGGCTGGTGGTGATGGGTGGTGGCGGCTGGGGCGCCGTGGTGCCCGGCCAGATGGTCCGCGCCATGGGAAAGCTGCGCCCCGCTGATCAGGGGAAGGAGGAAGCGGGCATCCTCACAGCGTCCTCCGGGCCAGGGCAGCCGGTAGCTGCCCCTCCCATTCTGCAGGGAGCCGCAAAGGAGCTGCGGGAGCGTTTTGTTGCTGCCGCGTCCTTCCTCGCCCCGGATCCCCGCGGCCTGCTGCCCGGAATGGTTACCGGGGACACCAGCGCCTTGGTCGAGGGCCTGAACTCCGCCATGAAAAGCGTTGGCATGACTCACCTGACGGCCGTCAGCGGGGCGAACTGCAGCCTGGTTCTGGGCGGGCTGCTGCTGTTGTGCAGGAGACTCCGCCTACCGCGGTTGCCCGCAGCGGCGCTTGCCGTGGCGGGCCTTGCCCTGTTCGTACTGCTCGTCGGACCCGATGCGAGCGTGCTGCGCGCGGCCCTGATGGGAGCCGTGGCGGTTGCCGCCCTGGCTGCCGGCCGGTCCGGGCGAGGTTTGAGCTTCCTGTGCCTCGCCGTGATTGGACTCCTGCTGATGGATCCGGGGCTGGGATCAAGTTTCGGGTTCCTTCTGTCCGTCCTGGCGACATTGGGGATCATCGTCCTGGGTCAGCGCATCATGGCATGGACCCCTGCGTTCGTCCCGCGGTGGGCAGCGGCCGCTGTGGCCGTTCCCTTGTCCGCGCAGTTGCTCTGCGGACCGGTGATTGTTGTGCTGCAGCCCCAGTTTTCCACCTACTCCTTGCTGGCCAACGTCATAGCGTCCCCACTGGTGGCACCTGTAACCCTGCTGGGAACGGCTGCCGTGCCCCTGGTGGTCCTGGCCCCGTGGGCTGCAACCGTCCTGATTGCGGTGGCCGGTACGTTCAGCGCCGGTGTGGCGGCGACGGCCCGGTTCACCTCGCAGCTTCCCGGCGCAGCGTTACCCTGGCCCGAGGGTGTGCACGGGTTGCTGACCATGGTGTTCCTGTCCGTGCTGACGTTCCTGACCGTGTGGGCCGCGGTCCGCCCGCGCCGGCTTGTCCGGGTTGTGATGGCCTGGCACAGGCGCACCGTTTCCCTGATTGAGGTGCTGGAGCGGTACTCCGCTGGAAGGCTGCAGGGCTACGGCCGTAAGCCGCGGCGCATACCTGCCCGTCGCGTGCTGCCGAAGCGTGGCCCGGGCTTGGACCGGGCCCCAGGACATGGCAGGCTTGGATACTCCACAAAATTTTCCGGAAGGAAGCCCTGATGGCCGCTGCGCAGAAACGTGCAACCCGTTCCCCGGCGTCGAACGGCCCCACGTGGCGCGACGTAACCCCGGCAGCAGTGGTCCTGGTCGCCGGGCCTGAAGAGTACCTCGGCATCAGGGCCATTGACCGCGTGCGCGCCCAGGTACGGGCAGCTGCCCCGGACGTTGAAGTCAGCCGTATCAACGCCGCAGCCTATGAAGCCGGAACCCTGCTCATGCAGGTCAGCCCGTCCCTGTTCGGCGAGAGCAAGCTCATCGAAGTCGAGGCCGTCGAATCGATGAATGATGCTTTCCTGGCCGACGCGCTTGGCTACCTCGGCCACCCGGAGTCGGACGCCGTCCTGGTGCTGCGCCATGGCGGGGGAGTCCGGGGCAAGAAGCTGCTGGACGCGATCAAGAAGGGCGGCTGGCCGGTAGTGGACTGCCAGCCCCTCAAAAAGGACGCGGACAAGGTGGCCTTTGTCACAGCAGAGTTCAAAGGGGCAGGGCGAAGGATTGAACAGGACGCCGTGCAGGCACTGGTTAACGCTGTCGGGGCAAACCTTTCGGAACTGGCGGCAGCATGCAGCCAGTTGATCGCGGACGCCGGCACGACGGTAACCACCGACATCGTGGACCGCTACTACGGCGGGCGCATCGAGGCCACTGCCTTCAAGGTGGCCGACGCTGCCATGGCAGGAAACGGGCCGCTTGCGCTCTCCACCCTCCGCCATGCCCTTGCGACGGGAGCAGATCCGGTCCCGCTGGTCGCCGCGCTGGCGGCAAAGCTGCGGACCGTGGCGCGCGTTGCCGGCGCTTCGGGTTCTTCGGCGCAGATAGCCGCCGACCTGGGAATGCAGCCATGGCTGGTCGAGCAGGCCCAGCGGGACGTCCGGCGCTGGACGCCGGAAGGCCTGGTCCGCTCCATCCAGGCCACCGCCGAAGCTGATGCCCAGGTCAAAGGTCTTTCCCGCGATCCCGTCTACGCGGTTGAACATGCAGTCACGGTGATTGCCATGTCCGTCCAAGGCAGGTAAACCAGCAGCACGACACACCAAGCGCCGGGAAAAACCGGTGTAGTTAGTCAAAGGAATGCAGGTAGTTAAAGATGTGTGGCCGGTACCAACAGGTACCGGCCACAACCATCAGTTCGAACGAACTGGAAACCTTACAGTGCGTTGACCTTCTTAGAGATCGCCGACTTGCGGTTTGCTGCGTTGTTCTTGTGCAGAACACCCTTGCTGACAGCCTTGTCCAGCTTGCGGCTGGCAGCAACCAGGGCAGCAGCAGCTGCATCCTTGTCCGTGGACTCAACGGCGGTGTTGACGGCGCGGATGGCCGTCTTCAGCTCGGACTTGACTGCATTGTTGCGCAGGCGTGCCTTCTCGTTGGTGAGGATGCGCTTCTTCTGGGACTTGATATTCGCCACGTGTGAACTCTCTTTTTAATGCGGAAATGGTCTAGAGGGCTTTCAGATTGGCCATTGACTGAGCGGCGTGGGGATACCTATGGCGGCCAACCATCAGTGGCCGTCGACCTGCACGGACACACAGCTATAAAGAGTAGCAGGTCAGGCGCAGGACTGGCCATTTGCGAACCTAGCTCCAGCCGTGTCGCCGGCGGAGCCCTGCGGCCACCTTGTCAAAGCGGGCACGCTCCAGCACGGCACCTTCCCGCCTGATGCTGTCCGGCCGGAGCTGGACAATGCGGTCCAGTCTGGCTTCGCTGGTCCTGCCCTGGCGGTCCCAGCCGCCGGTGCCGATGTCCACATATCCTGCTGATGCTCCCGAATCAGGGACCCGGTCTTTGCTGGTGAGCATCAGCCCCAGGAGGTATCCGCCGCTGCGGCCCACCAGCAGCACCGGCCGGTCTTTGCCGCGTGTGTGGTCCTCCTCGTAAGGGACCCAGGCCCACACCACCTCACCAGGATCCGGGTCGCCGTCCCGCTGTGGCGCGTAGCGGATGGTGAACCGGCCTTCAAAGTCGCCGGGGTAATGATCATTGCGTGGACTCGAGGGGGAGGGTGCGCCGCGAGCTGGACCTGCCTTGCCGGCCGGGGCGCCGCGGCCCGCCTTCTGCAGTGCGCGAAGGCCGGCTCTGACGGCGCCTGCCAGGGAGCGGAGGTTGATAGCCATCGTGCAACCCTAACCCTGGCGCGCGTCACAGGCACGGGACGTCAAGTGCCCGTAATGCAGTGCCACACGCCCGGACGTGGGACACTTGAAGTTCCAGATGTGCGGAGTGTCCGCAGGGTGCCCTCTGTGCGCCCTGGCGGTGGCCGCGTGAATGCCAACAGTAAGGACCCTGCGTGTCTCCCATGGCCCGCACCGCCCCGGTGCCCGCCGCGACAGATCCGGCAATTATTCGGAACTTCTGCATCATCGCGCACATTGACCACGGCAAGTCCACCCTCGCCGACCGTATGCTGCAGTTCACCGGTGTCGTTCAGTCCCGCGACATGAAGGCCCAATACCTGGATCGTATGGACATCGAGCGTGAGCGCGGCATTACCATCAAGTCCCAGGCTGTCCGCATGCCGTGGGAACTCGACGGGACGAGTTACGCGCTGAACATGATCGACACTCCGGGCCACGTGGACTTCACCTATGAGGTCTCCCGCTCGCTGGCGGCCTGCGAAGGAGCGATACTCCTGGTTGACGCAGCGCAGGGCATTGAGGCCCAGACCCTCGCCAACCTGTACCTGGCGATGGAAAACAACCTCACCATCATCCCGGTCTTGAACAAGATCGACCTCCCGGCGGCCCAGCCCGAGAAGTACGCGGCGGAACTGGCAAGCCTGATCGGCGGGGACCCGGAGGATGTACTCCGTGTCTCGGGAAAGACCGGAATGGGTGTTGAAGCGCTGCTGGACAAGATTGTTCGCGATCTTCCGGCCCCGGAAGGCGATGCAAACGCCCCCGCCCGTGCCATGATCTTTGACTCCGTCTACGACACTTACCGCGGCGTGGTGACTTACGTTCGCGTGGTGGACGGCATGCTGCACCCCCGTGAACGCATCCAGATGATGTCTACCCGGGCCACCCACGAACTCCTCGAGATCGGGGTGAGCTCCCCGGAGCCCACCCCCTCCAAGGGATTGGGCGTTGGCGAAGTGGGCTATCTCATCACCGGCGTAAAGGATGTCCGCCTGTCCAAGGTGGGCGACACGGTGACCAACCTCGCTAAGCCGGCCGCCGACTCGCTCCCCGGCTACGCCGATGCCAAGCCGATGGTCTTTTCTGGCCTGTATCCCTTGGACGGCACGGACTACCCGGTGCTCCGCGATGCACTGGAGAAGCTGATGCTCAACGATGCCGCATTGGTCTATGAGCCGGAAACCTCCGCTGCGCTGGGTTTCGGCTTCCGCGTTGGCTTCCTGGGTTTGCTCCACCTCGAAATCACCCGCGAGCGGCTGGAACGCGAATACAACCTTGACCTGATCTCCACGGCGCCCAACGTGGAATACGAGGTGACGCTGGAGGACAAGAAAGTGGTCCACGTAACCAACCCCAGCGAATACCCTTCCGGCAAGATCTCCGAGGTCCGCGAGCCGATGGTGTCCGCCACCATCCTGGCTCCTAACGAGTTCGTTGGCGCCATCATGGAACTGTGCCAGAGCCGGCGTGGTGTTATGGGCGGCATGGACTACCTGTCCGAGGACAGGGTGGAAATCCGCTACCGCCTGCCGCTGGCAGAAATCGTGTTCGACTTCTTCGACATCCTCAAGTCAAAGACCCGTGGCTACGGTTCCCTGGACTGGAAGGCAGACGGCGACCAGGTGGCCGATCTCGTGAAGGTGGACATCATGCTCCAGGGTGAGCAGGTGGATGCGTTCTCCGCCATCACGCACCGGGACAAGGCCTACGCTTACGGCGTCATGATGACCACCAAGCTGCGCGAGCTCATTCCCCGCCAGCAGTTCGAGGTGCCCATCCAGGCCGCTATCGGCTCCCGGATCATTGCCCGCGAAAGCATCCGTGCCATCCGCAAGGACGTGCTGGCAAAGTGCTACGGCGGTGACATCTCGCGTAAGCGCAAACTGCTGGAAAAGCAGAAGGAAGGCAAGAAGCGCATGAAGATGGTGGGCCGGGTCGAGGTCCCCCAGGAAGCGTTCATCGCCGCCCTCACCACAGACGAGTCCAAGGACAAGGCCAAGAAGTAGTGGACACTGCGTCCGGCAACACCGGAGGCCCCTGCAATGCCTAGCACCCTTCCCCTCGGCGACCCGGCGCCGTCGAACGGTCTGCTGCCCGCCCAGGCAGTGGACGGTTCGGCGGACCGGGCGTTTGGCCTGTATGTCCACATCCCGTTCTGTGCGGTGCGCTGCGGCTACTGTGATTTCAACACCTACACTGCCACGGAGCTCGGCGGCGGCGCCTCGCAGGATGCTTATGCCGGCACGGCAGCGTCAGAGGTGTCCGTGGCGGCCAAGGTCCTCACGGAATCCGGCCTCCCCCCGCGCAGGCTGAGCACCGTGTTTTTCGGCGGGGGCACACCCACCCTGCTTCCCGCGGACGATCTTGCCCTGATTCTCCGGCGCGCCATCAACCAGTGGGGCATCGAAGACGGTGCTGAAGTCACCACGGAGGCGAACCCCGATTCGGTCACGCCCGAATCCCTCGCTGTCCTGAAGGACGCTGGGTTCACTCGGATCTCCTTCGGCATGCAGTCCGCCGTTCCGCATGTGCTCAAGGTACTTGACCGCACGCATACGCCCAGCCGCGTACCGCAGGTGGTGCAATGGGCACGCGAGGCCGGTCTCGCGGTCAGCCTGGACCTGATCTACGGGACGCCCGGGGAGTCCCTCGCTGACTGGCGGTACTCGCTGGAGACGGCCTTGTCCTACGAGCCTGACCATATCAGCGCCTACGCGCTGATCGTTGAGGACGGTACAAAGCTCGCTGCACAGATCCGCCGCGGGGAGGTCCCCGGAATCGACGACGACGACCACGCCGACAAGTATGAACTCGCCGATCAGCTGATCACCGAAGCAGGCCTTGGTTGGTACGAGGTCAGCAACTGGGCCCGCACTCCGGAGCAGGCCTGCCGCCACAACCTCGCCTACTGGCGCGGCGATGACTGGTGGGGAATCGGGCCCGGCGCACATTCACATGTGGGCGGGGTCCGCTGGTGGAACGTCAAACACCCCGCCGCCTATGCTGGCCGTTTGGCACAGGGCCTTTCGCCGGCTGCCGGCAGGGAGACGCTGGACCTGGAAACCCGGAACGTGGAGCGGGTGATGCTCGAAGCGCGCCTGCAGTCCGGTCTTAAGGTGGCTTCCCTTGGAGCTGACGGCCGGCGCGAAGTCGCAGGCCTGATTGCTGACGGCCTGGTGGAGCCGGCCGAAGCCTTCCGGGGACGGCTGGTCCTCACCCTCAAAGGCCGGCTGCTGGCGGATGCGGTGGTCCGCCGCGTACTCCCGGCCTGATTATCCGCCCCCACGGGGTTGAGCCGCTCGCAAAAAGGCGCCGAAACTACGACCGGAAGCGTCGCTACAGGGAAGTACGGGGCGCCCTGACTCCAGACAGCACGAACGCTTAGGCCTCCGGCGGGCCGCCGAGGGTTGTGGTGGTCCGGGTGGGGCTGTCCCAGAGGCGGGCTGCGGTGCATTCTCCTTCCGTCCGCACGTCCAGGGCCGCCATGGCAGTTCCCAGCAGGTGACCCGGAATCCGGCGCGCCAGCGTGACATGCGGTGTCCACGCATCCGGAAGGGTATTGGCGAATGCCCCCGCGCACTGCTGGTGCAGCCGTGCGTGCAGTTGCAGCAGTCCCGCCGCCGGTACCACCAGGCGTGCCAGCACGCAGCTGCCGGACCCGGCCGGAAAGACCACCAGACCGGAAAACCGGACGACCATCGGCAGCCCGCCCCACAAATCCTGTACATCGGCCCCTAAAGCCAGGGTATTGCCTGCGGCGAGGGTGATGTGTGGCCTGTTGCTTGGGGAGGTATGCGTGGCCAGGCTCGGCAGGCCCGCTTCAAGGAGGCGGGCCCAATCCATCCTGATCAAAGAATCGGTGGATTCCCCGAAGGTCAACTCGACGCTGCGCATGCACCCATCATGCAGTACTCTCCCGTCCGGTCCAGGGGCGGACGATGCCTGCGCTACTTGATCCAGCGCAGGTTGTACGGGTAACGGTGCGGCTGGCCCTTGTTGACGTGAATCCCGGCGGCAACCGAGAAGCAGGTAAGGGCGATCCAGATCAGTGTTGCAATGACCGCAAAGATGTTGCCGACCACCGGCACAAAAACCAGGATGTTGGCCACCACTGCGGCGATGGTGGGCGGCAGGCTGAAGTTCAGCGCCTCCTTGGACTCCTGGGCGGTAAACGGCCCCCGGTCACGGAAGATCAGGTAGATCAGCAGCGAAGGAACGCAACCCAGGATGCCGCCAAAGTGGGCAAGGGTGGCCCACTGCCGGTCTTCACTGGCCGTCAGGGGCAGTGCATTGGCTGGCACGCCGTGGTACTCCGAACGGCCCTGGCCGCCCTGGCTGTCCCTGTGCTCACGTGCGTTTTCTGCCACAGTCTGTTCCTTCGAAAGTGCAATGGTGCTGACTAAGAATGCCATGTCTACTGCCGGTGCTGCGATCCGCAGTTGCCGCTGTACCAAGAATACTGGGTGCAGCGGTGATGCCAGTCCGCCACCCGGCCAGCACCGGGCAGGCGGGCCGGTGGTTCAGGGGACCGTGAGGAAATCGATGACTTCCTCCACCCTTCCCAGCAGCGACGCTTCCAGGTCCGCGTAACTGCGGACGGCGCCCAACAGCTTCTGCCATCCCAGGCCGATGTCCTCCTTGGTTTCGTGGGGCCACCCGAAGGCTGCGAGGATGCCCGTTTTCCAATCCTGCCCGCGCGGCACTACCGGCCACTCCTCGATACCCAGGACGGCCGGGCGGATGGCCTGCCACACGTCAACATAGGGGTGCCCCACGATCAGCACGTTCCCTGCGGCTCCGGGAGAGGCCATCACGGCGTCGGCAATGCGCGATTCTTTCGAATCAGGTACCAGGTGGTCCACGAGGACCCCCAGTCGCCTGCCCGGCCCCGGCCTGAAACCAGCCACGGCTGCCGCAAGGTCATCAATGCCGTGCAGGGGTTCGACGACGATGCCTTCCACCCGGAGGTCATCTCCCCACACCTTCTCCACGAGTTCGGCGTCGTGCTTGCCCTCCACCCAGATGCGGCTCGCCTTGGCAACCTGGGCCCTCTGGCCGGCGACGCGGACAGAACCAGACGCCGTCCTGCCGGCGGCTGCACCCGCCCCGGCAGCCGGCCGTGGAGCAGGTGGCATCAGGCGGATCGCCTGCCCCTCAAGGAGGAACCCGAAGCCCAACCGGAACGAGCGTGACTTGCCGCGGCGGTCCTCAAGGGCCACCACATGCATTCCTCCCGATTTTTCCACCCGGGTCACTGCGCCGACCCAGCCGGATTGCACATCTTCCAGCACCATGCCCTGCTCCACGGGCACTTCGGGCAATTGAGCCTTGGCGGGGGCGGAAAGGTCCTGGGCTCCCCAGTTCTGGTAATGCATCAAAATTACTCCGCCTCGCGCTAGATCACGGCCGGGAATTTCGCCCGGAGCGGTACCAATGCTAACAACGGGGTGAGTCATATTAGACTGTTAGCACTTGGGCATGTCGAGTGCTAACCGCTCAGCGATACGATGCGGGCGGAACGGCCGCCCTGAACCCTGGATGGAGGTGGAGTGTGAGCGAGCCACGCAAACTGGAAGTACTGCGGGCCATCGTGGAGGACTACGTCCACTCCCGCGAGCCCGTCGGGTCCAAGGCCCTGGTGGAGCGGCACCATCTTGGTGTCTCCAGCGCCACCATTCGCAATGACATGGCCGCGCTCGAGGACGAAGGGCTGATCACCGCGCCCCACACCAGCGCAGGCCGCATCCCCACTGACAAGGGCTACCGGCTCTTCGTCGACCAGATTTCCGCGGTGAAGCCCTTGTCCCAGGCTGAGCGGCGGGCCATCCAGTCCCTGCTTGAAGGTTCGGATGACCTCGACGACGTCCTGGAACGTACCGTCCGGCTATTGTCCCAGCTGACAAACCAGGTGGCGGTTGTCCAGTATCCGCACCTCAACCGCGCACTGATCCGCCACATCGAATTCGTTCTCCTGGCACCGCGGAAGGTGTTGGTGGTGCTGATCGCCAACAGCGGCAAGGTGGAACAACGCGTCATCGACGTCGGGCAGGACCTGGGGGATGAAGCCCTCGCTGGATTGCGCGCCAGGTTCCTCGGGTCCCTCGCCGGGACTCCGCTGGCCCAGCTGGGACAGTCCCTGCCCGCAGTAGTGTCCGGCGTTGCCCATGGACAGCGGCAGGCAGCCCAGGCGCTGGCGCACGGGCTGGAAGGCCTGGCCCACAGCAGCCGCGAAGACCGTATGGTGATGGCCGGCACGGCCAACCTGGCCCGTTCCAACGTTGACTTCCCGCTCAGCATCGGGCCGGTGCTGGAGGCGCTGGAGGAACAGGTGGTGATGCTGCGCCTGCTAAGCGAGATGGCACACGACCACCGCGGAGTAGCCGTTAGCATCGGCCGCGAAAACCCCTACGACGGCCTGGCGGAAGCATCCGTCGTGGCCACGGGCTATGGCCCGGACAGTGTCGCCAAAATTGGCGTGCTGGGTCCCACCAGAATGGACTATCCCACCACCATGGCCGCCGTCAGGGCTGTGGCCCGTTACCTGTCACGGATTCTGGGGCCCTGACCGCAAAACGGCGCCCAAAAGCGCACAGCAGTGTATGCAGTATGACTGCAGGCAGAACAACAAGGAAGAGATACGAACTTTGAGCAGCCACTACGAAGTCCTTGGAGTCTCACCGGATGCCACCGGAGAAGAGATCAAGAAGGCCTACCGCAAGCTGGCCCGGACCCTTCACCCGGACGTCAATCCCGGTGAGGATGTTGCGGACCGCTTCAAGGCAGTGACCCACGCCTACGAAGTTCTCTCGGATCCCCAGAAGCGGCGGGTCTACGACACCACCGGCAACGAGAACGGCACCGACAACGGGTTCGGCGGTGGAGCCTACGCCGGCCAGGGCTTCGCTTTCCAGGACATCTTCGATACCTTCTTTGGCGCCGGCGGCACCACTGGCCCCGCATCACGGGTCAGGCGCGGACAGGACGCGCTCATCAGTGTCCGGATCGAACTCCGCGACGCGGTGTTCGGGGTCAACAAGAAGCTCGAAGTAGACACGGCAGTGGTCTGCCCCACCTGTGAAGGTTCGTGCTGCCGGCCCGGAACCCATCCGGAACGCTGCGACATCTGCGGTGGCAGCGGCCAGGTCCAGAGGGCAGTTCGTTCCATCCTCGGCCAAGTCATGACGGCGGCTCCGTGCGGCACCTGCGAAGGCTTCGGAACCGTCATCAAGGACCCCTGCAACGAATGCAGCGGGCAGGGGCGCATCCGCAGCCGCCGTTCCCTGACCATCAAGGTTCCCGCCGGCGTTGCCACCGGCACGCGCATCCAGCTGTCCGGCCAGGGTGAGGCCGGTCCCGCGGGCGGCCCCGCAGGCGACCTCTACGTGGAAATCCGCGTCAACAACGACGCCACCTACGTCCGCGAGGGCGACGACCTCCACGCCACCCTGAACATCCCCATGACGGCAGCTGCCCTCGGAACCGACGTGACCCTCGAAACCTTCGACGGGCCGCAGGACATCGATGTGAAGGCCGGCACGCAGTCCGGAGAGATCATCACCCTGCGCGGCCTCGGTGTCACACACCTGCGTGGTTACGGCCGCGGTGACCTGAAGGTTCATCTCCAGGTCGAGACGCCTGCAAAGCTCGATGCCGCGCAGGAGGACCTGCTGCGCCAGCTCGCCAAGCTTCGCGGCGAACAAATCACGGACGGCAAGCTTGCTGCCAGCGGCGGCATGTTCGCCAAGCTCCGGGACCGGCTCGGTAACCTGTAGCAGTGAGCAACCCCGTCTTTTTCGCTGCGGCCGGGTCCCTGGACCGGATGGTGCCGGAAGGGATTTTCGTCCTGGAGGGACCGGAGGCGCGGCATGCGGTCACGGTCAAGCGGCTCGCTCCCGGCGAGGCCGTGGATATTGTCGACGGCGCCGGTACCCGCATGATCGGCAAGGTCGCTGCCGCTTCCTCCACCAGGCTCGAAGTGGAATGCACGTCCGTCGCTATTGAGGAGCGTCCGCACACGAGGCTGGTGCTGGTCCAGGCCCTGGCCAAAGGAGACCGGGATGAGCTGGCCATCGAGACGGCCACCGAGCTGGGCATCGATGCTGTGATTCCGTGGCAGTCGGAGCGGTCAATCGTGCGCTGGAAAGGTGACCGGGCAGCCAAAGCCCACGCAAAATGGCAATCCGTCGTTACTGCCGCCGCCAAACAGGCCCGCCGTGCCTGGATCCCTGAAGTGCGTGCCGCCGTCGACACCGCCGGCCTCGCCTCTGCAGTGCCGGCGGCCGACCTTGCCGTAATCCTGCACGAGAACGCCGTGCGGCCCCTCCGGTCAGTCCTGGAATCCTGGCTCCCGACCGAGTCTGCTGACGAAGGGGTGCGGGAAGTGCTTCTGATCGTCGGTCCGGAGGGAGGGATCAGCCAGCGTGAAGTGACAAGGCTGTGCGGCCAGGGTGCCGTAACCGCCCTGTTGGGGCACCACGTACTGCGCTCTTCAACAGCCGGTCCTGCCGCCGTCGTTCTTGCCAGCGACGTCCTGGGCCGCTGGGCGGCACCGGCTGTCTGAGCTGCTCGGCGGGGGCTAACGGACCTTGAAGCTCCGCGTGTCCTCTGTGCCGTCCACTTGGCCGTCCGAGTTGGAGGTTTGGGCCACCCGAAGTTCGAACTCACCCTCGGGCAGGGTCAGGGCCAAGGTGAATACCCCGGCCTGTGCGGGATCTGCAGCCGCCGTTGTTTCTCCGGCGAGGAAGGGGGTCTTGTTGCCGTTGTCCCCGGACCGCAGGATTTGCCAGCGGAGCTTCCCACCGGGCAGGGTGCTTCGTCCGGTGATCTTGACGCTGCCGTCGGCCACTTCCACGTCTTCCTGCGGGTCGATGATCCATACCGGGGCCACCAGCCCGACTGTACGGGCCATGAGGGACCCCAGCTGCACGTGATTGAACGCGACGTAGTCGGTGTGTCCGTCCACCAGGATCCTGACGCGGATCTGCTGGCCGGTGTCAATCAGTCCTGAGCTTGCAGCCGCGGCGGTAGCCGTATAGACAAGCTGCTGGATAGCATGGGTGGCCATGTCGGCGTCAAGATTGCTGTTGAAGGCGTCCTCTGACACATCTACCGTGATGACGTCCTTGCCCGAAATCGAGGTGGCCAACTGCTTGGGGTTCTGCCATGGCGTAAAGAAGTCAGGATCCAGGGGTTTCTCGGACATCATGGCGCGCAGCGCCCGCGTGACGGGATTCTCCTCCTCCGGGACGTCCCGGAATTCCCGGTAAAGGAAGACATCGCTGTTGCTGCGCCCGATCCAGTAGACGGGCGCTTTGTTGGAGGACTGGGTGGTCTCCAGGGGAGCACTTGTGGACGGGGCACCGGACGTGGTTCCGGGGGCGGCGGGACTGGAAGAGAGTACGCCGGTGGGGGACGGTCCCGGTTCGGCGATGCAGCCTGCCAGGACAGGGACCGCGAGCAGGAGACCGGCAAGGACCGCTGAACGGGCGCCGCTAAGGGCTCCTCGGGCCCGGCGGGGCGCTGCGGTTTCCGGCAACTTGATTGCCCTGTCCTTTCCTGGTCGGGTAGGCCGATCCCCGGTCGGCTTCGCTGCTCCAGCAGCAGGCTGGATTTCCAGCATTGCACAGCCCCGGGGAGCAGAAGCGCCGGGATGCGCTGAGCAGTCCAACTGCAACTGGAACGATATGAGGCCGATATGAAGTTGATACCTAATGAAGGGAATAGCGTCTTCGGCCGAGCCGGACAGGTACCGGCGGCCCATTGCAGTATGGGGCCTGGTGTGCCTGCTGGCGTAGGATGGTGGTACCGCTGGAAGCAACGGCACCAGCCGCCGCAGATCAGCCAACAGCTATTGTTTCGACATCGAGGGGATCACAGGCCTGCGGGCCAGCACCATGACTGAATCAGCTAACGGAAAGCGCAGGCTCGTGACAGGCGAGGGCGCAGCGGGGGAGTTTCCCCATTCACTCCCCGGCGTTCGGACCGAAGTGGTCCTTTTCGACAACTCGGACCAGATGGTTCAATCGCTGGGCAGCCATGATGAAGCGTTGCGGTTCATCGAGGAACAGTTCCCCGACGTGAATTTCCACGTTCGCGGCAATGAGCTTTCCATCAGCGGCCCTGCGACTGATGTGCCAAGGATCATGCGGCTCCTGCATGAGGTCCGGGGGCTCGTGGCCCGCGGCACGGTCATCAGTCCGGCTGTATTGCAGCAGCTTGTGGCGCTCCTCCGCTCGCAGTCGATGCAAAATCCCGTGGATGTGCTGACCCATGACATCCTCTCCAGCCGTGGCAAGACCATCCGTCCCAAAACCCTGAACCAGAAAAACTACGTTGATGCCATCGACGCCAACACGGTGATCTTTGGAATTGGGCCCGCCGGCACCGGCAAGACGTACCTGGCCATGGCCAAAGCGGTGCAGGCCCTGCAGCAAAAAGAGGTCAGCCGGATCATCCTGACCCGCCCCGCCGTCGAGGCGGGGGAGCGGCTTGGTTTCCTTCCAGGCACCCTGAGTGACAAAATCGACCCCTACCTCCGTCCGCTGTACGATGCCCTGCACGACATGATGGACCCGGAGTCCATTCCGCGGCTGATGGCGGCGGGGACCATCGAGGTGGCGCCGCTGGCCTATATGCGCGGCCGCACGCTCAACGACGCGTTCATCATCCTGGACGAGGCACAGAACACCACGCCCGAGCAGATGAAGATGTTCCTCACCAGGCTTGGCTTCGGATCAAAAATGGTGGTAACGGGCGATGTCACCCAGGTGGACCTGCCCTTCGGCACCCGGTCTGGGCTGCGGATCGTGGAAGAAATCCTCCAGGGTATCGATGGCGTGAACTTCTCCGTCCTGGATGCAGCAGACGTCGTGCGGCACCGCCTGGTGGGCGATATCGTCAATGCCTACAGCATCTGGGACGACACCCAGCGCAGCCGGGTCAAGCATTCGGCAAGCCGGGAAAAGCGGGGGGAACACGCGTGAGCATCGAGGTGAACAACGAGTCCGGCGTCCAGGTGGACGAATCCGAACTCGTTGCCCTGTCCAGGTACATCTTTGAGCAGCTGTACATTCATCCGCAGGCCGAACTGTCCATCCTCCTGGTGGACGAGCCTGCGATGGAGAAGCTTCACATTGAACTGATGGACGAGCCAGGCTCCACCGACGTGCTGTCCGTGCCCATGGACGAGCTGACCCCGGGCACGCCTGACCGGCCGACGCCCCAGGGCATGCTGGGGGACATTGCGGTGTGCCCGCAGGTTGCCACCGTCCAGGCCCGGAGCGCCGGCCATTCGCTGCAGGACGAGATGCTGCTGTTGACCACGCACGGTATCCTGCACCTGCTGGGCTACGACCACGCCGAGCCTGAGGAGAAGACCGAGATGTTCAGCCTTCAGCGCGAGCTCCTGTCCGGCTTCACCGGCAAAGAAGCGCCCGTCGAGACCACCCAGTGACCCCTCTGCTCCTCGTCGCGATGGCCCTGGCTTTCCTGGTCTTCGCGGCAGTACTGACCGCGGCCGAGGCCGCCTTCAACTTTCTTCCTCGGCACGACGCCGAGGAGGCACTCGTCAAGAGCCGCGGCACGGCCATGCGCCGGATTCTGGCAGAGCCCGTTGCGCACATCCGGGCGCTGCGGTTCTGGCGCATCTGGTTTGAGATGGCCTCAGCGGTTGCCGTCGCCGTCCTGCTGTACAGCCTGCTCGACAACATCTGGCTGGCGGGGCTTGCCGCAACGGGCATTATGGCCCTCCTGGGATTCGTCATCGTAGGGGTCTCCCCCCGCCAGCTCGGACGGCTCCACTCAGCCGCCGTCGTGCGCTTCACGGCGCCGATGATCCGGTTCCTCACCTGGGTGCTGGGACCTATCCCGGGATGGCTCGTGGCCCTGGGGAGTGCTGCTGCCCCCGGCGCGCCGGGCGGCGATGAGGCGTTTTTCAGCGAGCAGGAGTTCCGTGAGCTGGTGGAACGCGCCAGCGAGTCAGACATGATCGAGGACACCGAGGCTGAAATGATCCAGTCGGTCTTCGATTTCGGCGATACCCTGGTCCGTGCCGTTATGGTGCCGCGGACAGACATCCTCAGCATCGAAGCGGGCTCCAGCCTCCGCCGTGCCATGTCACTCTTCCTGCGCTCCGGGTATTCAAGGATCCCGGTGATTGGCGAAGACACGGACCATATTCTGGGCATCATCTACCTCAAGGATGTTGCCGCCGTCCTGCATGAGCTGGCACCCGACGAGGAGCCGCCCCAGGTGGATTCGCTGGTCCGGGAGGTCCGGTACGTGCCCGAGTCGAAGCAGGTCAGTGACCTGCTGCGCGAGTTGCAAAAGGAATCCACGCATGTGGCCATCGTGATCGACGAATACGGCGGTACCGCCGGACTCGTCACCCTTGAGGACCTCATCGAGGAGATCGTGGGCGAAATCGTCGACGAATACGATACCGAAAGCGCCGAGGCCGTCGAACTGGGCGACGGCTCGTACCGCGTGAGTGCCCGGATGAGCATCGACGACCTCGGCGAGCTTTTTGACATCGAGCTCGACGACGACGAAGTGGACACAGTGGGAGGCCTGCTCGCCAAGGCGCTGGGCCGTGTGCCCATCGTCGGCAGCAGCGTCGAAGTTGATGGTGTGTCACTGCGCGCCGAAAGGCTTGAAGGCCGCCGGAACCGGGTCAGCCACATTATTGCGGCGCAGGTTCCAAAAGAAGACACTGACCTTGAAGACCTCCTCCAGGAGGCGGAAGCAACCCAGCAGGGAGTTCCACGTGAGCAAGAAAAATAAGGCCGCAAGCGACGAAGATTTCGGCGGCTTCCGCGCAGGATTTTCAGTCCTGGTGGGCCGCCCCAACGCGGGTAAGTCCACTCTGACAAATGCGCTGGTGGGCAAGAAGGTCGCCATTACCTCCGCCAAGCCGCAGACCACCCGACACACCATCCGCGGCATCGTCCACCGCGAGGATGCGCAGCTGATCCTCGTGGACACGCCAGGTTTGCACCGTCCCCGTACCCTCCTGGGAAAGCGCCTGAACGACCTCGTGGCGGACACCCTCGCCGAGGTGGATGCGATCGGGTTCTGCCTGCCCGCGAACGAAAAGATCGGACCCGGCGACAAGTACATTGCTGCCCAGCTCGCAGCTGTTGGCCGCCAGCCCGTGATTGCCATTGTCACCAAAGCGGACCTCGTGGACCGGCAGGCGCTGACTGAGCAGCTCCTTGCCGTCGCCGCGCTCGGGCGGGAAGTGTTGGGCGAGGAAGGCTGGAAGGACATTGTTCCGGTATCCGCCAGCGACGGCTTCCAGGTGGAAACCGTCGCCGACGTCCTCATCAGCCACATGCCGCCGTCGCCCCCGCTGTACCCGGACGGTGAGCTGACCGACGAGCCTGAAGCCGTGATGGTCGCAGAGCTGATCCGGGAAGCGGCACTGGAAGGCGTCCGCGACGAACTGCCGCACTCCCTCGCGGTGGTTGTTGAAGAAATTGTGCCCCGCGAGGACCGTCCGGATGACAACCCCCTGCTGGACGTGCGCGTGAACCTCTACGTCGAACGCCCGTCCCAGAAGGCCATCATCATCGGCAAGGGCGGCAGCCGGCTGCGCGAAGTGGGCACCAACGCACGGAAGGGAATCGAGGCGCTCCTGGGGACGCGTGTCTACCTCGACCTGCACGTGAAGGTGGCCAAGGATTGGCAGCGGGACCCAAAACAGCTCGTAAAGCTGGGCTTCTGACGCTTTAATACGTGCGGCCGCGGGGCCCACCGGCAATTTCCCAGCCTGGACCACTAAAATGGACCGGATTCAGAATCTAGAGGAAGGTCCATCACGTGGGGCGAGGCCGCGACAAGCGCGAAAACGGAGCTGACGTGTCAGCAGGGGGACCAGTGTCGCGGCACGCGGATGACGGCACCGTTGGAGCCGCCCGTCACCTTGGTCCCGTGCGAGGGATGCCGCTGTGGCTCAAAATCACCACAGGCGTGCTGTCGGTGGCCCTGGTCGGTGCTCTCGCATTTGCAGGATTCTGGTTCCTCCGCCTGCAGAACAATATTTCCAAGGCCCCGCTGAACGCCGGGGGCGGAAATAACGAATCGGTCAGCGACGCGACCGGGCGGATGCAGATCCTGATTCTGGGCTCGGATACCCGCGAGGGCAAAAACGCCGAGTACGGCTCCGCTGACGATTCACGAGGCTACGGCAAGTCCGACGTCATGATGCTGATGGACATCTCCGCGGACAACAAGCGGGTCAGCGTCATCAGTTTTCCGCGCGACCTGCTGGTTGACATTCCCGAATGCACGGACGACGAAACGAAGCAGACTTTTCCCGCGCGTAGCGGTGTGATGATCAACGAAGCCATGAACGAGGCCGGCATTGGTTGCGCCGTGGACACGGTCAACCGGCTGACCGGCCTGGAAGTCGATCACTTCATGATGGCGGATTTCAACGCGGTGAAGGAACTGTCCAACGCAGTGGGCGGCGTGGACGTATGTATCAGCGACGCCGTCTTTGACCCGGACTCCCGGCTCCGGCTCCCGAAAGGCACCTCCGCGGTTCAAGGTGAAATGGCCCTCGCCTTCCTGCGCACCCGCCACGCATTTGCGGACGGAGGCGACCTTGGCCGTATAAAGGCCCAACAGGGGTTCCTGTCCTCGCTCACGCGGAAGATCAAGGATGAAGGCACACTGAGCGATCCTGGCAAGATGCTGAAGATTGCGGACGTGGTCACCCAGAACCTGACTGTCGATGAGGGCCTGGCTTCCGTTCCCAGCCTGCTGACCATCGGCAACCGGCTCAAGGACATCGACATCAGCAAAGTCGCGTTCGTGGCCGTTCCTACCACGCCCGCCCTGCTGGATCCGAACAGGCTGCAGATCGCTGAACCCGGTGGCTCGCAGTTGTTCGCGGCGCTGCGGCAGGATATTGACCTGACCGACCCCACAGCGCCGCCCACGCCTGCGCCCACGGAGACCACTGCTCCACCCACTACGGCGCCAAGTGAAACGGCTCCTCCCGCGCCGGCCTATGACAAGGCGCTCCAGCCGGTCACCGTAGCCAACGGCACCGGCGTGCCAGGACGCGCGCAGGAAATAGTGCAGGCACTGATCGGCGGCGGGTTCACCCAGGCCGGTCAATTCGAGGCAACCGCCGTGGAACAGTCCGTTGTCTACTACGGCACGGGTTACGCGGACGTGGCTGCTGACGTTGCGGAGCTGTTGGGAGTCCCTGCGGCGCAGGTGCTGCCGGCTCCAGCAGTGTCCGGAGTCCAGGTCTACCTCGGCACCGATTTCACGTCGGGTACCACGTACGGGGCGGAGGCTGCTTTGCCTGAGGACATCGTCAACCAGACGGCCGGGGACACCCTCTGCCAGCAGGCGAACCCCATGCTCATCGTCGAGGGTTAGGCCAGGTCCGGGCAGGGCCGACG
>NZ_JBNHFF010000037.1:0-20146 GCF_059089965.1 Arthrobacter sp. SPT-J7
TGTCTACGATGTCCGCAACAGACAGGTAAGCTCCCTCCTTCCCGTAGTTTCCCGCCGCTTCGCGCCATCCTGGCGCCTCCAGCCCGCACTGCTTTCCCAGCAGTGCGAGGAAAATTTTGGCCTTCTGCTCGCCAAATCCCGGCAAGGCCTTAAGCCGCCGCAGCACCTCTGCTCCGTCCGGTCCGCCGTGGGTCCAGATGGCCGCCGCATTGCCGTCCCACTCGCTTTGCACCACTTCGGCAAGCGCCTGCACACGTGCCGCCATGGAGCCCGGAAACCGATGGACGGCGGGCCGTTCCTTGAAGACCTCAACGAACGCCTGCGGCTCATGAGCGGCGATGAATTCAGGCCGCAAGGACCCCATCCTCGTTTTGATCTTCACCGGTCCGGCAAACGCAGATTCCATGGTTACCTGCTGATCCAGCAACATTCCTGTCAGCAGGGCGAACGGATCTTCACTCAACAACTCGTCCGCAGCAGGATCCCCCGTGATATGTAATTCCATGGCGTCCATCATCCCAGACGCTGCGCAATCAAGGCAGGACGGTGACCAAGTAGTACCCAATTTAAAAAACGAGTACCGGCTACCCGTTCTCCAGGGACGGCCGCCGAACTAGGTTACTCACAGAGGCAAGACGTTTTTGGCTCGCGGTACTTGACTCACGAGGGGGTGTGAGACGCAATGCAAGCACGATACGCAAGCTCCAGTTTCCCGGTCCGACGGACCCGGGCACTAAGCGGGGCCGGCGACGAGGAGGCCTTTGAGACCAAGGCCTCTCCCCCAGCCGTCGCCGGCCCTCTTCTTTCCCCGCAGGGCCCCAACCACCACCGGCAGGGGCCGGCCGCGCCGGGAAACAGCCGGACAAACGCCGTACCGGGCTACGCCGCCTCGGCAAAGACAGGGCAACCCAGGAAATCCGATTACCCATCGGATAAGCCGGACGGGATCCTGCTGGATCTGATGACCGGCACGGAGACACTCCAGGATTCCCTTGAACTCCTCGCAGCAGCTTCCGCCCAGGCGGTGGTCCGCACGGCAGGGCTCGTTATCGAATGCGGCGTAGTGGTGCACCAGACGAAGAGAACTCCCGCCATCACCGGCACGACGCCTGACGTCATCCGGCTGCTGGAGTGGGAGCAGGAAGCTGGCGAAGGGCCGGTCAGCGAGGTGCTGTCCGGGAAGCATCCCGTGGCCGTGCTGCAAAGAAGCGGGGATTTCCGGTGGCCGCGGTATTGCAGCCAGCTGCAGCTGGCCAACCTTGGCAGCGTCCTCGTTCTTCGCCTCCGGCTGGACCAGGACGTCGAGGTGCGCGACGATGGCAAGCCCGTCCGCCAGACCAGCGCAGCCCTGGCGTTCTTTGCCCAGGACTCCAAGGCATTTCCGCTGCAGGTAATTCCAGAGGCGCGGGCTTTTGCAGGCCTTGCAGCCAAGAGCCTGCAGATGGCCCTTGACCTTCACACGGCGAGGTCCACCGCCTCGGATCTGCGTTTGGCATTGGACAGCCGCACGTCCATCAACGTTGCGTGCGGGGTGATCATGGCCCAGAACAGGTGTTCCTACCACGAAGCCTTTTCCATCCTCGCCAAGGCATCCAGCCACAGGAACATCAAGGTACGCAGAGTGGCGGAGGACATCCTTGAGCGGCTTCCGGAGGGCCCTCCGCGCGCGCACTTCGGCCACTAGGCGGGCTCGAAGAAGGGCAGGAGCCCCAGACCAGAGCAGCCCCGGAAGCAACGCTTCCGGGGCTGCTCCCAGGAGAGGCGCCTAGATTCCGCCCGCGAGCCGGTAGTAGGCGGCGTTCCAGTTCAGGTCCTTTTTGAACTGCCGCATGGTGGTGTCATCGTCGATGGTGAGCAGTTCGGTTTTGGCGATCTCCGCGAAGTCCTCAAACACGTCCATTCCTACCTGCGTGGACAGCACGGTGTGGTGGGCCGCGCCGGCCGTGAGCCAAGCTGCTGCGGATGTTGCGAAGTCAGGCTTGGGCTGCCACAGTGCACGTGCCACCGGCAGGTTGGGCAGCGGCTGGTTGAGGGGCACCACGTCGACGGCGTTGGCCACCAGGCGGAAACGGTCCCGCATGTCGGACAGGGCGACCACGACGCCCGGGGAAGCATCGGCGTCGAACACCAGACGGACCGGGTCCTCCTTGCCGCCAATGCCCAACGGATGGACCTCCAGGCGCGGCTTGCCGGCCGTCAGGGAAGGGCAGACCTCCAGCATGTGCGCGCCCAGGATCTTCTCGGCCCCGGGTTCCAGGTGGTAGGTGTAGTCCTCCATCAGGGATGCGCCTCCGGGCAGGCCCGCACCCATGACTTTCGCTGCGCGGACCAGGATGGCGGTCTTCCAGTCGCCCTCGGCGCCAAAGCCGTAGCCGGCCGCCATCAGCCTCTGCACGGCCAGGCCGGGGAGCTGGCGGAGTGCGCCAAGGTCCTCGAAGGAGGTGGTGAACGCCGCCGAGCAGTTGGCTTCGAGGAAGCTGCGCAGGCCGAGTTCGATCCGGGCGCCGTAGCGGAGGGAATCGTGCCGGGCGGCCCCGGCGCGGAGCTCCGGAACCACGTCGTAAAGGTCTTCGTACTCCGCAACCAGGGCGTCGACGTCGGACTCCGCAGCGCCGTGGACGGCGTCGGCGAGCTCGTTGACGGACCAGGTGTTGACGGCGACGCCGAAGCGGAGCTCTGCCTCGGTCTTGTCACCTTCGGTGACGGCCACGTTGCGCATGTTGTCACCGAAGCGGGTCAGCTTCAGTGTCCGGACGGCGGCCCATCCCGCGGCGGCACGCTGCCACGAGCCTACTTGGCGGGCCACCTCGGGGTTGGACACATGCCCCACCACGGTCTTCCGGGCAATGCCCAGGCGGGACTGGATGTACCCGAACTCGCGGTCGCCATGGGCAGCCTGGTTCAGGTTCATGAAGTCGAAGTCGATGTCCGCCCAGGGAAGGTCCCGGTTGGCCTGGGTGTGCAGATGCAGCAGCGGCTTGCGGAGCAGGTCAAGGCCCTGAATCCACATCTTGGCGGGTGAGAAGGTGTGCATCCATGCCGTGACGCCGATGACCGAATCGTCCGAGTTGGCCTCCAGCGCAGTCCGGCGGATGGCATCAGAATCGGTCAGGACCGGCTTCCACACTATCCGCACCGGCACCGAGGAGGACGCGTTGAGCTGGTTGGCGATTTCCCGGGACTGGGCGGCCACCTGCTTGAGGACGTCCTCCCCGTAGAGGTGCTGGCTGCCGGTGAGGAACCAGACCTCGTAAGCGTCAAGTGAAGTGTTTGCTGCGGTGCTCATGAATCTCCTTGGGGAGTAAATCTTTGGTTGGACGTAAAGGGCGGCCGCTACTGGCCGTACACGTTCTGGTAGCGGGCGTAGAGGGAGTCGATGTGGCCCGGGTCGATGGGGATGGGTTCGCCCAACTGGCGTGCGATGTGCACCGTGCGGGCCACTTCCTCGCACATCACGGCCGCCTTCACCGCGGACTTCGCATCCTTGCCGATGGTGAATGGTCCATGGTTCTGCATGAGCACGGCCGGGGAATTCGAGTTCTTCAGGGTCTCCACGATCCCGTGGCCGATCGAATCGTCACCAATCAGTGCGAACGGCCCTACTGGGATGGATCCGCCGAACTCGTCGCTCATCATGGTCAGGACGCACGGGATCGCCTCGCCGCGGGCCGCCCACGCAGTGGCATAGGTGGAGTGCGTGTGCACTACCCCACCCACCTCGGGCATGTGCCGGTAGACGTATGCGTGAGCTGCGGTGTCCGATGACGGCGACAGCGGCGGGTTGTCCCACCCACCTGTTGCGTCCCCCTCCACGGGCACCCCGTAGAGATCCGTCACCACCATCTGCTCGGGGGTGAGGTCCTGGTAGGATACGCCCGAGGGTTTGATGACCATCAGTTCGTGGCCAGGGACCCGCGCCGAGACGTTGCCCGCCGTCCACACCACCAGTTCGTAGCGGGTCAGTTCGGCGTGCAGGGCACACACTTCCTCCCGGACGCGGGAGATGGTGTCCAGGATGCTCATGCCGGCACCTCCATGGCAGCCTCGGCAGCAACCGCGGCGGGAGCCGGAAGCGGACCGGCTGCCCTCCGCTGGATGGCCTTGAGCCTGTGCATTACGTCATTGGTGCCGCGGCCGAAGTAATCATGCAGGGCCTTGTACTCCTGGAAAAGTTCCTCGTAGGCGGCCACGTTCTCCGGAATGGGCGTGTACACCTCGCCCGGTTGGGAGCCCATAGCGGCGGCCGCCTCACGGATATTCGCGTACTTTCCGGCAGCGACGGCCGCATGAATGGCGGAGCCGAGGGCGGGGCCCTGAGCGGATCCGATAGTGGAGAGCTGCAGGTTGGTTGCGTCCGCGTAGATCTGCATCAGGAGCGGGTTCTTGAGCAGGCCGCCGGCAACAATGAACTCCTTCACCGGAACGCCGGAGTCGCGGAACGCGTCCACAATGGTCCGGGTGCCAAAAGCGGTGGCTTCCAGCAGTGCACGGTAGGTGTCCTCCGGACGCGTGGCCAGGGTCTGCCCCACCACGATGCCGGAGAGCTCGTGATCCACCAGCACTGAGCGGTTGCCCGAGTGCCAGTCGAGGGCGATGAGTCCGTGCCCGCCGATGGCCTGGCGGGATGCCAGTTCGGTGAGGTATTCGTGGATGCCCAGACCGGCGGCTTCGGCTGCCTGGTTGTACTCCGGCGGCACGCCATACTTGGTGAACCAGGCGAAGATGTCTCCGACGCCGGACTGGCCGGCTTCGTAGCCCCACAGTCCGTCCACGATGCCGCCGTCCACTACCCCGCACATCCCGGGCACTTCGCGCAGTTCGGTGCCATTCATGACGTGGCAGGTGGAAGTGCCCATGATGGCCACCAGCTGGCCCGGGTCCACTGCCTTCGCAGCAGGAGCGGTGACGTGGGCGTCCACGTTCCCTACAGCCACGGCGATGCCTTCGGGCAGGCCGGTCCAGGCAGCAGCCTCAGCGGTGAGGTATCCGGCGGCGTCGCCCAGGCGGCCGATAGTGTGCTCGAGTTTGGTGCTGACAAAGTCCTTAAACTGCGGGTTCAGGGCCGCAAGGAAGTCCTCGGACGGATAACGGCCGTCCTGGTAAATGCCCTTGTACCCGGCCGTGCAGGCATTGCGGACGTACTGGCCGCAGAGCTGCCACACGATCCAATCCGCGGCCTCAACCCAGTGGTCCATCGCTGCATAGGCTTCGGGGTCCTCCTCCAGGAGCTGCAGGCCTTTGGCGAACTCCCATTCGGAGGAGATCAGCCCGCCATAACGCGGCAGCCATTCCTCGCCACGTTCCGCCGCGAGTCGGTTGATCCGGTCGGCCTGGCCCTGCGCCGCGTGGTGGCGCCAGAGCTTCACGTAGGCATGGGGCCGGTTTCCGAATCCGGGAAGCTCGTTCAGCGGGGTGCCGTCCGCCTTGACCGGCACCATGGTGCAGGCGGTGAAGTCCGTGGCGATTCCCACGACGGCGGCGGGGTCAATCCCTGCCTCGGCCACGGCGGCCGGAACTGCGACGCGCAAGACGTCACGGTAATCGTTCGGCACCTGCAGCGCCCAATCGCCGGGAAGCCGTACGCCTGGTGCACCGGCAACGTCTGCTGGAAGAGCATCGGTGACCACCGCGTGCGGGTACTCAAAAACACCGCTGCCGAGCTCTTTGCCGTCCCGGACCCGGACCACCACGGCCCGGCCGGAGAGCGTTCCATAATCCACACCGATGACGTAGCTGTCCGTGTCCATTTTGACGTCCATAGAAAAGTTCCTCCATTAGCTGCCGCAGCTTCGCGACCCTTCGATTGTGAGCGCTAACAAGTTAGATGTCAATGCCCCTTCGGGGGCCTAACCCTCTGTCGGGTCCTGGGCAACGCAACACCCCAAAAGTGTGGGACGCTGCCAACGGGGTAAGAACAGGATGAACCGCGACCCAACGGGAAGGTGTGCTGTGTACGACGCAAAACCAAAGACCCGCGCCGGCTCTGGTGCGTGGCTGGGGGGCCCCATCTCCACGGGCCTCGGACTGGCAGCCCACCTGGCGGCCGGAGGCCCCGCTCCAAGCCTGATGATCCTTCTGGCACTGGCAGCGCTGCTTGGAATGGCGGCAGCGATCCTGGCGCGCTTCCCGATGCCTGCCTGGGCGTTGCTGCTCTTTTGCGCAGTGGCCCAGCAACTGCTGCATCTCGGGTTCACGGGTTTTTCCGGCGGTTCCGGAAGCGGCCTGTCGGTGCACGGCCACGGTGGAATTCAGCAGGAGGTTCCGCCGGCCGGCGAAGTGGCTGCGCCTGCCGGCCACTCACTCCACTTGATGCTCCATCTGCACATGGCCGCCGCCCTGGCAACGTACGCGGCCATCAAATACTGGCCCCGTCTCGCCGGCTGGTCCCGCCGCATCTCCACGGGCCGCCAGAGCTCCGCGCCGCTTCATAATGAGCCCGGACGCCAGCAAGGACAGCACGTCCTCGCCGAGGTCCGGCAGCTGCCGCACACCATCGCAGGCAGCAGCGACGCAGAAACTAACGGCGGGGCGCTGCCGCACTCTCCCGGCGCACCAGCTCCGGAGTCACCACCGTGGAGCTGACGGCGGCGCCCGCCTCGATCTCCTTCAGCACGGTGTCCATGCATCGCCTGCCGAGCTCTTCGAAGTCCTGCCGCACGGTGGTGAGCGGTGGAGTGAAGTAGCTGGACTCCGGCTGGTCGTCGAACCCCACCACGGAGACGTCGTCGGGCACGCGGACGCCCGCCTCGTTGAAGGCCCGCAGTACGCCGAGGGCCATCTGGTCATTGCCCACAAACACCGCGGTTGCCTTTCGTTCAGCCGCCAACTGCCGCCCGATGGCGTAGCCGCTGCCCGCGCTCCAGTCGCCTTCCAGCAGCAGGTCGTCCTGGAGGCCTGCGTGCTGGAGGGCGGCGCGCCAGCCCTCGGTGCGCAAAGCGCCGTCGATCCAGTCGGCCGGCCCCGCAACGTGGCCGATCCTGCTGTGCCCCAGCTCGATGAGATGCCCGACGGCTATCTCCGCCCCGCGTTTCTGGTCCACCATCGCCCCGCTGACGGCCTCGTTGCCCAGCGAACCGACAGCAACCACGGGCACGCCAGGGTTGAACTCCTCAAGGATCCGCAGGGTTTCGGTATGCGGCACCAGCACGGCGATACCGTCCACCGCCTGGTCCAGAAAGTGCCGCAGCGCATCGAGGATGGCGTCCCTGCTGACGGAGCGCAGCGCGGCGATGCTGACAAAGTAGCCGGCATCCCGCGCAGCCTGCTCCACCCCCAGCATGGTGTTGGCCGGACCGTACTGGGACAGCTCGCTGCCCAGCACACCGATGGTCTGCGAGCGCCGGGTCACCAGGCTCCGCGCCGCAGTGTTGCGGCGGTAGCCCAGTTCCGCGATGGCGGCCTCAACCTTTTCACGGGTTGCCTTGCTGACATTGGGGTGGCCGTTGACCACCCTGGAAACGGTCTGGTGTGAGACGCCAGCAAGTTCGGCCACGTCCTCAAGGCGCGGCAGCCGCCCGGTGCTGCTTTTTGTCATGTCCCCATTGTGCCGGTTGCCGCCAACAAGAAATCCCCCGGCGGCCTCGGGGAGGCTGCCGGGGGATGTCCCGCTCTTCGCTAAAAGAGTGGGCCCTGTGGGGCTCGAACCCACGACCCACGGATTAAAAGTCCGATGCTCTACCAACTGAGCTAAAGGCCCCTGCCGGGCTGTTTCGGCACACTGTACCGGCCCACCCGGCCCAGTCCATTTCTGGACGTTAATACTCTAACCCATGGCCGCGCCACCATTCGCACGCAGGCCGGGTCCAGCCGTCGGGCCTGTTGTGATGCCCGGCGGGCAATGTCCGGATGCTCGATTTCCCGCAGGGCACAGGAGTAGCGTGGGGGGCATGAGCGAGCAAACAGGTTCCAGTCATTACGGCGGCGCCAACCGGCACCACAAACCGAAGCCTTTCGCGCCCGTGGACTTCGAGCCCTTCGCGGGTGGAGCCGATCCCGCCCGCGTATCCGAAGCCGCCCACCTCGCCGCCCAGGCCCTGGTCCGCCATGGCCGGGACAGCGATGACCCGGTGGTGACCGACCGCCTGGTCAAGCTTGCGGACGAGCAGGGCCTGGAGGCCATCGCGGAGATGTGGGCTGAGAGCCCCGCCCGTTCACTTCCCGGCGCGCTGTGGCGGTTGTACGCCCTGCGTGCAGCAACCGTCCAGGACCCGGAGCGCATTTCGGTGTACTTCCGCGCCGGAAAGGACACTGCACAGGTCTCCAACGTGGTGGCTGGGGCCGCTGAGCCTCCCGGCGCGGACGAGATGAAAGCGATGGCGGACGCCATTCTTTCGGGCGCGTTCGACGGCGAGTTCGACGTCGCGCTGGAGCGTTCCGCTGCGTTCTGCCGGGTGGTGGCGCTTGGCCAGGCCACACTCGCCGACGGCGCCGAGCACGGCAACGAGGCGCACGCCAGCAAACTCACCCGAAATTCCCAGCAGTTGGTAAAAACCGCGGAGGACCTTGAGCACGCGGCCAATGCGTGGCGCCTGGGCGAGCTCGACTGACCCAAGACCCCGGATCTGTCAATGTTGACTTGGGCCAACCAACGTAGAACACTGAAACTGGTGCCGAGCCGCGAAACCCCCGGGCTTCAACATTCAGCCGCCTAGAGCGGCCTACCGCCGAGAGGCGTATCCGGTTCGGCACCATTTTTTCTGCCCAATTGCCGTTGCCGCTTTTCTGTTTTCCCATTTCAGGGGTGCAGTTACGGGCCGGTAGAGTTAGCGTCAGTTGCGGGCCGGGGTCAAGTCACACGGCAGGCAACTCCCACCCTGTACTTATCCCGGAGACGGTAACTACGTGAAGCTGCGCCTTTTTCCCCAGGAGCCCGCCGGGCTGAACCTCTTATCGCAGATGGCGCAGCAAATCGTGCTGGCCAGCGCCACCCTGGCCGAGATCCTTGGCGTCCCCGCCGCTGACCACGGCAAGCTCGTGGAGGACATGCACAACCACGAGGCCAAATCCGGTGAGCTGCACTTCGCCCTCCTGACCCACATGCGCACCAGCTTCGTGAACCCGCTCCCCCGCGAAGACATGTACGCCCTGTCCCGCTACCTCAACGAGGCCATGGAGAAGCTGGATGCCGCGGCAGAACTGGTGGCGCTCTACCGCCTGGACAGGCTGCCCAAACGGGCTGCGGACCAGCTGGAGATCATCAGCCGGCAGGCCGAGCTCACAGTGGACGCCATGCGCCGGCTTGACAACCTCGATGACCTCGAGGATTACTGGATCGAAATCCTGCGGCTGGCCAAACGGGCTGAACGGACGCACCGGGTGTGGGTAGCGGACATGATCAGGGACATGAAATGGGCCCAGTATTCACGCAACCGTGATGTTGCCAACCAGCTGGTGGACGTCACCAAGGACATGCGGCGCATCGCCACCCAGGTAGGCAGCATCATCGTCAAGGAATCCTGAAGTGACAGCAGTCATCTTCGGTGTGGTGGTCCTCCTGGCGGCCGTGTTTGCCTTCGTGAACGGCTTCCGCGATGTTTCCACCTCGGTGGCCCTCGCCGTCCGCACCCGGGCCCTGACGCCCAGTGTGGCCGTGCTGCTGGCAGCCTTCTTCAACTTCCTCGGCGCCCTGCTGAGCGCAGGTTTGGCTGTCGCCGTCAGCCAAACCTGGATCCACCTTCCCGCCGGCACGGACGGCCTCAGCATCCTGCTCGCAGGCCTGGGAAGCGCCATTGCCTGGGGAATCCTCCTGTGGTGGCGCGGCATTCCCGCTTCTTCCACGCACGCTTTGGTGGGAGGCCTTGCCGGTGCCGGGCTCGCCAGCCTCGCAGTCGGCGGGGCGGGCGTGGGCGGGGTGGACCACTCATTGCTGTTCCAGGTTGTCCTGCCGCTGGTGCTGTCGCCGCTGGTTGCCTACAGCGGCACCTTCCTCTTGGTTTATCCGGCTACCTGGGCTGCGCGCTATACACAGCCCAACGTAGTGAACCAGCGGTTCCGCCGCAGCCAGTCCATAGCCGCCGGCGCGGTGGCGTTCGGACATGGCCTCCAGGACGGGCAGCGGATCAGCGCGGTGCTGCTCCTGGCCCTGCTGGCATCGGGATATTCCGACGGCGGCAGCATCCCGGTGTGGGTGGCCCTGCTTTCGGCGGTGATGATCACCGCCGGCACGCTCTTTGGCGGCTGGCGGATCTCCCACACCATCGGATACAAGATCACCAAGATTGATCCGCTGCGCGGCTCGGTGGCACAGATTTTCAGCGCGGTCATGCTGTTCGTGGGCGCCATCGGCCTGCAGTGGCCGCTTTCCACCACGCATACGGTCACCTCTGCCGTGCTGGGCGCCGGTGAGAACCAGCATTTTTCGGTGACCAACCGGAAGCTGGTTATCCGCATCGTGGCGCTCTGGATACTGACACCGGCGGCCACGGCAGCCCTCGCCTTTGTGTTGGCGCTGGCTCTTTCGCCGCTGCCCCGGTAAGCGTATCCGGGTGAGCGCGTCCTCGTGAACCCGATGGTCCCTGCTGCCCTGTACAGGCACATCCATGTGACGTAGATTCGGAAGTACGGCCCCAAGCGCTGCTGCCGGGGCTGACATCCGCCGCCGGGTGCAGGGCCGTGGACAAACGCCGCTGCAGCCTATCGGCGGCCCGGATGCACATTACGTGGAAAAGAGCAGCAACGTGGCTAACTCGAATCCCCGGCACTCCCTGCCCCAGCCACGGCATATGGAATGCGAAATCTGTGGAACGGAACACCACCTGACCATCCACGCCATCACGGCCATGGGGGCGGCCAACGGCGACCTGGTCACGGTTTCCTACACGTGCAATGACTGCCGCCGGTTCCATGAACACCTTGCCTACGCCTCGGACGTGGCCGCGGCGCTGCAGCAGGTGCGCTGGATGGCCAAGGTGATCATGTTCGGTGATGAGTACATCCACTGCGGCTTCCCCATGGAGGAAGCAGAGTTTGAAATCGAGCGCCTTTGCTACCGCAGCAGCAACGGCAGCGGTGGCCTCAGCGCAGTCTCACTGCCCACCAGGGTGCTGCGCTGCCGGTGCGGCTTCCAGCTGGAAGTGCCGGAATAGCCGCACCTGCGCAGCCAATGCCTGTTCAGCCGGTCTTTATCCGAAGCGGCCGGAGACGTAGTCCTCGGTGGCCTTCTGGCTGGGGTTGCTGAAGATGGTGTGCGTGTCACCGATCTCGATCAACTTGCCCGGCTTGCCGGTGCCCGCGATGTTGAAGAAGGCCGTCCGGTCCGAGACACGGGCCGCCTGCTGCATGTTGTGGGTCACGATCACCACGGTGTACTGGTCCTTGAGCTCGTTGATGAGGTCCTCAATGGCGAGCGTGGAGATGGGGTCCAGCGCAGAGCAAGGCTCGTCCATCAGGATCACCTGGGGCTCCACGGCGATGGCCCGTGCGATGCAGAGACGCTGCTGCTGGCCGCCGGAGAGACCCGAACCGGGCTTTTCCAGGCGGTCCTTGACCTCGTTCCACAGGTTGGCGCCCTTCAATGAGCGTTCCACCAGGACGTCCGCTTCGCCCTTGGATATCTTTTTGTTGTTCAGCTTCACGCCGGCCAGCACGTTGTCCCGGATGGACATCGTGGGGAACGGGTTGGGACGCTGGAAGACCATGCCGATCTGCGAGCGGACGGTGACGGGGTCCACGCCAGGGCCGTACAGGTTGTCGCCGTCGAGCAGGACTTCGCCTTCCACGCGGGCGCCGGGAAGCACCTCGTGCATGCGGTTCAGGGTCCGCAGGAAAGTGGATTTTCCGCAACCGGACGGACCAATGAACGCGGTGACGGACTTGGCCTCGATGTTGATGGTGACGTCCTCCACGGCAAGGAAATCGCCGTAGTACACGTTCAGGTCCTTGACGTCGATGCGCTTAGACATGGTGTTCCTTCACTGACTGGGTATGAATTGAAGTTTAGGGTCCGGCCGTCAGGGCGCGGAAGGGGCTACGACCGGAACGGCGGTCAGCGGCCCGTCTTGGGAGCGAAAATCCTGGCGATCAGCCGGGCGCCCAGGTTCAGGATCATCACCAGGATGATCAGCACCAGGGCGGCACCCCAGGCCCGCTGCGAGGACGGGTCCGGGTTGGCCGGTGACGTCGGGTTCAGGATCTGGGTGTAGATGAACGTGGGCAGCGAGGCCATCCAGCCGCTGAACACGTTGGAGTTGATGCTGGTGGCGAAGCCCGCCGTGACCAGGATGGGCGCAGTTTCACCGATGACCCGGGCGATCGCCAGGGTGACGCCGGACGCGATGCCGGAGATCGCCGTCGGGATAACCACCTTGACGATGGTCCGCCACTTGCGCACGCCCAGGGCGTACGCGGCTTCGCGCAGTTCGTTGGGAACGATCTTCAGCATTTCCTCGCTGGACCGGACCACCACGGGGATCATGAGCACGGACAGCGCGACGGCGGCCACGGCACCGGTTTTGGTGCCGGGGCCCACCACGGCGAAGAAAAAGGCTGCGGCGAAGAGGCCGGCCACGATGGACGGGATGCCGGTCATCACGTCGACGAAGAACGTGATGGCGCGCGCGAGCCGCCCGTCGTTGCCGTACTCCACCAGGTAGATGGCGGTCAGCAGGCCCACCGGGACCGAGATGACGGTGGCCAGCAGTGTGATCTGCACAGTGCCCAGGAGGGCGTGGTAGATGCCGCCAAGGACGGGTGCGCCTTCTTCCACGGCCCGGTTGTCGTAAACGCCGGTGACGCCGTTCATGGAGTTGGTGAGGAATCCCGGATTGATAAGTCCGGGCACCCCGTTCACCAACACGGTCCAGATCACCGAGAAGAGCGGGAGCAGGGCCACCAGGAAGGATCCAACCACCAGGCAGGTGGCGAGCTTGTCCTTCGCCTTGCGGGAACCCTCCACGGCCGCGCTCCAGGACACCAGTCCCACGGCGAACAGGATCGCGGAAACGATGCCCCAGCCGAACGGATTGAATCCGATCAGGGCCAGGATCGCGGCGCCGGCAATCAGCGCGGCGGCAAGGACCACGTAGGGGGCGTACTTGGGCAGCTGGCCCTTGGTCAGCGCCGAGCGCTTGCTGCGGACGGGAGTAAGCGTGGAGGTCATTTAGTTGGCTCCCGAGAATTCTTTGTGCCGGGTGATGATCCAGCGCGCGATCATGTTCACGGCCAGGGTGATGACGAACAGAACCAGGCCGGCGGCGATCAGCGTGCTGACCTTGAGTCCGCTGGCCTCGGGGAAGTTCAGGGCGATCTCGGCCGCGATGGTCTGGTTGCCGGACTGGATGAGGCTTGCGGTCAGGGCGCCGGAGGACAGCACCAACGCTACGGCCATGGTCTCGCCGAGCGCCCGGCCCAGCCCCAGCATGACGGCGCTGATGATGCCCGGCCGCGCGAAGGGCAGGACCGACATCTTGATCATTTCCCAGCGGGTTGCACCCAGGGCGAGGGCGGCTTCCTCGTGCAGTTTGGGGGTCTGGAGGAAAATCTCGCGGGACAGTGAGGTGATGATGGGCAGCACCATGACGGAGAGGACGATGCCGGCTGTGAGGATGGTCTTGCCGGTGGCCGAGGCCGGGCCCTGGAAGATGGGCAGCCAGCCCATGTTTGCGGCGAGCCAGTTGTAGGCCGGGGAGATTTCCTTGGCCAGGAACGCTGCACCCCAGGCGCCGTAAATAACTGACGGGATGGCTGCGAGCAGGTCCACAACGTACCCCAGGCCGGACGCGAGGCCGCGCGGGGCGAAGTGCGAAATGAACAGTGCGACGCCGATGGCGACGGGCGTGGCGATGACCAGTGCGATGACCGCGGCGATGAGCGTGCCGACGACGATCGGCCAGATGTAGGCGAAGAAGCCTTCACCGCCCTGGATGTCGGCCGCCGGTGCGGTCAGCGCCGGGATGGCCTGGACCACCAGGAAGAGTGCGACGCCGAAGAGGACGGCAAGAATGAGGCAGCCGGCGGCCAGCGCGGCACCCGAGAAGATTTTGTCCCCGGCGCGGCCGGCGCCCTGGGTGCTGGTCAGGGGGGTGGCGGTCATTCGACGGCCCTTCGATCGGTAACTGAAGACGGGAAAAGGTGGCTTTCAACCCGAAGTTCCCCGCACTGCCTCTCGGCAGGCGGGGAACCCGGATTCGGTGCGGTAACTAGGACTTGACCTTGATGGACTCAACGGCCGCGGTGGCCTTCTCGACCAGGGCCGGGGAGAGCGGGGCGGACTTTGCGGAATCCGCGGCGGCCTGCTGGCCCTCCTCCGAGACTACGTAGTTCTCGAAGGCCTTGACCAGGTCAACGGTTTCCTGATTGTCGTAGGCGCTGCAGACCACGTGGTAGGAGACGAGCACGATGGGGTAAGCACCGGAGGCGGTGGTCTTGCGGTCCAGCTTGATGGCAACATCGTTGGCCGAGCGGCCTTCGACCGGCGTGCCTGCTTCCACGGCCTTGGCCGCAGCTTCGGCGGAGATCTTGACGAACTCCTCGCCTACCTTGATGGAGGCGGTGCCGAGGGTGCCGCCCACAGCGGAGTCGTCAGCGTAGGTCACGGCGCCCGGGGTGTCGGTGACGGTCTTAACCACGCCGGAGGTGCCCTTGGCGTTCTCGCCCTGCAGGGTTGCAGGCCAGATGCCGGAGGACTTGTCCGTCCAGGCCTCGGGCGCTGCGGAGGCCAGGTAATCGGTGAAGTTGGTGGTGGTGCCGGAATCGTCCGAGCGGTTCACTGGAGTGACCTTGAGGTCGGGCAGGTCCACGCCTTCGTTCAGGGCGGCGATGGCGGGATCGTTCCAGTTGGCGATTTCACCGCGGAAGATCTTGGCGACCGTGGCGGCGTCGAGCTTCAGCTCGGTGATGCCGGGGAGGTTGAACGCAACGGCGATCGGGGAGATGTAGACGGGGATGTTGATGGCACCGTCGGGGCCGCAGACGGCTTTGGAGGACTCGAGCTCTTCGTCCTTGAGGTAGGCGTCGGAGCCGGCGAACTGGGCCGAGCCGTCGATGATGGCCTTGCGGCCTGCCCCTGAGCCGTCCGGGGAGTACTGCACGGTGGCGCCCTGGTTGGCGGAAGCGAAGCCGGCCTTCCAGGCGTCCATGGCTGCGCCGGTGGAGGATGCGCCGATGCCGGTGAGCGTGCCAGTGGCCTTGGTGCCGGACGTCTGGGTGCCGGCGGGCGCGGTGCCCGTGGCGTTGTCTGAACCGCAGGCGGTGAGCGCGAGAGCGCCGGCTGCGATAACAGCGATAGCCGCGTGGCGGCCGAAGCGGAGTGCCTTCACTAGGTGTACCCCTTCCAGGGTTATTCAGTGCGGACAGGGACGGAGAACCCTGCAGCGCGATGCGTACGTTTTGTACCTTCATCGAAGTTAGGGTGCGCAGGTAAAGGGATGGGCTGCCCAAAGTGAACGGAACATTAACGACGGCGGGATTTTGGCTTACAAGTGCCGGGTTCCCATTGCGCAGATCACATCTCCGGCCGTAGTGGACCGGCAGGCAAATGTACGGCCCGGGCAACAAATAGACTGGACGGCATGGCTCCCGCAGCAGGACTCTCAGCAGGCAGGCGCTTCCTGCATGGCCGTATCCGCACGGGGCTGATCCGCAGCCGGAACTCGCTGGTTCCCGCGATTCAAATGACCGTCTGTGCGGTGGGCGCCTACGCCTTCGCCGAGTACGTGCTGGGGCACTCAGGGCCGTTGTTCGCCGCCACCTCATCCCTGATCGCCCTGGGTTTTTCCCGGGAACCGCGGCTGCGGCGGGTAGTGGAGGTGGGCCTCGGCTGCACCATCGGCATTGCGGTGGGTGATCTGCTCCTCCACTGGCTGGGCGGCGGAATCTGGCAGGCCGCCGTCGTCCTTCTGTTCTCCATCCTGCTGGCCCGCTTCCTGGACAGCGGCACCATCTTCACCACCCAGCTGGGACTGCAGTCGCTGCTGGTTGTACTGCTGCCTGCGCCGGCTGGGGGGCCCTTCACGCGGAGCATCGACGCGGTGGTGGGCGGCCTCTGCGCATTGCTGGTGACCATCCTTATCCCTAAGGATCCGCGCCGGGAACCGCGCAAGGATGTCCAGAAGCTGCTGCATGAACTGGCCGAGGTGCTGCGCGAGTGCGGTGACGCCCTCGTCAACAGCGACTCCACCCAGGCCTGGCACGCCCTCATCCGGGGGCGGAACTGCCAGCCGCTGGTGGACGGCATGCGCCAGTCCCTCCGCGCGTCCGGGGAGGTGGCCACCCTCGCGCCCGCCTACAGGCGGCACCGGGAAGAGCTCGACCAGCTGAAACAGTCGCTGGACTTCATTGACCTGGCGCTAAGGAACAGCAGGGTTTTCGCGCGCCGGCTGACCAGCGCCATCAATCACGCGGCCCTTTCCGATGAGGCGACGGAAAACATTGCGGAGGTGCTGCAGGAGACCGCTGCCGCGATTGATGAGCTTTCGCTGGGCCTGGCGGAAACGCACGACGGCGTCCGCCGCGCCCATCTGCGTACGGCCCGCCGGGACCTGAGCGAGATCGCCCTGCGGCTGCATCCGAAGCTGCTGGAGGTGCAGCGGCTGGAAGGCGAAACCGTGGTGATGTTGTACCGCCCGCTGATGGTGGACCTGCTGGAGGCCACGGGGATGGACGCGCGTGAAGCCCGGGATGTGTTGCCCGCGCTCTAGTTGCAACGCTTAGCGGCGGTGACTGCCAGGACGATCGGAAGGAAGTAGAAGTGGGCATCCGCAGTGGCTGCCAGGATCACGTTTGTCTGCAATGCAGGATCCAGCCGGCCGAACTGGCTCGTTATGCTCAGGAACGCCTTGAGCAGACCGGCTGCGGCAAGTGGCCAGATGACCGGGATCACCGGCAAGTGCTTTCCACCCGCAGGAGCGCGCCAGGGCTGGTGCCGGGCGGGGAATGTCAGTGCCCCCCGCTAGGGTGGAAAGCATGGCTACAAAGACTTCGCGGGCATCCAAGGCGCCCGCATACAAGTGCGCCGAATGCGGCTGGACCACCGTCAAGTGGGTGGGCCGGTGCGGCGAGTGCCAGGCGTGGGGCACCGTGGAGGAAACCGGCACTGCGGTAGCGCGTACGACTGCGGCTACTACCGTTTTGGAGCCGGCGCGCCGGATCGCCGAGGTGGACGCCACCACGGCGGCGTACCTGCCAACAGGCGTTGACGAACTGGACCGGGTGCTGGGCGGCGGGCTGGTCCCGGGTGCCGTCATCCTGCTCGCCGGCGAACCCGGCGTGGGCAAGTCCACGCTGCTGCTTGACGTGGCGGCGAAGTTTGCCCGGACGGCGCAGGACGTGTTGTACGTGACCGGCGAGGAGTCCGCAGCGCAGGTAAAGCTGCGTGCCGAGAGGATCGACGCCGTCGCGGAATCGCTGTACCTCTCCGCGGAAACGGATTTGGGCCAGGCCCTGGGGCAGGTGGAAAAAATCGAGCCACGGCTGCTGATCGTGGACTCGGTACAGACCCTCAGCAGCGCTGACGTTGACGGCAGCGCCGGCGGCGTTTCGCAGGTCCGGGAAGTGGCGGCGTCCATCATTGCCGCGGCCAAGCGGCGGAACATGACCACGCTGCTGGTGGGGCACGTGACCAAGGACGGCTCCATCGCCGGGCCGCGGCTGCTGGAGCACCTGGTGGACGTGGTGTGCCAGTTTGAGGGTGAGCGGCATTCCCGGCTCCGTCTGCTACGCGCCGTCAAGAACCGCTACGGGCCCACCGACGACGTGGGCTGCTTCGACCTGAACGAAAACGGCATCGAAGGGCTCGCCGATCCCAGTGGTCTCTTTGTCAGCCGCACCAAGGATCCTGTTTCGGGCACATGCATCACGGTAACCATGGAAGGACGGCGCCCGCTGCTGGCGGAAGTGCAGTCACTGCTCGCCGAGAGTCCCAATTCCCAGCCGCGGCGGGCAACCAGCGGCCTCGACAGTTCCCGGGTCTCCATGCTGCTGGCCGTGCTGCAGCAACGGGCCGGTACCTTGCTGCACAAGGATGATTCCTACGTCGCCACGGTGGGCGGAGTGAAGCTAAGCGAACCCGCCACGGACCTCGCTGTTGCCCTTGCAGTGGCCTCGGCAAAAGCCCGCAAGCCGTTGCCCATCCGGCTGGTTGCCTTCGGTGAGGTGGGCCTGGCCGGCGAAGTCCGCCCTGTCCCCGGCATAAACCAGCGCATCCAAGAGGCGCATCGGCTGGGATTCACCCACGCCGTGGTTCCGGCGAGCCATACTGGCCCGGGGCCGGTACCGGCCGGATTTTCGGTCCGGGAAGTGGAGCACTTGACGGAGGCACTGAGTCTGCTGATTGGATAGAGCCTGCTGTTCTGGCCACGTCAGTCAGCCGACGGGCCCAGCATAGGACAGGTCCTCTACCCTTGCTGCGACAAGGAATCGGGGTCGTCCTTGTGGGAATTGAAGAGCCAGCCGGAGACATCACTGCGCAGCACCAGGAGCGGGCCGCCGGTGGCGCTGACGTTGCCTGTGGGCACGTAATAGCCACGGCCGGAGCCCGGTCCGCCCGCCGCGCGGTCCAGGGCGTCAACCATGTGCCGCGGCAGGTGGCCCTGCGGGCCGAGAATGCGAAGCTCGTCAAGTTCTTCCGGCGTCAGCCGTCCCAAAACCTCAGAAATGTTGGCCATGGCGGGTCCCTTCGAGCAAAGTGCCTGAAGGAATAACCTAAAGCAGCGCCGTGAACTGCAGGTTAACGTTGGACGGCAGTTACCGTTCGTTGTGGAAAGCCCAGCAGGTGGAGGACAGATGCCGGTTCTAAGCGCAGGAATACTGCTGTACAGGCGGGCAAATCCAGGCGGCCTTGAGGTCTGGATAGCCCACATGGGCGGCCCGTTCTGGGCACGCAAGGACGCGCATGCCTGGTCCATTCCGAAGGGTGAATACACCGGCGACGAAGATCCGCTGGCGGCAGCCCTGCGGGAGTTCGCCGAGGAGATGGGCTTGCCTGCCCCGGCTGCCGACTACCAGCAGCTCGGGCAGTTCCGGCAGCCGTCCGGCAAGATCATCACGGTTTTCACGGCAGAGCAGGACTTCCGGCCGGAGCAGATTGTCAGCAACACTTTCCCACTGGAGTGGCCCAAGGGTTCGGGAAGGATCCAGCACTACCCGGAAATCGACGACGCCCGTTGGTTTCCCGAGGAGGAAGCGAGACTCAAGCTGGTCAAGGGCCAGCTGCCGGTCCTTGCTGCCCTGGCGGAACACGTCCGCAGGCAGTCATAGGACCGGCGTCATGATGCTTCCCTTCACCCGCGTCAGAAGTGCCCGCCGTCGGCCTTAACGGCCAGGACCGGGCGGTCCGCCTGCATCAGGATCTGCTGGGCATGGCTGCCCAGGATGAACTTCCCTACCTGGGTGCGGTGCCGCAGGCCAATCACGATGAGCGAGGCATCAACCTCCCTGGCGACATCGAGGAACTCATCGGCCAGATCGTGCTGGTAAGGCGGCTGGATGACTGTTGCCGTTACTCCGACGTCGGCAGCACGCTTCGCGGCTTGCGCCAAAACGTCCTCCGTGGCCACAGATTTGTCCACCAGGGCACCCTGCCGGGCCGAGTTGACGATCACCAGGTCCTCGTTACGGAGCTTCGCTTCGGCGATGCCCGCTGCGAGTGCGGCCTGTCCTGCGGGCGTTGGGACGAATCCGACGATGATGCTCATACCTTCTCCTTGATGTCCGGCTTGACGGCTGATGTTGAGGCAGTTGAACTGCGCTTGCGCTTGGCGATCGCGGTACGGATGGCCGGAAGTACGGCTACCAGAACAAAGACCACCAGCAGCGTGGCAGAGATGGGACGGCCAAAGAACCCAAGGGGATCGCCGCCGAAGACCAGCAGGGAGCGGCGCATGGAGCTCTCCAGCAGTTCGCCGAGCACGAAGGCCAGCACCAGGGGGCCCGGTTCGAAGCCGAACTTCTTCATCAGGTAACCAACGATGCCGAAAACCACCACCAGCGTGACGTCGAACATGCTGTTGTTGATGGTGTAGGCGCCCAGGAGGGTGATGAGTGCGGTGATGGGCGCCAGGATGGCGGCACGCACGCGCAGGATGCGCACGAAAAGTCCCACCAGCGGAAGACTCATGATCAGCAGCAGGATGTTGCCGATGTACATGGAGTTGACCACGCCCCAAAACAGCTCCGGGTTCTGTTCAACAAGCTGCGGGCCGGGGGTCACGCC
>NZ_JBNHFF010000038.1:0-19622 GCF_059089965.1 Arthrobacter sp. SPT-J7
GAGCGCCCGGGGTCCGACCCCATGGAATTCGCGAACTTTGGGTCATCCTCGTGAAGCTGCTTCTCCAGCTGCTCAAGCAGCTTCTGTTCGTGCTCCGACAGCGGCATCACGACCTCCTTTTGTAGGCCAACATCCGGGCTGATCCCAGCCATTACTTCTGCTCGGATAACGTCCGGCATGCCTTAGAGGTTCCCGCCCCGCCGGCTATGGCGAAAACGTCAACCTGGCATGCCGGCGCCGGAGCGGAAGCATGTCCAAGAGAGCCTGGTAGTGTGTCCAGTCACTCAAAAACTTCGTATCTATAAGGATAGTTTGTTCAGGGCCGTTCTGAAAGACGGCAATGACTTTCCCGGCGCCCTCCGGCCGCTTGTCCGCCCGGTTCATCCGGACCCGCTGCCCGGCTCCAGTAGGCGGGCGGGAAGAACCGATTTACCACCGAATTTGCGGGCCACCCGGTCCACGGCCTGCTCCGCGGCCCGCCAGTTGTCATCCCTGCGGTCTATACTCAGCTGGAGCGACGTCCGCGCTGCTTCTTCGAGCTGTTCGGCCCGCACTCCTACAAGCCGGACCGTCATTGTCCTGGCCACGGAGTCAAGGAGCTGAAGCGCCACTCCGTAGATGAGTTGCGCACTGTCTACGGGCGTCTGAACCGTCCGGCTGCGCGTGATGGTGGAAAAGTCTGCGAAGCGCAGCTTCAAGGCAACGGTTCGGGCCACCATGCCCGAACTTCGCAGCCGTTCTGCCGTACGGTGTGAAAGCCGCAGCAGCTCACGGTGAAGGAGGGCGTCGTCGGCGGTGTCCTCGGCGAAGGTCTCCTCGGCCCCGATGCTCTTCTCGAGACGGACGGGCGTGACGGGGCGCGGGTCTATCCCCCACGCGAGTTGGTGTACGTGGATTCCGGTGGCGCCAAGCATCTTTTTGAGGGAGGACACCGGCGTGGCCGCCAGGTCCGCTACGGTTTTGATGCCCATCCTAGCCAGGACGTCGGTGGTTTTCACGCCCACGCCCCACAGCGCTCCGACCGGCAGGCTGTGGAGATAGGGAACAGTTTCGTCCGGCCCGATCAGGAGCAGGCCGTCAGGTTTGCAGCGGGTGGAGGCGATTTTCGCCACAAACTTGGTTTCGGCAATCCCCACCGAGGCTGTGATTCCCAAGTCAGCCGCCACCCTGCTTCGGATCAGCTCACCGATGGTACGCGGCGGACCCAGCCGGCGTATGGCGCCACCAACATCCAGGAACGCTTCGTCTACGCTGAGCGGTTCCACGAGTTCCGTGACGGATCCGAAGATTGCCATCAGCTCGGCGGAAACTTCGTAGTACACCTTGTGCCGGGGCTCGATGATTACTGCCTGGGGGCACATGCGCATTGCTACTGCCATTGGCATGGCCGACTTGACGCCGAATGCCCTGGCTTCGTAAGAGGCGGACAGGACAACCGAACGCTCCGCCGGGTAACCAACAATGACCGGCTTACCCTTCAATTCGGGCCGTGTGCGCAGTTCCACGGAGACGAAAAAGGCGTCTATGTCCACGTGCATGATGCAGTTGGGCCTGCGGCGTTGGAGGCCTGCTCCGGCCGGTTCGTTCGTCCCCACAGGTCCCACGGCTGCAATCCTATCGCTTTGTACTGACTAAACTGGAGGCTGAATCCGGCATCTACACCAGGAGGAAAGTCCCTGTGACGGTCATTGGAAACCTTAGGCCAGCAACCCTGGCCGCTTTTGCTGTCGGGGCGGCGTTGGCCCTCGCTGCCTGCAGCCCAACGCCCCCAAGAACACCGGAACCCTCCGCCTCCGCATCGGTAGTGCAAACGTCCCAGTCCACTGTGACAGCCTCGGCCAGCCCCTCCGCCTCGCCCAACACGTCCGCCACAGTGGGTGCCGTCGTCGAAGGATTCCCCCAGCAGCTCCTGCCGCTCATGCCCGGCGCGAGCGTGGTGTCCAGCAGCTTCGACAAGGCCTCGACACCGGCGACCGCCGCCCTCGTGGCCACCATCACCGCGCCTACTGCAGCCGTCCTGGACTTTTACACCAAAGAGCTGGAGGGCCGCGGGTTCAAGGCAGTTCCCGGTGAGTCCGTGGGGGCCGTAGCTTCGAAGGACTTTGTCCGGGGCGACAACGAGACGGTCAATCTCTCTGCCGTGGAAGCGGCCGGTGTTGTCACGTTTACCATCGGCGCCAACGTGGCAGCTGAGTCAGCCAAGTGACGGCAGCTGAGCAGTTAAGGAATGAACAGGCCGCCTTTGTGGCCGCAGTTGCCGGCGAACTGACTGACTTTCTCAGGTCCCGGCAGTCCATTATGTCCGCGATTTCACCGGACATCGAACCAATTATGGGCTCCATCTCCAACCTGGTGACCGGCGGAAAGCGCCTCCGGGCGCTGATGTGCTACTGGGGGTGGCGGGGCGCCGGCGGCGAACCGTCGGCGCAGCAGGTCGTGACGGCCGGAGCCGCGCTGGAATTGTTCCAGGCCGCCGCACTGATCCATGACGACATCATTGACCGTTCGGACACCAGGCGGGGCGGACCCAGTGTCCACCGCCGCTTCAGCGAACTCCATGGGACCCGCGGCTGGGCCCTGGACAGTGAGCGGTTCGGGCAGGCCGCTGCCATCCTCACCGGAGACCTTTGCCTCTCGTTCAGCGAGGAAGCGTTCACGGATATTGGCGAGCACGCCGCAGCGGGCAGCCGTGCCCGGCTGATCTTCAACCTCATGCGGGCAGAGGTCATGGCCGGCCAGTACCTGGACATCCTGGAGGAAGTTGCGGGCCCGGTTCGGGACCGCGCAGGCGCGGTCAGCAGGGCCCAGTCAATCATCAGGTTCAAGTCAGCCAAGTATTCGACCGAGCACCCTCTCGCGCTCGGTGGAGCACTCGCGGGCGCCTCGAACGAACTGCTCCGCGGCTACTCCGCGTTCGCTTTGCCCCTGGGCGAGGCCTTCCAGCTTCGGGACGATGTACTCGGCGTCTTCGGCGATCCACTCACCACGGGCAAGCCCGCCGGCGACGACCTGCGTGAAGGCAAACGGACCGTTTTGGTGGCGCTGGCCCTGGACCAGGCGTCGGCAGCCGAATCTGCCTTTATCGACGCCAGACTTGGCAGCCCCGACCTCGCCGATGAAGACATTCTTGAAATCCGTCGGATCATCGAGGAGTCGGGAGCCTTGCAGGCCACCGAAGTCCTGATCAATGAATTCGGCGCGGCAGCATTCGACGCCCTCGAGGCACTTCCACTGGACGAACTGCCAAAAACCGCGCTGCGGAGGCTGGCTGAAGCAACCGTCAGCCGCGCCTCCTGATTCGAGCGGCTAAAGCCTGACGGCTACCAGGCCAGGGTCTGTGCCCTGCGCCTGATTTCTGTTTTACGGCCCTCCCGCAGGGCATCAATGGGACGGCCGCGCAGTGATTCGTCAGGCGTGAAAAGCCAAACGATGAGGTCCTCGTCGGAATAGCCGGCGTCAGCGAGTACAACGATGGTGCCTTTGAGGCTCTCCACCACTTGGCCGTCCTGAATGAATTCAGCCGGAACCGAACGGATATTGCGCTCTCCCACCCGCAAAGCCGCCAAAGCATGTTCGTCAAGCAAACTGTGGACCCTGGTGATGGAAACATCCAATAAACGGGCGACGTCGGGCAAGGGCAACCATTCGCCCACGAGGTTTTCTACGTTACTCACGGATCAAGGTTGCCATGGTGCGTACCGTCGCGCCTAGTCGGGAAATTCACGGCAGCGCTCTGACACGCGAACACTCCACGAATCACTGCTTGCAGGTAATGCGGGAATTCTTGTGCTAATTGCAAATTCGTGAGAGATTCACATGGATCACATTTGTAACAGCAATAACTTGAGTAACAGTAGTATCAGAATGACAGCGGCATCCCCGCCCGCGCCCGCAGTTGAGAAGAGGATTCTTTCCATGACGATGTCCCGCTCGCCCAAGCAGTCCCCCAAGCCGAGCCTGCCTATGATCGCTGCCACCACGGCAGCGTTGCCAGCGGTCGTATTGTCATCCTTAGCCCTCGCCCAGCCTGCCGCCGCGGAACAGCCTGCCCGCGCGGTCCCGGCCACCCTCGCCGCAGCCATGAAAGCACAGGCGGCCGCCCAGGCAACGGCAGCTGTCATCCCGGCGTCGTCCGTCTCCACCGCGATCCCCACCGCCTTCAAGCCGGCGCAGCCGACGGCGCCGGCTGAGTACACCATCGCCCGGGGCGACACCATCAGCGCCATTGCGGGCAGGTTCGGGCTGAACACGGGTGAAGTCCTGAAACTCAACAACCTGCAGGCAAACACCATCATTTACCCCGGGCAGAAGATCAAATTGTCAGGTTCGGCCGCCGCGCCGGCAGCCCCCGCTCCGGCAGTTGCTCCCGCCGCCCCTTCCGCTCCCGCCGGCGGTGCCAGCTACACCGTGAAGCCGGGCGACACCCTGGGCGCCATTGCCGCAAAGCACAGGGTGAGCCTGGCCGACGTCTTTGCCTGGAACAACCTCAACATGCGTTCCATCATCTACCCGGGGCAGAAAGTCAAAGTGGGCGGCGGATCCGCCGCTCCAGCTCCTGCCGCTCCAGCTCCTGCTCCGTCAGCACCGGCCCCTGCCCTGGCGAACTCATCCGCTACTGCCCCGGCATCCGGCTCGTACACGGTCAAGGCCGGTGACACTCTTTCCGGCATCGCTTCGCGCCACGGCGTCAAGCTTTCGGATCTCCTCTCCGCCAACCGGATGAACATGGGCACCGTGATCTACCCGGGCAACAAGCTGGCCATCCCCGGCGCCGGCCAGCAGGCCCCGCAGCCCGCGGCCTCTGTTACGCCGCTGGTACCAAGTTCCTTCCTTGGCTTCAGCTACCCGGCAGCCGTGGTGAGCTCAGCGAACGAAAACAAGGCGCTCCTGAACGCTTCGCCTGTCCCCTCCCGTGAGCAGATGCGCGGCATTGTGGCGGATACCGCGCGTGCCATGGGCGTGGAGCCTTCACTTGCCCTTGCCTTCGCCCACCAGGAGTCCGGCTTCGACCAGCGCGCGGTATCCCCCGCGAACGCCATCGGGACCATGCAGGTCATCCCCAGCTCGGGCCAGTGGGCATCGGACCTGGTGGGGCGGAAGCTGAACCTCCTGGATCCCTACGACAATGCGACGGCCGGGGTGGCGATCATCCGCCAGCTCCTCGCCACCAGCAAGGACCGTGACACAGCCATCGCCGGCTACTACCAGGGCCAGTATTCGGTGAGCAAATACGGCATGTACGACGACACCAAGGCCTACGTCGCGGCCATCAAGGCACACCAGAAGAACTTCGGCTAGCACCGCTCGCTTCCCCAAAATCGGAAGCGGCGGGGAGAAGGCGGCACGGGTCCGGACCGGTATCGGTTCGGACCCGTTTCATTGCTGGATTACGATCATAGGGTGCAGGAACACGTGTCAGACCCTCTGGTAGGGACCTTGGTGGACAACCGGTACGCCGTCAGGTCCAGGCTGGCGCGCGGCGGCATGTCCACCGTCTACGTGGCCACGGACCAGAGGTTGGAGCGGGACGTGGCCCTGAAGGTGCTGCACCCCCACCTCTCCGCCGATGAGAGTTTCCTCGGCAGGCTGGGCCGGGAGGCCAAAGCTGCCGCCCGGCTGTCCCACCCCCACGTAGTGGGAGTGCTGGATCAGGGCACTGACGCCCACACCGCGTATCTGGTCATGGAGTACATCAAAGGCCATACGCTGCGGGATGTGATGAGGGACAAGGGTGCGCTTCCGCCCCGGCTTGCTTTGGCGCTGATCGATCCTGTGGTGGAAGGCCTGGGCGCCGCCCACACGGCGGGATTCATCCACCGGGACGTTAAACCCGAAAACGTCCTCATAGCCGATGACGGCAGAATCAAGATTGGCGATTTCGGGCTGGCCCGCGCAGTCACCACCTCCACCAGCACGGGAGCGCTCCTCGGCACCGTTGCCTACATCTCCCCCGAACTCGTCCTCGGTAAGTCCGCTGACGCCCGGAGCGACGTGTACTCGGTGGGCATCATGCTTTACGAGATGCTGACCGGCCAGCAGCCGTTCACCGGCGAGGTCCCGATCCAGGTGGCCTACCAGCACGTCAATGGCGCGGTGGGCCCGCCTTCCGCCCTGGTGCCGGGCCTGGCCGCGGAGGTGGATGAACTGGTGCAGTGGTGTACGGCCAACGATCCGGAAAACCGCCCCATCGACGGCAATGCGCTGCTCCAGGAACTGCGCCACATCAGGACCAACCTCAGCGATAGCGAACTGGACCTGCAGCCTCCCGCCGCGTTGGATGCCGCCGGCCAGGACACCGCCGGAAACCAAAACCACACCGAAGTAATATCCCGCACAAACAATCCAACAAGCGTTATGCCGTTTGGGCGCCCGGCTGCGCCACCATACCGGCCGCTGCAGCCGCACCCAGGTCAGGGCCCCGGACGGGAGGCGCCGCCCGCGGCGCCCGGTCAACGGCACGTCCTCACCCCGCCGAATAAGGACGACGACGCCCCGTGGACTGCGGCGCCGCCGCCACTGAGCAAGCGGGCGCAGCGCAAAGCCGACAAGGAAGATGAGAAGGCCCGGGCGCGCGCTGCAGCCACTCCGGCACGCAACCTCCGCGAAGGCAGCCAGCGCCGCCGCGGAGTCCTGTGGGTGGTGGTCCTGGTCATCGCAGCACTGCTGGCCACAGGTGCCGGCTGGTTTTTCGGTATGGGCCCCGGCTCCGCCGCAGCCATCCCTTCCGTGGCAAACAAGACGGTGGCACAGGCCCAGGAACTCCTGAGCCAAGCGGGTTTCCGGTCCACAACCAGGGACGTTTTCGACGACGACGTCCCCAACGGGCTGGTTGTAGGCACCGAACCGCCGGCCGGCTCTGAGATCCGGAAATTCCAGCCTGTCTCGGTGTTTGTCTCAAAGGGACCGCAACTTTTCCCCCTGCCCGGGCTCACCGGCGGCACCCTGGAGGAAGCCAAGACTGGACTCAACGCCGCCGGGATGGCGCTTGGAACCGTCACGGAACAGTTTCATGAGGCTATAGCCGCTGGCGTTGTGATGTCGCAGGATCCGGCCGCCGGCGCTCCAGCACCCCGTGGAACGCCCGTCAACCTGGTGGTCTCGAAGGGCCCCGAGCCCATTCCGGTGCCCAACGTGGTGGGGCAGGATGAGCATGATGCAAGAGACGCCATAGAAGCGGCCGGGCTGGAGGCTGACGTTGCGCGGGAAGAGGTTTTCGACAGGAACATCCCCGAGGGCGCTGTGGTCAGCCAGTCTCCGGCCAGCGGAACCCTTACCCGCGGCGGAACGGTGACCCTGACCATCTCGAAGGGGCCCAGGATGGTGGAAGTGCCCAGCTACATTGGCAAGCAGGCAGCGGAGGCGAAGCGGGCCCTTGAGGCCCTCGGCTTCCGTGTGCAGGTGAACAACATCCTGGGCGGCTTCTTCGGCACAGTCCGCAACCAGGATCCTGTGGACACCGAGGTACCTGAAGGGTCCGTCATCACACTGACCGTGGTGTAGGCGGGCCCGGCCCGCCCACACCAGGCACCCGCAGGTGCCAGCCGAACATCAGTGCTTGGCACAGCTCAGTGCTTGGCGAGTGCCCCTGCCACAAGGAACGCCATTTCCAGTGACTGCATGTGGTTCAGCCGGGGATCGCAGACCGACTCGTAGCGGTCCAGGAAAGCGTCCTGATCAATCGGATCAGCGCCGCCGAGGCACTCCGCGACGTCGTCGCCGGTCATCTCCACGTGCAGGCCGCCGGGAACAGTCCCCAGGGCGTGGTGCACCTCGAAAAAGCCGCGCACTTCGTCGATGACGTCGTCAAAGTTGCGGGTCTTGTAGCCATTCGGGGACGTCACGGTGTTGCCATGCATGGGGTCGGTAACCCAGAGGACCTGGGCGCCTGACGCGGTGACCTTTTCGACGACGGCGGGCAGCTTCTCGCGGATGTTACCAGCACCCATGCGGGTGATGAACGTCAGCCTGCCGGGCTCGCGCTCCGGGTCCAGCTTGTCGATCAGGCGGAGGGCGTCGTCGCCGGTGGTGGACGGGCCGAGCTTGACGCCGATCGGGTTCCGCACCCGGGAAAGGAAATCAACGTGTGCGTGGTCCAGCTCGCGGGTCCGCTCCCCAATCCAGAGGAAGTGTGCGGAGGTGTCGTACGGGAATCCGGTGCGGGAGTCGATCCGGGTGAGGGCGCGCTCGTAATCCAGGAGGAGGGCCTCGTGGCTGGCGAAGAACTCAACGCGCTTGAGTGCCTCAAAATCCGCACCGCAGGAATCCATGAACATAATGGCCCGGTCGATGTCCCGTGCCAGGGACTCGTAGCGGGCGTGGGCCGGGTTCTCGGTGAAGCCCTTGTTCCACTGGTGCACCGAGCGCAGGTCCGCGAATCCGCCTTGGGTGAAGGCGCGGATGAGGTTCAGCGTGGAGGCGGACGTGTGGTAGGCACGGAGCATGCGAGCGGCGTCGTGGCCGCGGGACTCAGGCGTGAAGTCGTAGCCGTTGACGATATCGCCGCGGTACGCCGGAAGCGTCACGCCGTCGCGGGTTTCGTCGTTGGACGAGCGGGGCTTGGCGAACTGGCCGGCCATCCTGCCCATCTTGATAACGGGCATTGCGGCGCCGTACGTCAGGACCACCGCCATCTGGAGGATGGTCTTGACGCGGGCGCTGATCTTGTCCGCCGTGGCTGCTTCGAAGGTTTCGGCACAGTCGCCGCCCTGCAGCAGGAAGGCCTTGCCCTGGGCAGCAGCAGCCAGCCGCTCGCGGAGGACATCCACCTCGCCGGCGAAGACCAGCGGAGGAAGGACGGAGAGTTCCTTTACCGAGGCATCGAATACGTCCCTGTCCTGCCAGCTGGGCTGCTGGGAAATGGGCAGGTCCCGCCAATCATCGAGTCCGGGATAGTTGGCCGCTCCGCTCTGGGCGGTGCTGGACAGCGAAAAGGCAGGTTTTGCAGATAGCTCAGTCACCCTCTAAGACTAACGGTCGCGCAGGCGTGGGGAACACCACGGCGTCACGCATCCCGGGGACGGCGTCACAGTCATCCACCCAACCGCCAGCGGATCCGGAAGGCTGCCGGCGGGGAGCCAACATGGCTCACGCAGTGGCGGCAGCCCCGCCGTCGTCCTGCTGCTTTGCGGGGTCGGGAACCAGTTCCCCGGCACCGGCACGGGGGGCACCGGCATCGGCATCCGAGCCGCCACGGATGCCCTCGGAAGGCACGGGCGTGGCAAGGGGTTCCGCAGCCGCTGCAGGGTCAACGGGCTTGCCTGCGAGCCGGAGCTTGACGACGGCCGCATACTCATCCACGTATTCCTGCCCGGAGAGCCGCATCAACTCGAACATGATTTCGTCCGTGACCTGCCTCTGGACCAAACGGTCCTCGGCCTGGTCGTGGTACCTGCTGAAGTCTAGCGGCTCACCAAAAATCATGCCGATCCTGCGGATGTTCGGCAGGCGCTTGCCGATGGGCTGCACTTTGTCGGTGCCGATCATTGCCACGGGAACCACCGGGACTCCGGCCTTGAGCGCGAGCCTGGCCACGCCCACCTTTCCGCGGTAGAGGCGCGCATCGGGGCTGCGGGTCCCCTCCGGGTAGATGCCCAGCAGCCCGCCATGCGTGAGGACGTCCATTCCGGCGCTCAGCGATGCCTCAGATGCCGCACCGCCGGACCGGTCCATGGGCAACTGGTTGGTAAGCCTGAAGAACAGGGCCGTCAACCTGCCTTTGATTCCCGTGCCGGTAAAGTACTCGGACTTGGCCAGGAACACCACCGGCCGGCGGACCATCAAGGGCATAAAAATCGAGTCGGAAAACGAGAGGTGGTTGGAAGCGATAATCGCCGCGCCCTCGGCCGGAATGTTGTCCAGGCCTTTCACCCACGGGCGGAAAAGCAGCTTCAGCACCGGACCCAGGAAGATCCTTTTCATCATCCAATAGAACACGTGCGAAACCCCTCCGGAAAGCAGCCCTCAGGCCCCGCGTCGGGCCTGGCCAGCAGTTCAATGCAACCCTACTCTAGTGAGATTTGCCGGGAACAGTGACACGATGGAGTCATGAGCGAAAGCAGCACCCCGCCCCGTCCTGCCGCTTTCAGCTATCCCGGCCACGGAGCCAACGCGCGGATTGGCGTGGCAATCTGCCACGGTTTCACCGGCAGCCCCCTGAGTGTGCTGCCGTGGGCAGAACACCTCGCTTCGCAAGGGTATGCGGTAACCGTTCCCCTGCTGCCCGGGCACGGGACTGACTGGCGCCACCTTGCCCGGACGCGCTGGAACGAGTGGTACCACAGCTTCGAAGGTGCCTACCTGGAGCTTTCGGAGCGGACCGATACCTGCTTCGTCGCAGGGTTGTCCATGGGCGGAGCCATCGCGCTGCTGACTGCTTCCAGGCACACCGTGGCGGGCGTCTCGGTGGTGAACCCCGGCCTGAGCTTCTATGACCGCCGGGTACGCGTCATAGGCGTGCTGAAGTATTTCCAGAAGACCACCCTCCCTATCCAGGAGGAGCAACCCACGGCGGTTGTCACCGAAGACGGCGACTATTCGCGCACTCCGCTGTCCGCCGTCCACGAGCTGAAGAGACTGTTCGGGGCTGCCACCCGGGGCCTGCCCCGCGTCACGGCTCCCGTGCAGGTGTTCAAGTCTCAGACGGACGCAGTAGTCCCGCCCACCTCGCTGGCAGTACTGAGAGACCGCCTGGGGACGCACCTTCAAGAGGTAGTCAGCCTTGCCAGCAGCGGCCATGTGGCTACGCTGGACGTGGATGCGCCGGAGATCTTTTCGAAATCCAGCGCCTTTTTCCATGCCCACGCCCACCAGAACACCTCAGTGGAGACCCCATGACCTCCAGTCCGGACCACAGCCCGTACAGCAGTCCTTTCATTGGTGAGGGGCCCCGAATCGGCGTGGTGCTCTCGCACGGATTCACGGGAAGCCCGCATGGCCTGCGTACCTGGGCCCATACCTTCGCTGCCGCCGGTTTCGCTGTCCGCATGCCGCTGCTGCCGGGCCACGGCACCAGTTGGCAGGAGCTCGCCCGGACTAAGTGGCAGCAATGGCATGGAGCACTTGATGAGGCCTACCTGGAACTTGACGCGGAGTGCGACCACGTCTTTGCGGCCGGCATCAGCATGGGAGGCGCGCTGGCGCTGCGCATCGCCGCCACGCGTCCGGTGGCCGGGGTGGTCCTGGTGAATCCGGGGCTGGTGATTGACGATCCGCGCGCTCCGCTCGCCGGAATCCTGAAACTGGTTATGAAAAGCACACCGGCCATCGCGAACGACATCCTTAAAAAAGGCATGGATGAGGGCGCCTATGCCCGCACTCCGGTGGCGGCCGCCCACGAAGTCAACAAGATGTTCAAGGACACCATCAGGATGCTGCCCAGGGTCACTGCTCCTGTGCAGGTTTATCGGTCCACGGTTGACCATGTGGTGTCTGACTCCAGCATCGTGGCGCTGCGCCGCGGCCTCACGCACGCTCCCCTGGAGCTGGTCCGGCTGGAAAACAGCTACCACGTGGCCACCATGGACAACGACGCCGACCAAATCTTTGCGGGTTCTGTGGACTTCATTCGCAGCGCGGTTTCCACGGCCGGCGCTGCGGATGCCTCAGTTGGGCTGCCCGGCCAGGAGGCCTCCCATGAACAGGCCTGATCCCGGCTCCGCGGACCAGGGCGCCAACCACGACGACGCCGTCTGGCTTGACCTGGTGGCCCGCCTTGAATCAGACTCCCTGGCAGGCCCTGCCGGTACAGATACTGGCGCTACGGGTAATGCCGACCGCCCCGGGGCGCCCGAAGGAACTCCTGCTCCCCCGGCCAGGCCCGCCACCTTCCGGGACTTCGATCCCCTCGGCCTTGCTGGAGCTGCTCCCACCGAGCTTTCCGCCGCCGAACGGCAGGAGTCGGCCTCCACACCCCGTGACGCCGCCGACGGCAAGGCGGCCCGGGGGCCACGGGCGTATGACGTGGACGGGGACGACGGCGAGTTCATTCCCGAGGAGCCGCCGAGCCTGGCCGGAACCGACCCCCTGACCATGCTGGCCTGGCTGGCCGCGGTCGGCGGGCCCATAGCCCTGCTGCTGTCGGCCATGTTCTGGCGCTCGGCACCGCTGCTCGCGATCGTGGGCATCGTGGCCGTGTTTGTCCTGGGCACGGTCTACCTGATCATGAAGCTCCCGCAGGAAAAAGACGAGAACGACGACGGCGCCCGCGTTTAGTGCCTCAGGCGCGCACCCTGCTGCTCACCCGGGACAGATCAGCCGCCCCGATCAGGCCGGCATTCGGTCCGAGGGCCGCCAGCTGAATGCCGGCGGCCGGCCGGAAGCCGCGGCCGGTCAGGTTGCGGGCGAAGGCCTTTCGGGCAGGTTCCACCAGCAGGTCCCCTGCTGAACAGAGGCCGCCGCCGATGACGAACAGGCCGGGATCCAGCGCCGCGGCCAGGTTGGCCAGTCCGAGTCCGAGCCAGTCACCTACTTCGTCGATCAGCTCACGGGAAGCCGCGTCACCGGCCAAGGCCAGCTCAGTGACAATTGCACCGGTGATCGTGTCGGTGTTGCCACCCACGGCAGCGAGGAGGTCCTGGGCTACCGGGGAGTTCGCCCGCGCCAGGATCCGGGCCTCACGTCCCAGCGCGTTCCCGGACGCGTACTGTTCCCAGCATCCCCGGTTGCCGCACTCGCACCGATGGCCGCCGGGCATGATGATCTGGTGGCCGAACTCGCCGGCTACGCCAAACCTGCCGCGCTCCACGCGCCCGTCCATCACCATGGCCCCGCCAATTCCCGTGCCCAGGGTGATGCACACCAGCCGGGCTTCACCCTGACCGGCACCAAAGCGCCACTCCGCCCACGCCGCGGCGTCGGCGTCGTTGGCCAGCAGGACGGGACGACGCAACAGGTTCTGCAGGTTTTTCCGGAGCGGTTCGTTCCGCCAGGCGAGATGCGGACTGAAAAGTACCGTGCCGCCGTCGAGGTCCATCCACCCGGCGGCGCCGATCCCGACTGACCAGATGCGGTGCCCCCGGCCAAGCTCCTCCACCAGCTCCACGATGACTTGTTCAACTGCCCGCGGATCCGTGCCCGGCGTTGAGCGGCGCGCCTCGTTGAGGATCCTGCCTTCGGCGTCCACCACACCGGCGGCCACCTTGGTGCCCCCGATGTCGATTCCGATCGCAAGGCCCTTCCGGCCAAGGCGCAGGTGTTCGCGGAAGCCCTCACCATGACGCAGCCTGGTCCGGCCAGTGATCGGGCGCCGCCTCCACGGAACCGGGCGTCGCAAGGGGCCGGCTTGTTCGCCGGGAGGCGGTGCGTACATAGTCAACCATTCTAGGCTTGCGGTTCCGGGGGTGAAGCAAGCAGTCCCCGCATGTCCCGCCCGGGACCATTGACGCCAAAGTTACTCGTCAGTAGGTTTAGTTTCTGCACGGCCCGGTACAGGCGTACTAGTCTTTAGGCATACCCCTGCGCGGGTCTTCGGATATCAAAGGAGCTATAGTGCGCGAATTCAGTGTTCCGCCTCTTGTTGTTGTCCCACCGGAAACCAACATCACTGATCTGGTATTGCGGCAGGCTGCAAAGCCCAGCAACCCTGCACTGTTTTCGCGGCTCGACTCCGCCGGTGCCTGGCAGGACATTCCAGCCAAGGACTTCCTGGCCGACGTCTCTGCCCTTGCGAAAGGACTGATGGCAAGCGGCGTGGCTGCGGGTGACCGCGTAGGCATCATGTCCCGCACCCGTTACGAATGGGCGCTGGTGGACTTTGCCATTTGGTTTGCAGGTGCAGTATCGGTTCCGATTTACGAGACCTCCTCCCCGTCGCAGGTGGCTTGGAACCTCGGTGACTCCGGTGCGGTGGCAGCCTTCGGCGAAGCAGCACACCATGAGGACGTGATCCGCCAGGCGGTGACGGCCGAGGGCCTCACAGCACTCCACCACGTGTGGCAACTGGAAGGCCAGGGGCTGGATGCCCTTCGTGAAGCCGGCCGCGAGGTCAGCGACGCAGACCTGGAGTCGCGGCGCGCCATGGCAAACCTGGACGACATCGCCACCATCATCTACACCTCCGGCACTACGGGCCGTCCCAAGGGCTGCGAACTTACGCACGGAAACTTCGTTGAACTCTCGGACAACGCCCTCGCCATCATCGGCGAGATCGTCCATGAGAACGCGAAGACCATCATGTTCCTGCCGCTGGCCCACGTTTTTGCGCGCTTTATCTCCGTCCTGGCCATGGCCGCCGGGACCACAGTGGCCCATACACCCGACATAAAGAACCTCCTCGCCGATCTGCAGAGCTACGAGCCCACCTTCATCCTTGCCGTGCCGCGAGTGTTCGAAAAGGTTTACAATTCGGCGCTGACCAAGGCGGAGGACGGCGGCAAGGGTGCCATTTTCCACAAGGCCGCTGACACTGCTATCGCCTTTTCCAAGGCACGCCAGAGCGGGCGGGTAGGTTTAGGCCTCAAGCTTCGCCACGCTCTCTTCGACAAACTGGTGTACAGCAAGCTGCGGGCAGCCATGGGCGGCCACGTTGCCCACGCCGTGTCCGGCGGCGGGCCGCTGGGTGAGCGCCTGGGCCACTTCTTCCAGGGCATCGGTCTCCAGGTCCTCGAAGGCTATGGCTTGACTGAAACCACAGCCCCTATTTCCGTCAATACGCCGTCGCTGATCAAGATCGGTTCCGTGGGCAAGCCGTTGCCCGGGAACGCAGTCCGAATTGCCGAAGACGGCGAAATACTCGCTAAGGGTGTCTGCGTGATGCGGGGCTACTACAAGCGCGAGGACCTGACCTCGGAAACCTTCGCCGACGGGTGGTTCCGCACCGGCGATATCGGCCGCCTCGACGAAGACGGCTTTGTGTGGATCACCGGCCGCAAGAAGGAAATCATCGTGACCGCCGGTGGCAAGAATGTGATCCCCGCGCTGCTCGAGGACCAGATCCGAGCAGATGCCCTGGTCTCCCAGGTGCTGGTGGTCGGTGACAACAGGCCCTTCATCGGAGCCCTTGTCACCCTGGACCAGGAGGCCCTGCCCGGCTGGCTGCAGCGCCACAACCTCCCGGCAGACACGTCCCTCGAGGATGCGGCCAACAACTCCGTGGTCAAGGCAGCCGTCCAGGACCTGATCACCGCAGCGAACGCCTCCGTATCACAGGCCGAAGCGATCAAGTCCTTCCGGATCGTGCCTGCTGACTTCACCGAGGCCTCCGGACACCTGACGCCGTCCATGAAGGTCAAGCGGGCGCAGGTGATGAAGGATTTCGAGACGGTGATCGAGGAAATGTACGCCGCACCGCGCTCGTAGCAGGCATCACCTGAGGCAGGCCTGGTCCGGCAGCGTGCTTAGAAGCGGCCCGGCGCACCTGCTCGCCGCGAAGCGGCCTTAGCGTGGCAACGGAACAGCACGCAGAAGATTAGGCCTGCCACTGCCACATTCCGCGCCAGAAACAAGGAAGGGTCCTCCCAGTGGGAGGACCCTTCAATTGTTAACTCAGCTGCCGGGCTACTGCTCCACCACCAGCAGCAGGTCTCCACCCTCTACCTGTTCCACCGTGGAGATGGCGAGCCGGGCCACCTTACCGGCCACCGGCGTCGTGATGGACGCTTCCATCTTCATTGCTTCGATGGTGGCCACGGTGTCTCCCACGTTCACGGCGTCGCCGGGTTTGACGGTGACGGTGACAGCACCGGCGAACGGGGCTGCCACGTGGCCGGGCTGGCCCGGGTCGGCCTTCTCGGCCGCCTTGACGTTGCTGACTACGGAACGGTCCCGGACCACCACCGGCCGGGACTGGCCGTTGAGGGTACACATGACCGTGCGCATGCCCTTTTCGTCAGGCTCGGAGACGGCTTCGAGGGACGCGATCAGCCGCACGCCCTTCTCCAGCTGGATCTCGTGCTCGGCGCCGCGCTGGAGTCCGTAGAGGTAATCGCGGGTGTCCAAAACCGAGATGTTTCCGTAGGTTTCCACGCTCTTCAGGTAGTCCTTGGTGGGACCTTCGAAGAGCAGCCGGTTCAGCGTGTTCTGGCGGGTCTTGGAATCGGACTTCAGGGCGGCGCTGTCCTCGGCGCTGAGTTCCACGTCGCGGACCTTCACACTCCTGCCTTGGAGGGCCTTGGTGCGGAAGGGCTCGGGCCAGCCTCCCGGCGGGTCACCCAGTTCACCGGAAAGGAATCCGATGACTGAATCCGGGATGTCGTAGTTCTGCGGGTTCTCGTTGAAGTCGGCCGGGTCCGCGTTCAGTCCCACCAGGTGCAGGGCGAGGTCGCCCACCACCTTGGAGGACGGCGTGACCTTGACCAGGTGGCCCAGGATCCGGTCGGCGGCGGTGTACATGTCCTCGATCGCCTCAAACCGCTCCCCGAGTCCCAGGGCCATGGCCTGCTGGCGGAGGTTGGAGAGCTGCCCGCCGGGGATTTCGTGCTGGTACACACGCCCGGTGGGGCCCGGAAGACCCGATTCGAACGGTGCGTAGACGCGGCGGACCGCTTCCCAGTACGGCTCCAGCGAACTGACTGCGGCCAAGCTGAGGCCAGTGTCCCGCGGGGTGTGTGCCAGTGCTGCGACCAGGGCGGAGGCTGAAGGCTGGCTGGTGGTTCCGGCCAGCGATGCGGAGGCGACGTCCACTGCGTCGACCCCGGCATCCACAGCGGCCAGCAGGGTGGCGAGCTGGCCCCCTGCGGTGTCGTGGGTGTGCAGGTGCACCGGCAGGTCGAAGCGTTCCCGGAGGGCGGAGACGAGTTTCGCCGCGGCGGCGGGACGCAGCAGTCCTGCCATGTCCTTGATGGCCAGGATGTGGGCTCCGGCGTCCACGATCTTCTGGGCGAGGCCCAGGTAGTAGTCCAGCGTGTAGAGCGTTTCCTCGGGATCCAGCATGTCGCCGGTGTAGCAGAGCGCGACCTCGGCGACGGCGGTGCCTGTTGCCCGGACGGCACGGATGGCGGGTGCCATCTGGCTGACATCGTTCAAGGCGTCGAAGATGCGGAAGATATCGATGCCCGTGGCCGCTGCCTCATTAACGAAGGCTTCCGTGACCTCTTCCGGGTAGGGCGTGTAACCCACCGTGTTGCGGCCGCGGAGGAGCATCTGGAGGCACACGTTCGGAAGCGCCTGGCGAAGGGCGGCGAGCCGGTCCCAGGGATCCTCGCCCAGGAACCGGAGGGCAACGTCGTACGTGGCGCCGCCCCAGGCCTCAACGGAAAGCAGCTCCGGCATGAGCGCCGTAACTGCGGGGCCGGCTGCCACGAGGTCGCGGGTGCGGACGCGGGTGGCCAGGAGCGACTGGTGGGCGTCCCGGAAGGTGGTGTCCGTGACGGCCACGGCGTTCTGTTCACGAAGCGCCCTGGCAAAACCTTCAGGCCCCAGCTCAAGTAGCCTCTGCCGTGATCCCGGTGCTGCCTGTTTGTCCTTGACGGAAGGCAGCTTGCTGGCAGGATTCGAGTGCACGGTCAGCTCACCGTTCGGCTTGTTGACCGTGACTTCGGCAAGCCAGGTGAGGAGCTTGGTGCCGCGGTCGGCAGAGATACGCGCCTTGAGCAGCTGCGGGCGCTCGTCGATGAAGGACGTGGCCACATCGCCGGCGATGAAGTCCGGGTCGTCGAGCACCGCCTGGAGGAAGGAGATGTTGGTGGAGACACCGCGGATACGGAACTCCGCGAGGGCGCGGCGGGCGCGGGCGACGGCGGCCGGGTAGTCCCTGCCGCGGCAGGTGAGCTTCACCAGCATGGAGTCGAAGTGCGGGCTGATTTCGGCGCCCGAGTAGACAGTGCCGCCGTCGAGCCGTACGCCGGCTCCGCCGGCAGAGCGGTAGCCGGTGATCTTTCCGACGTCGGGGCGGAACCCGTTGGCGGGATCCTCGGTGGTGATGCGGCTCTGCAGTGCCGCGCCCTTCAGCTGCACGGAATCCTGGGAGAGGCCGAGGTCCGCCAGCGTTTCGCCCGCGGCAATCCGCATCTGGGCCTGGACGAGGTCGACGTCGGTGACTTCCTCCGTGACGGTGTGCTCCACCTGGATACGGGGGTTCATTTCGATGAAGACGTGCTGGCCGGCGCGCTCACCAACCGTGTCAACAAGGAACTCCACCGTGCCGGCGTTGACGTAGTTCAGGGCCTTGGCGAACTTAACGGCGTCCCGGTACAGCGCCTGCCGGATGCCTTCGTCCAGGTTGGGGGCCGGGGCAATCTCAATAACCTTCTGGTGGCGGCGCTGGATAGAGCAATCCCGCTCGAAGAGGTGCATCACGTTGCCCTCGGCGTCAGCCAGGATCTGCACTTCGATGTGGCGCGGGCGCAGGACGGCTTGCTCCAGGAACATGGTGGGGTCACCGAATGCTGCGTCCGCCTCACGCATGGCGGCCTGCAGGGCCTCCGGGAGTGCCTCGCGGGTATCCACCCGGCGCATGCCCCGCCCGCCGCCGCCGGCCACGGCTTTGGCGAAGATGGGAAAGCCGATCTCGTCCGCTGCCGCAATGAGCTCGTCCAGGTCCTTGGAGGGCGCGCTGGACTTCAGGACGGGAACACCGGCGTCACGGGCAGCCTTCAGGGCTGCCACCTTATTGCCCGCAAGTTCCAGCACCTCGGCCGGCGGACCGACGAAGGTAATACCGGCATCCTTGGCCGCGCGGGCCAGGTCCGGGTTTTCCGAGAGGAAGCCGTATCCGGGGTAGATGGCGTCCGCACCGGACTCCTTTGCTACGCGCACCACTTCGGCAACGTCCAGGTAGGCCCGGACGGGGTGGCCTTCTTCGCCAATCAGATAGGCCTCGTCCGCCTTCTGGCGGTGAATCGAGTTCCTGTCCTCATGGGGGAATACGGCAACGGTCTTAGCGCCCAGCTCGTAGCCGGCGCGGAAGGCCCTGATCGCGATTTCGCCGCGGTTGGCCACCAGAACTTTGGAAAACATACTTCTCCTGCATCATTGCGGGTGGATCGGTGAGTGGTCACAGTGTCTAGGACCTATAAGGGCAAACACAAATCTTTGTGGCCACCATCACAGATTTCCCCGTCATGTCCCGAGCCCTTCTGCCGGCCCGGGCGGAAACCGCCCCGGCAGCATAGTCGGTGCCATGCCGACGCCCCTTAAAGCAGGAATCGCCGACGCATCCACATATGATGAGTAGGGCGGCAGGACCGTCCGGCTTCGGCACTGCCGGAGCAAACATTACTCCCAACACGGCATCCGGCGTTAGGTTTTGGTCTCTCAAGTGCAAGTAGTCAGCATCAGCAGCCTCAAGGGTGGAGTCGGCAAGACTTCCGTCACCACAGGATTGGCGTCTGCAGCCCTTGCCGCAGGCATCCGCACGCTGGTGGTGGATCTTGATCCCCATGCAGACGCAACGACCGCCCTCGGCGTGCAGCCTGGCGACCAGCTTGATATCGGCAGGATGCTCAAGAGCCCCCGTCGGGCCAAACTCGCCGAGAACGTTGTGGGCAGCAGCTGGACGGCGCGGGCCCCATCAAATGGCTCGGGTCCAGCGGTCCTGGATGTCGCCATCGGCTCTGCCTACACGGGAATCTACGACCGGCCGGATCTCAGCCGCCGCGACCTGCGGCGGCTGTCCTCGGTGCTGGCCACGGCAGGGAACTACCAGCTCGTCCTGATCGACTGCCCCCCATCCCTTAATGGCCTGACCC
>NZ_JBNHFF010000039.1:0-19513 GCF_059089965.1 Arthrobacter sp. SPT-J7
GTCCCGGGTTCGTCAGCTCGCCCAAAGGCAGCATGGTTGCGATGCTCACTCGGCCTCCTCCGCTTCGGTGGCGTCCTCGGTTTCGGCAGGCTCAACCACCGGGTCCCGGTCAAGCTCTATGAGCGCTTCGGTGCCGGTGGCATCTGTTGTTGCTGCTGCCAGGGCTTCTATGTGGGCGGGGATATCGCCGATGTTTTCGAAGGGGAGGGCCAGGGGCAGGGCGTTGGAGATGGTGTAGACGTCGTCAAGGCCCGTGGGCAGGAGGAGTTGACGGGCCAGGAGCTTGGTGATGGCCCTGTTGACCACGTCCGAGTCACGCAACGCGTCCTGCTGGCCTGCGGGCTGGTAATGCGTCACCAGGTCGGCGATTTCCTCGCGGGTAATCGTTGGGTCTGTCTGCGCGGTGACGTGCCGGTCCAGCAGCAGGCGCACCCGCAGCAGGACAATGGTCTCCACCCGGCTGAGTGCCCGCTGCTGCCGCAGGATGCTGGAGCGCGTGTTGCCGCCGATAGCGTCCGGATCGACCGGGCGCAGGACCGCGATCTTCCGTTCATGGTCCAGCTGCATCGTAAGGAACAGCTCGGAGAGCCGGCTCCGCAGGATTATCTGGTTGTCCAGCAGGACCGTCCAGAGCTTTTCGTCCCGGCCGCCGTCAACGTAGGGACCCTTGAGGAGCTTTACCAGCGCCTGCCGCACCTTCATGGACAGCACGCCGGTATCGCCGGGGAACAGGGCGGCACCGTCCATGAAGGTGTCGCGGGGGGTTACGGCGAAAGCCCGCTCCGCGCCGGAGGCCGCCCCTTGGGCCGCATCCGGCGCCGAACCGGCCGTGTTTGTCACATCAGTCATATCAATCCCTCTTGAGCTTCACCAGCGGCAGGTAGGCCCTGCGCAGGGTGCCGTCAATCTGTTCAAAGTCCAGGGCGTCGAGGGCGTCACGGTCGAAGCCTGCCCCCGCATGCAGGGCGCTCGAGAGGAGCGCCCGGATGGTGTTGATGTGCTGCTCCTCCGGCGGCAGCTGCTGCCACGCCTCGGAGAGGGTGGACGCGCCGGCCATCGCGGAGCGGATGACTTCAGGCTTGGCCTTGCCGGTCCTCGCCGAGCGCACGCGGTCCGAGTCGCTGAAGGCAATGGGGTCGGCGAGTTTTGGCGGTGCGGCGAACTCGTCCGGGTCGAAGAGCTTCACCATGGACAGCGACTCGAACCCTGCGTTGAAGAGGACGGGCCCGGGCACCAGCCCTGGACGTTCCCGTTCGTACGGAAGCGACCGGATGGCCTGCTCAGCTTCGCGGAGCACTTGCCGGAGCCGGACTGACTGCCGGAAATCGTCGCTTTGGATGTAGGTGTTGAGGCTTTCACTGAGCTTGCCGTAAATCCGCTGGATCTGGCTGTGCTGCTGGCGGAGTTCGGCCACAAGGTTCTTCAAGGTTTCCCGGTCCTCGGGTGAGAGGTCGTCCGCGAACTGCCGGCTCAGGACCTCGCCGATCGCCGACCGGAACCTGAGCTGCTGCTGCGGGTCCTCCAGGAAAGCCGTGAAGGAACGGAATGTCCTGCCCTCCGGGCTTTGGCGAAGGCGCTTGTCGGCGTCCAGCACCTGCGCCATGGTGGCACCCTTGGTCAGCGACTCCTCGATGATCTGGTTGCGCAGGCCGCCCACCAGTTCCTCGATCCGGTCACGCATCTTTTTGTAGTCGGCGGGCAGGCTGGCGGCGAGGTCCAGGATGTTTCCGGCCGCTTCAACTGCCTCGTCGTCATCCAGCAGGCCGTCGAACTCGCCGGAGCTGATGTCCTGGATCAGCTGCTGGCGCTCTTCGATTTCCTCTTCCAAGGACTCGAGGCGGGCACTTTGGTCCGGATTGGTCTCGTTGGCGAGCTTCTCGACGTCTCCCAGCAGCGTACCGAGGCGCGACCCGTTCAGGGTGGACCGCTCGCTGGACAGGCTGTCGAGGAAGGCGAGCACACGCGCGGCCGGTTCGGTGACCTCGTAAACGATTTGGCCTGACTGGTTCCGCCGCGTCAGGAACTGCCGGCGCGTCCATTCATCGCCAAAGGCCTTCCCGTTGGCGCCGCCTCCCAGCCCGGGCTCCTGGCGGCGGAGCTCCTCAAGGAAGGAGTCGACGTCGGCGTGGAACTCCTCGAGCGGCAGTTGGGGCCGGGCGCGGGTAAAGGAGGCCTGCAGCACCGCGATCACCCAGGGGGCCGATCGGGTCAGGGCCCAGGCGGGTCCTTTGGTGAGGAGTTCGAGGTCCCGGAGCCGGGCGCTGATGGCGTCAGCGGATGACCTGGCGGAGCGGGGCACACACTCTCCTTGGGCTGTTGTGAGCGGCGGGGCAGGGGCTTCAAACGGAAAACTGCCAACAACAAGGTTAACGCAGGCGGCCGCGACCACTCCGTGACCTACTTAGCCGTAGTATCTCGATCCAATATCAAGAGGTCCTTCAGCCCGCCGCGGCTCTGGCTGGCCAGGCCGTCTGCCCCTACGCTCATGCTACTGATTTCGACCAAAGCAACGTTGCAGCAGGGGGACTCATGCAGTTCGATCTAAGCGCAGTGGAAACCGCCACCTTGGTATTCGTGGGCACGCTGGTGTTCGCCTTTATCCTGGCCGTCTTCGTCCTCACGGCCGGACTGGTGGCGCTGGTGCTGCTGGGCACGGGAAAGTTCGGGTGGACCGTAGTTTCGAAGTCGCTCCTGGCCGTGGTTCGCGGCATCAACGCAGGCTGGGACCGACTGGTGCACCACGCCACCGCATTTGACCCCGCCGGAGACTTTCAGGGGCAGTCCTCCCCTAGCACAGGAACCTACCCGCGGGTAATATTGAGAGACAGCTGAAGGGTTCTCCAACCCGGCGGACCTGGCTAAGAAAGCTATCCGGCCAAGGAGATAACCCATGAGCTCCGCCACTGACAGCCCCTCAAAGACCAACCCTGACAGCTCCACCAACAACAGCGCAGCAACGGACGCCCCGGCGGAGGAGACCCCCGTCCCAGCAGGCAAGATCGGCGGCAGCGTCACCGCGGACGAGGCCCGCGCCGTCGCCGAGGCGGCCCGCGAAACCGGCTGGGACCGCCCGAGCTTCGCCAAAGGGCTCTACCTGGGCAGTTTTGACCTCAGCCTTGTCCATCCCTGGCCCACCCCTGACCCGGCGGACGTGGAACGGGGTGAGGCCTTCATGGCCCGCCTCGCCGAATACGCGCGGACGATGGACGGCCGGATTATCGAGCGCGAGGCGAAGATCCCTGACGAATACCTTCAGGGCCTGGCGGACCTCGGCGTCTTCGGGATGAAGATCCCCGAGGAGTATGGCGGCCTGGGCCTGTCGCTGGTGTACTACGGGCGGGCATTGGCCCTGCTGGGCAGCGTGCACCCCAGCCTCGGCGCCCTCCTTTCGGCGCATCAGTCCATCGGCGTGCCCGAGCCGGTGAAGGTTTTTGGCACTGCCGAGCAGAAGCGTGAGTACCTCCCGCGCTGCGCCGCCGGCGCCGTGACAGCGTTCCTCCTGACGGAACCTGACGTGGGCAGTGATCCAGCACGGATGGGCAGCACTGCAACCCCCACGGACGATGGCGAATCCTACCTGCTGGACGGTGTCAAGCTGTGGACCACGAACGGTGTGATCGCCGAACTGGTGGTGGTCATGGCCGTGGTGCCGGGCCGCACGGATGCGGACGGCACCAGGCACAAGGGGGGCATCAGCGCGTTTGTGGTGGAGATGCACTCACCGGGCATCACGGTGGAAAACAGGAACTCCTTTATGGGCCTGCGGGGCATCGAGAACGGGGTTACCCGGTTCCATCAGGTGCGCGTCCCGGCGGCCAACAGGCTGGGCAAGGAGGGCCAGGGCCTGAAAATCGCGCTGACTACACTGAATACCGGCCGGCTCTCCATCCCGGGCCTTTGCGTCGGCTCGGGCCGCTGGAGCCTCAAAATCGCCCGCGAATGGTCCAACGCCCGGACGCAATGGGGCAGGCCGGTGGGCGAGCACGAGGCAGTGGGCAAGAAGATCGCTTTCATCGCCGCTTCCGCCTTCGCCCTGGATGCCGTCTTCGAGCTTTCCGCCGAGCTTGCCGACGCCGGCCAGAAGGACGTGCGGATCGAGGCCGCCCTTGCGAAGCTCTGGTCGACGGAAATCAGCTGCCGGATAGCCGACGAACTGGTACAGATCCGCGGCGGGCGGGGCTTCGAAACAGCGGAGTCGTTGGCAGCGCGCGGTGAACGTGCCGTACCGGCCGAGCAGCAGCTGAGGGACCTGCGGATCAACAGGATTTTTGAGGGTTCCTCGGAAATTATGCGCCTGCTGATCGCCCGGGAAGCCGTGGATGCGCACCTTGCTGCCGCGGGTGACCTTGCATCCATGGACGCGAGCCTGTCCGACAAGGCGAAGGCCGCCGTCGGCGCTTCCGGCTTTTATGCCCGTTGGCTCCCCAAGCTGGTGGCCGGCGCCGGCATGGACCCGCGCTCATACGGCGAGTTTGGCCGCTTGGCCAAACACCTGCGGTTCGTGGAGCGTTCGTCCCGGCGCCTGGCCCGGCAGACGTTTTACGGCATGGGCCGGTGGCAGGCAAAGCTGGAACGCAAGCAGGCATTCCTTGGCCGGGTGGTGGACATCGGAGCGGAACTGTTCGCCATGACGGCGTGCTGTTCACGCGCGGAAATGCTGCTTCACACTGCTCCCGAAAAGGCCGCGAGCGCCTACGAGCTCGCGGAGGCGTACTGCGAGCAGGCCCGCGTGCGCGTCGACGAGTACTTCGACCAGCTGTGGCGGAACACGGACGACGCGGACCACCGCCTTACCCGAAAGGTTCTCGCCGGCGACTATACCTGGCTGGAGGCAGGCGTACTGGACCAGTCGGAAGGCACCGGCCCATGGATTGCGGACGCCTCCCCCGGAGCCTCTCAAAGGGAAAACCTGCACCGCAACTACCGCTGACGCCATCGGTCGCGAAAATAGTAAGCACCCTTGCTATCTACACGTTGCGATGATTGAGTTGACCCATGAGCAGCTCAACGGACCCAGAGAACCTGCCCCCACGACGCGCCCGGGAGGACGCTGACCGGAGCGGAAGCTACCGTGCCGCCGCGGCTGATGATGATGCCACCCGCACCTACGACCAACAGCCCGCAGCAGATGCCACGCCGACATCCACCTACGACCGGGTGCCGGCTGGCCCCGCCGGCTCGACTGGTGCCTCCGCAGAGCGCGACTATGTCCCTGCGGCCTCGGCACCTGCTGTTGATCCGAACCTGACCGACCGGCAGACCGCCGTCGCCCGGGAGAAGGAACGGTTTGGCGGCATCAAGGTGGGCTCGGCGTTCTTCGGCTGGCTGACCGCCACCGGCATGGCCGTGCTGCTGACCGCCCTGGTGGCTGCAGCCGGAACGGCTGTAGGCCTTGCAACCAACACGGACGTCAACGAGGCGGTGAACCAAGCGGCCCAGAACCAGGGCACCGTTGGCCTGGTGGGCATCATCGTCCTGCTGGTCATCCTGCTCCTCTCCTATTACTGCGGCGGTTACGTCGCGGGACGCATGGCGCGCTTCAACGGCGCCAAGCAAGGCCTCATGGTGTGGATCTGGGCGCTGATCGCAGCTGTCCTCGTATCCATCCTCGGCCTCGTGTTCGGGCAGCAGTTCAACGTGCTGGCCAACCTCAACAGCTTCCCGCGCATCCCGATTAATGAGGGGGAGCTCACCACCACCAGCATCATTGCGGCCGTAGTGGTGGCACTGGTGGCACTGGCAGGCGCCGTGTTGGGCGGACTGGCAGGCATGCGGTTCCACCGCAAGGTTGACCGGGCAGGTTTCACCCCGGACGAGGACTACGACGACGAGTAGTCAGGCCAGGACTTCCCCGTCCAGGTAAAACCAGCGGCCGTTTTCCCGCACGAACCTGCTGACCTCGTGATGCGCCCCGCGCTCGCTGCCGTGCCGGAACCAGGCTTTGAACTCCACCGTCCCCTGGACGTCCAGCGGGCCGCCGCGGTTGGTGGAAACAATGTCCAGGCGCCGCCACTGCAGGTCTGGATCAAGGTCCAGGTTCGCCGGGGCCTTGTCCGGGTGCCACGTGCGCAGCAGGTAAGGCCCGTCCAGGAGCACAAACGCGCTGTAACGGGAGCGCATGAGCTGTTCTGCCGTTGCTGCTTCTGCTTTCCCGGAATGGAACCGCCCGCAGCACATCGCGTACGCCTCGCCGGACAAGCACATGCAGTTCGTGATTGGTGTGTTCTCCGCCATGAATGCTCCTGTTTCCTGCTTCGGGCCGGGCAGTTGCATGCCCTGGTTCCCCGTCCGACTATAGGCGCCCCGGCAGCCTGGTATCGGGCGTAACAGCTTTGAAACAACCCGGGACGCACCGCTCCGCGCGTCGGCATGGCCCAGCAAAAATCCGTATGGTGGAGAAGGAGCTGTTGCCGGCAGAGGGGCGCAGGTGCGGGCTTCACGGCCGGCAGAGAGGAGAGATGACGTGGAAAATCCAGATACGCTCATCCTCAACCTGACCTTTTTGGGGACTGTGGGAATGGCTTTCCTGATGTTCCTGGTCCTCTTCCTGCTGGGAGTCATCACGCTCGTGCTCGCGGGGATCGGCCGGCTGGCAGCCGTCACGCTGATGGCCTTGTTCGGCAGGCGCTCCCGCGATCGAAGCGTCCCACTGGTCCCTTTGGACAACTCTTTCCGGAAGGGGCCCGACGACGGCCCTGCGGTTTCCGCTGCCGGTCCCGCTGATGGGGGCCCGGCCACGGCGAAAGCCCCGAAAGCCCCGCTTCAGCGCCAGGACTGGCGATCGATGCTGAAGCCGGCACACGTGCGTTCGGTGCTGCGCACCGCCGTCGTCCATCACCCCGTACTGACGGCTGCGCGCCGCGAACCCCCCGTCCTTGCCGAGGACTGGGCCTCCGCTGTTGCCGAGGCGGACGCCAGGGCAATCGCGCGGGCGCGGGCGGCCACACCGGAAATCAAGCTTTCAGTTCGGGACCTGCCTGATCCCCGCATTCCTGCCGACAAGGTGGCGGAGGTCGCTCCGCTTGTGGAGTCTGCCCTGGACAACCACGGCCCGGGCCGTGTGCCGCGGTCGTTCAAGAAAACGCAGTCTCCGGGGCCGCTGTCGCCGCTGGACACGGGATCGCTGGTGTCATTGTCAGGTCCGGCGCAGGTGGTCAAAGGCGCCACTTCGAAAGGCTCAGCCGCCAAGGGAACTGCCGCCGATCGCCCCGCATCCACGGGCAACCCCCATAAGGGCAGGCGCCCCTTACCCTGAGCAACCATCTGGGTTAGCGTGAAACCCATGGAATTCAGATACCTCGGAAACAGTGGCTTCAAAGTCTCGGAAATTACCTTCGGCAACTGGCTCACGCACGGCTCCCAAGTGGAGAACGACGTCGCTTCCCAGTGTGTGAGGGCGGCCCTCGATGCCGGCATCAGCACCTTTGACACGGCGGACGTCTACGCCAACACGGCTGCGGAAACGGTCCTCGGCGAAGCCTTGAAGGGCGAGCGCCGCGAGTCCCTGGAGATCTTCACCAAGGTCTTTGGCGCCACCGGCCCCAAGGGCAAGAACGATCTTGGCCTGTCCCGCAAGCACATCATGGAATCAATCAACGGCTCCCTGCGCAGGCTGCAGACGGATTATGTGGACCTCTACCAGGCTCACCGCTACGACTTTGAAACGCCGCTGGAGGAGACCATGCAGGCGTTCGCGGACATCGTCCGGCAGGGCAAGGCACTGTACATCGGCGTCAGTGAGTGGACGGCTGAGCAGCTCGGCGAAGGCCACGCACTGTCCAAGGAGCTCGGCTTCCAGCTCATCTCCAACCAGCCGCAGTATTCCATGCTGTGGCGCGTCATTGAGGCCGAGGTGGTACCGGCGTCCGAGGAGTTGGGTGTATCCCAGATCGTGTGGTCCCCCATGGCCCAGGGTGTCCTCAGCGGGAAGTACCTGCCCGGCCAGCCCGCTCCCGAAGGCAGCCGGGCCACGGACCAGAAGGGCGGCGCCAAGATGATCGAGCGCTGGATGCGCGACGACGTCCTGACCGGGGTCCAGGAACTCAAGCCCATTGCGGAGGAAGCCGGCCTTTCCATGCCGCAGCTTGCCGTCGCCTGGGTGCTGCAGAACCCGAACGTGGCTTCGGCCATCATTGGTGCGTCCCGGCCGGAGCAGATCGCGGACAGCGTGGAGGCGGCAGGGGTGAGGCTGGAACCGGACGTGATGAAAAAGATTGACGACGCCATCGGCTCCCTCGCAGAACGTGATCCTGCGCAGACCAAGTCCCCCTCCAAGCGGGAACACTAGGCGGAGGATTCCACGTCGGACCTGCCGGACCTCGCCGTCACCGGCTCCACCGGCGGCCTGGGCGGAATGGTGGCGCAGCAGCTTGCCGCGGCTGGTTCCGCCCAGCGCCTGCTGGTGCGGGACGCAGCACGCGCGCCCGGGCTGGAGGACGCCGCGGCTGTGGTGTGCACGTACTCCGCTTCAGAAGCAACTGAACGCCTGGGTGAGCACGTACACGGCAATCGCGGCCGGGGAATTGGCGGGAGTGTCTCCTGATGTGTACGGGCTGGCCGGCCAGGATCCCACCAACCTGGCGGGGTTCCTGACTGGTCCCCAGCTGCAGTTGTCCCCACCGCCGGTGCGGGCCGTTGACGTGCCGGCGGGGCGGGCGTAAACCTGTGGCAAGGGCACCATCCAGCCCAGAACAGTCCCCCGCCGACTAGAATCGCAGCGCCATGAAGCAGATCCACGACAACCTGCAGACCACCCCTCCAGCTGAGGGTTCCGGGGAACCGGCCGCGGTGCCGGCCGGGCCCACTACCGGCCCGCTCACTCCGGAGGAACTTCAGTTGGGCGCCCGCAACCACTCCATGCCCCTGGAGGCGCTCCGACGAGACATCACTCCGCCGGGACTTCACTACATCCTGACGCACTTCGACATCCCCGACGTCGATCCTGCCGCTTGGCACCTCCGGATCAGCGGCGCGGTGGAGCGGGCGCTGGAGCTGAACATGGCGGCGCTACGGAAGGATCCCGCGATCACCGTACCGGTCACGCTGGAGTGCGCGGGCAACGGCCGGTCGCTCCTTTCACCCCGGCCCATGAGCCAGCCCTGGGTCCTTGAAGGAGTGGGCACCGCACACTGGACCGGCGTTCCCCTCGCGTACCTCCTCGGCAAGGCGGGGGTGCTGCAGAACGCCGTGGAAGTGGTCTTCACCGGTGCGGATGCCGGGATTCAAGGTGGCGTCCCCCACCACTATGCGCGGAGCCTGCCCATCCGGGAAGCTCTGCGTGCCGACGTCGTGCTCGCCTACAAAATGAACGGCAGCGAGCTGCCGCCCCAGCACGGATATCCCCTGCGGCTGGTTGTCCCCGGCTGGTACGGCATGGCCAGCGTGAAGTGGCTGGAATCCATCGAGGTGGTCACTGCCCCCTTCGCTGGCTACCAGCAGCAGGTCGCATACCGCTACCAGGATTCAGCGGACGACGCCGGGACGCCGGTTTCGCGGATCAGGGTACGTTCGCTGATGGCGCCGCCGGGCGTCCCGGACTTTTTCACCCGCAAGCGGGTGTTGCCGCCGGGACCCGTGATGCTGCAAGGCCGTGCCTGGTCCGGGCAGGCGGCGGTGACTGCTGTGGACGTGGGCATCGATGACAAATGGCTGCCGGCGCACCTGGAAAAACCCGCGGGAGGGTTCGTCTGGCGCAAGTGGACGCTGCCGTGGGTCGCTGACCCGGGTGAGCATGTGCTGGCCTGCCGTGCCACGGATGCCAGCGGCGCCACCCAGCCCTTGGAACAGAACTGGAACTACCAGGGGCTGGGCAACAACGTGGTGCAGCGGATCAGCGTAAGGGTTGAGTAGCGGCCGGTACAGAGGCAGGGTTTAGCAGAGCCGTATAGAGGCAGGGCTGGGCAGGGCCCGGTTGGGACACCTGCCTACCGGGCCGGGGCGCCGGGGCTATACTCGGTGCCAGCCATGACCAGTCTTCCTTCCTCTCCCGCCAGCGTCCGCATCGATGCGTGGCTGTGGGCCATCCGGGCCTACAAGACCCGCTCTGCGGCTACTGCCGCGTGCCGCGCGGGCCATGTACGGCTGAACGGCAGCCCGGCAAAGGCCTCGGCAACGTTGGTTAACGGCGACACGGTGACAGTTCGGATGTCCGGTTACGAACGGATCCTCGAAGTGCGCCGGCTGATCAACAAGCGCGTAGGCGCTGAGGCCGCGTCCCACTGTTTTACGGACCACACACCGCCGCGGCCTGCCGCTCCGGCGCTGGGCCTGCCGCAGCGTGACCGTGGCACTGGCCGGCCTACCAAGAAAGACCGCCGTGAGATGGAACGCCTCCGCGGGGCATGATCCCACCTGGGCCGGAGCCTGATGGCAGTCTTGCCTAGCCTTTGACCCGTGCCCGCACCAGGTTCGCGAACGGCAGGTGCCCGTACTCCTCAATGAACGCCGTGTGGTACTCGGCTTCGGCCTTGTTCAAGCCTTCGGCTGGAAGTTCCTTCCAGGCGAGCAGCAACTGCCCGGCGTCCTTGAGTTGCCAGACCAGGCGGCCGTCCCAATGCCCTGGCGGCTTGCCCTGCCCGAAGTCCAGGAACTCCTGGATCTGCCGCCGGAGCCCTCGGTTGCCTTTGCTGCCCGGACCGGCTTTCCCCAGATAGAGCACCGCGGCGGCATCCACCCACTCGGCTGCGAGCGCCGGTACCGGCAGGGACGGGTCCTTCTTTTTGAAGACGCCGGCGGTGCTTTTCTTCAGAAATTCCGGCTGGAATCCTTCCGGCGCCATGACAGCGAAGACGCCCGTACCCTGCGGGACCCGCATGGCGTCCAGGTCCTGAAACGACCTGAAGCCCGCAAAGCCGTCATCTTTCAGGCCCTTCCTGGTGAACTGCATTCCTATATTGAACAGCACGCCTCCTACTGAACAGCACATCTTCGGGGAGCCGCTCCTTTATCCACATAGCTCCTCGGGCCTCTGTTTTCGCCGCGCCCGGCTGGAAGACTTTGTCCATGGAAGCAACAGCGTCGGCGGAACCCGGGGTCAGGAAGCGACTCAAGCAAAGGGACGTCTTCCTGGTCCCCGGTTTGCCGATGCCGTGCGCACCGTTGCATCCACCCGTCCAGCCGCTGACGGCCCGAGAATGATTGACCAGCTCCGCGAACTGGAAGACCGGAAAGGCGGCAGCAGCCGCGATGCAGGCCCGGATCGCCGTAGCCTACGACCTGGCAGTATGGCGGGGGCAGGCTGCCGACACACAGTAGAACTCCGCACACCCACCGGGCACATCTACCGATCCACCGCCCCACCCCTGCCCTGCTCCATGCGCGGAAGCGTAGAGTGGCCTAAGACGCCTGTTTCTGGACGCCTTGCTGCTGAGGGAGAAATCGTGACGATTGATTGGGACGAAAAGAAAGCCCTGCTACAGGAACCGAACATCGCGAAGGTAACCCAGCTTTGCGACGAACTGATGGAAAAGAAGCCGGGCTCCACCGTCCCCTACATTGACCCGGTGCACGACGAGGATGAATGCCGGATCGTCAGCCTGATGGTCAGCCCGGGAAAGGGTACCGAATCCGGCTTCGTCTCGCACTACAACGACGACGAAGCGGCCCGCCGGGCCACCCAGATCTACGAACTCGCTGAGCTCGAACCCCGCTACGTAATGCCGTGGAACGCCTATCCATGGGTACGTGATCCGGGTATGCCGTCGGCGCTGAGCGTGCAGGAAAAGACCGACGGCCTGCGCCCCTTCCGTCAGTTTCTGAAGATCAACTCACGCGTTTCCGCGATCATTGCCCACGGCACGGACGCTTCCACTTTCCTCACGCTGTTCGAGAAGACCTACCATTCATCGCTCAAGAACAGCGGTATCAAGGTCTACAAGGCCACCGCTCTGGGCGGCCGGGCGTTTGCTGTCTCCGAGGCGAAGCAGGAAGAGCTTCTGGCCAAGAGTGTGGACATCTACAAAGACGCGATGCAGCGGGCAGGCATCCAGCACCTCTAATCCGGTGACGCGACTGGACGTGCTCGACTGGCTGCTCGATTCCGACCCCGCCATTCGCTGGCAAGTCCTCCGCGACCTCACCGACGCTTCGCCCATGGAGATCCAGGCCGAGCGGGAGCGGGTAGCGAACCACGGCTGGGGCGCCAGGCTCCTCGCCCTCCAGGATACGGACGGGCAATGGGCAGGCGGTACCTACTGGCCCGCCTATGACGATGACCCGGACACCCAGCCGTGGACGGCCACCACCTACAGTCTGCTGCTCCTGCGCGACTTCGGCCTGGACCCCTCGAGCCGGGAAGCCCGGCAGTCTATCGCTCTGGTGCGCGCGAACAGCCGCTGGGAGGAGGGCAACCAGCTCTTCTTCGATGGCGAAGTGGAACCGTGCATCAACGGGATGACCGTGGCACTCGGGGCGTACTTCGGAGAAAACGTGGACCCGGCGGTGGAGCGGCTGACCCGCGAGCAACTGGCTGACGGCGGCTGGAACTGCGAGGCCGAAAGAGGCTCCACCCGCTCCTCCTTCCACACCACTATCTGCGTGCTGGACGGACTTCTCGAGCACGAACGGAGCACTGGAGGCACCGGTGGATCCCGGGAAGCGCGGCACCACGCCGAGGAGTATCTCCTGGATCGCCGGCTGCTGAGGCGGGAGTCTACCGGGGAGCTTATTAGCCGGGACTGGCTTCAGTTCTCCTACCCCACCCGCTGGTTCTACGACGTCCTTCGCGGCCTGGACTACTTCCGCGCCGCCGGCGGCGCCCCTGACAAACGCCTCGAGGAGGCGGTGGAGGTGCTGCAGTCAAAGGAACAACCGGACGGCATGTGGCTGCTGGAAAACACCCACCCGGGCAAGGTCCACTTTCCACTGGAGGACGGCGACGGGCAACCGAGCCGGTGGAACACCCTCCGCGCGCTGCGCGTACTGCGGTGGTACGAGGGCTCATGAGGGCATGCGCCGCCAGGCTTAGCCTTCCATCAATCTCCGGCGGTGCTTCAGCTCCTTGACCCACGCCCTGGTGACCAAGTCCGGAAACGGTGAGCCGCCGTCCTCGTTACCCTTCGGGCCGCGCCCCTTCAAGGCGCGGAAGGCAGTCCCGTCCTCCAGCTCGGGGATCAGCGGTCCCGACGCCTTCAGTGCGAGCTCCAGAACCTGGACAGCCGTCCGGCCGGTGAGCCCCAGCTCGGTGGCCCAGCCCAGGAAGTGGCGGCGCGAAATCCCTGTCCGCTTCCCATGCATGGTCAACGCGAGAGTTTTGTCGCCGTAAACCACCGTGGAGGGGATGTCGTACACCGGCGCGATGACCCACTCTCCATGCGGCTGCTGGATCATGGAGACGTTCTTGGCGTGCAGGTCTCCGTTGCCTGTCAGCCATGCGTAGGCCGCCTGGATCGCCAGGTTTCGAAGGGCGGGAAGCGGTGCCGAGCAGTAGTCCGCGAGCGCATGGCACACCTGGCTGTACCCCACGTTGTACTTGTCCGCCGGGTAGAGCTTCAGCACTTGCGCCCCGTCCTCCACGGCGAGGCGCCGCACGGCATCAGGCCCTGCCTCCGGCACGGGTACGCGGTCGAAACGCTCCACCAAGAGCCCCGGCCGGCCGGCAACATCCCGGATCAGCTGGACGCGGCTCAGGGGAATCCGAAGCCTGGCGGCGTAGCGGAACATAACGTACTCGTTCTCCACCACATGCGGGAACTCCGGCGCATTGAGCTTCAGGATGAACTGACGCCCAGTGCTGGCCACCGCGACGGAAATCATGCCGGCGGACAACTTGTCCTGCACACCGGCCAGGGCTACGGGATCAATCAAGTCAGGGTCGCCGAGCAACTGGTCAAAATCGACAGGGCGGCGTGGGTCCAGGCGGACCGCGTGATCATCCTGGTTCAAGGGTTCCCCGTGGCCGACGATCTGGACGTCTCCCACGGGATTGCCGCCGGCCGCGATCAGAAGGGACAGGTCGTCGTCCGCGCTGGTTTTGATGGATCGACGCAGGGCGTTGAGACGGCGGCCCTCCGGCAGCAGACCGGTGAAATAGGGCGGAGCGGCCCCCGCACTGGACAGCACGGGTTCGTTCGTGAGCGGCAGGGAGGTGGCGACGGCGGGTCCCCCGGTGCTGAGGTAGCTCGCCAGGTAGCTGAACCTCGTGCCGCCGTCGTGCCGTTCAAGCCGAGCGGCGAGGATGCCCGCCTTATAGATATCGGCGATGCGGTGCCTCACGTCTGCTCCCGCTGGCCCGCTGCCGCCGTCTTGTTCTGGAGCGTGGCGGTGCGTGTGCGTGTCGCCAACTGAAGCTCCAAACCGAGCGTTTCAAGCAGCGCCAGAAGTGAGTCCAGCTGGACGCTCGGTTTCCCCTGTTCCACAAACCGCACGAACCTCTCCGAAACCCCTGCCAGTTGGGAGAGATCGTGCTGCGTCAGGCGGAGGGCCGCACGCCTGGCCCGGACTTCCGCCCCAAGGTAGTGAGAGAAAGACATTTGACCCCCGCCTCTTTCGGCACGATCGTTCCGATTGGTGTCCTATGCAAACTCTATAGCGGGCTACTCATCCTGCATAGGGCGCGCCCCGGAACGAGCGTGCCGCAAGGGGTGGCAAAAACAAGCCTGCACTTGGCGTCTTGGCCAGCTCGAGCGGTCCGCTAGAGAGGCCGCCGTGTCATGGCCCGCTTTGACAGCAGCTGTGACCCCTGCCATATTTGAGGTGTGAACCTGTCAGACAGCCGGACAGCAGGACAGCCTGCAGCCCTTCCACTCGCCCGGCTTAGCGCTGCCGAGGCAGTCTTCAACGCGATCCGGCAGGACATCGAGTCGGGGCGGTTGTCTGTAGGCAGCAAACTGAGCTCCGAAGCCACGCTTTCCCAGCAGTATGGCGTGAGCCGCTCGGTGATCCGCGAAGCCCTCCGCTCCTGCACGGCCCTGGGACTGACGATTACGAAAACAGGCAAGGGGACGTTCGTCGTTGCCAACAAAGTGGCCAACGATCTCACTTTGGGCCAGTACTCAGCCCGGGACCTCACCGAAGCCCGCCCGCACATCGAAGTACCCGCAGCCGGACTGGCCGCGGAACGCCGCAGCGACGAAGAGCTGGAAACGCTCCGCCACATCGTGGCCGCGATGGCCACCGAAACCGATCCGGCGTCCTGGGTATCACTGGACTCGACCTTCCATGCCGCCATCGCCCGTGCCAGCGGCAACAAGGTCTTCGCCAGCGTAGTGGCGGACATCCGTGGCGCCCTGGCCCACCAGTCCGAAACCCTGAACATGGTGGCTGACCGCCAGCACGCCTCAGACACCGAACACCAGCAGATCCTGGCCGCCATCGAGGCAGGTTCGGCCGAGGAAGCACGGGCGGCCATGGCCCACCACCTGCACGCTGTCGGCGTTGCCCTCGAATCCATCCTGAACAACTAACGTCCGCAACCGAACACGCCCACCCGAGGACCCCATGCAATCCCCTGCGCTGTCTGCTGCCCACACTGCTGCCATGCTTCCGCGGCACGCCCCCCTGGTTACCGTCATTCGTGACGGCCTCGTCGAAAGCGTGCACTACGGCTCAGCCGTCGCCCTTGCGGCGAATGGCACCACGGTGACGGCAGCGGGTGATCCCCTGATGCCCTTTTATCCGCGGTCCGCGCTCAAGCCGCTCCAGGCTGTCGCCATGGTCCGCGCCGGGCTCGAGCTGCCGGCCGACCTCCTTGCCTTGGCAGCGGCAAGCCACTCGGGCGCCGCAAAGCACCGCCAAGGAGCCCAGCGCATCCTCGAACTGCACGGACTCAGCGTCAGCAACTTCGAGAACAGCACCGACCTCCCCTACGGCGTCCTCGAGCGCGAGGAATGGCTGCGCAACGGCGGCGGACCCACCCAGCTGACCCAGAACTGCTCCGGCAAGCACGCTGCGATGGCCGCCACCTGCGTGATCAACGGCTGGCCGGTCCAGGGCTACCTGGACCCCACACATCCGCTGCAGCAGCTGGTTGCCAGGACCGTGATCGACCTGGCTGGCGAGGAACCCCTTGCCGTCAGCACCGATGGCTGCGGTACCCCGCTGTTCGCCCTTACCCTGCGGGACATGGCCCGTGCCTTCGGTGTGATCGCGAAGGCGGCCGCAGCCGGCGACGGCAGTGCGGAAGCCGCCGTCGGGCTTGCCATACAGGGTCACCCGGACATGGTGGCCGGGGAAGGGCGGGACGTCACCGCGCTGATGCGCCTGCTCCCAGGGTCAGTGGCCAAGGACGGCTTTGAAGGCGTGCAGCTGGTGGGCCTGCCAGACGGTGCCGCCGTTGCCGTGAAGATTTCCGACGGCGGCGACCGCGCCAGGATGCCGGCCACCGTCAAGCTCCTCGAGGCGCTGGGCGTGGACGCCACGCCGCTCTCGTCAATCGCAACAGCACCCGTTCTCGGCGGCGGCCACCAGGTGGGCCTGCTGCAGGCTGCCGACTTCCTGCCCCATACCTCAACGTCCATACCCGTCAACGAAGCCCTGTAAGGACCCCATGACCACGATTAACACCGCCGCACCTGTCCGATCGGAACACGACCTGCTTGGAGACCGCGATGTCCCCGCCGACGCCTACTGGGGCGTGCACACCCTCAGGGCGGTGGAGAACTTTCCCATTACCGGCCAGAAGCTTTCATCGAACATGCACCTGGTCCGGGGCCTGGCAGCCGTCAAGCTTGCCGCGGCCCGCGCCAACCGGGAGCTCGGGCTGCTGGACTCCGAACGCTCCGACGCCATCGAGCGGGCGTGCCAGGACATCCTGGACGGCCGGCTTGCCGACCAGTTCGTGGTGGACGTCATCCAAGGCGGCGCCGGAACGTCGTCGAACATGAACGCCAACGAGGTCATCGCCAACCGTGCCCTGGAGATCCTGGGCCATTCCAAGGGCGACTATTCCCGCCTGCACCCCAACGACCACGTGAACCTGTCCCAGTCCACGAATGACGTCTACCCCACGGCAGTAAAGCTGGGCACCATCTTTGCCGCCCGGGAGCTGCTGGACGCCTTGGCCGAACTGGAGGAAGCCTGCGCGTCAAAGGCGCTGGAGTTCCGCACGGTGGTCAAGATGGGCCGCACCCAGCTGCAGGACGCCGTGCCCATGACCCTGGGCCAGGAATTCGGCACCTATGCCATCACCATCGGCGAGGACCGGCTCCGTCTTGCTGAAGCCGACCTCCTGATCCACGAAATCAACCTCGGCGCCACTGCAATCGGCACGGGCCTGAACGCACCCCTGGGCTATGCCGAGGCCGCCTGCCGGCACCTCGCGGAGATCACCGGCCTCCCGCTGGTCACCGCCCCGGACCTCATCGAAGCCACCCAGGACGTGGGTGCCTTCGTCCACCTCTCTGGAGTCCTGAAGCGCGTGGCGGTGAAGCTCTCCAAGATCTGCAACGACCTCCGCCTCCTCTCCTCCGGCCCGCGCGCCGGTTTCGGCGAGATCAACCTGCCGGCCGTGCAGTCCGGTTCCTCCATCATGCCCGGCAAGATCAACCCGGTAATCCCGGAAGTGGTCTCCCAGGTTGCCTACGAAGTCATCGGCAACGATGTCACCATCACCATGGCAGCCGAAGCCGGGCAGCTCCAGCTCAACGCGTTCGAACCCGTCATCGTCCACAGCCTCCACAAGAGCATTTCCCACCTGGAAGCCGCGTGCCGCACCCTCACGGCCCGTTGCATCCGGGGCATCACCGCCAATACCGAACACCTCCGCCTCACCGTGGAGCAGTCCATCGGCCTGGTCACAGCCCTGAATCCCCACCTCGGCTACGCCACCGCAACCGCCATCGCGCAGGAAGCACTCGCCACCGGCAAGGGCGTGGCCGAGCTCGTCCTCGAACACGGACTCCTCACCAGCACCCAACTGCAGGAACTCCTCAGCCCTGAACGCCTAGCCAACCTCAGCAAACAGGCTCTGGCCCCGAATCAAACGGCATCTTAAAAGGACATCCCCATGACATATCCCCCCATCACAGACCACACCGTCCCGCCGCAGGCGCACGCTCCTGAGTCAGCGTTGCATGCCGAGGACAAGGGCTACCACAAGAACCTTAAGCCGAGGCAGATCCAGATGATCGCCATCGGCGGCGCGATCGGTACCGGACTGTTCCTGGGTGCCGGCGGCCGGCTCAACGCCGCAGGACCGTCCCTGGTCATCGCCTACGCCGTCTGCGGGTTTTTCGCGTTCCTGATCTTGCGCGCGCTGGGCGAACTCGTCCTCCACCGCCCCTCCTCAGGGTCCTTCGTCTCCTACGCCCGGGAATTCTTCGGTGAAAAAGCCGCGTTCGTTTCCGGCTGGTTCTACTGGATCAACTGGGCAACCACCACCATCGTGGACATCACCGCCGCGGCCCTGTACATGAACTTCTTCGGCAACTACATCCCCTGGATGGCAGCAGTCCCACAATGGGCCTGGGCCCTGATCGCCCTGGTCGTGGTCCTGGCTTTGAACCTGGTCTCGGTCAAGGTCTTTGGCGAAATGGAATTCTGGTTCGCCTTGATCAAGGTCGCAGCCCTGGTCGTGTTCCTCATCGTGGGCACCTACTTCGTCATCTTCGGCACCCCCGTGGACGGCCAACAAGTCGGCTTCAGCCTCATCGCCGATAACGGCGGCATCTTCCCCAACGGCCTGCTGCCCATGATCATCCTCATGCAGGGCGTCCTGTTCGCCTACGCCTCCATCGAACTCGTCGGCACCGCCGCCGGCGAAACCGAGAACCCCGAAAAAATCATGCCCAAAGCCATCAACTCCGTGGTCTTCCGCATCGCGGTGTTCTACGTCGGCTCCGTGATCCTCCTGGCCCTGCTGCTGCCCTACACCTCCTATGAAAAAGGCGTCAGCCCCTTCGTGACGTTCTTCGGCTCCATCGGCATCCAGGGCGTGGACGTCATAATGAACCTCGTGGTCCTCACCGCCGCCCTGTCCTCCCTTAACGCCGGGCTCTACTCCACCGGCCGGATCCTGCGCTCCATGTCCGTCAACGGCTCCGCCCCCAAATTCGCTTCCCGCATGAACAAAGCCGGCGTCCCCTACGGCGGCATCGCCATCACCGCCGGCGTCTCCCTCCTGGGCGTCCCGCTGAACTACCTCGTTCCGGCCGACGCCTTCGAAATCGTCCTCAACGTCGCCTCCGTCGGCATCATCATGACCTGGGCCACCATCGTCCTGTGCCAGATCCAACTCCACCGCTGGGCCAACAAAGGCTGGCTCAAACGCCCCGCCTTTCGCATGTTCGGCGCCCCCTACACCGGCTACCTCTCCATCCTCTTCCTCCTGGGCGTACTGATCATGGTCTTCATCGAATCCCCCCTGACCATGCTCGTCACCGCCATCGCCTCCATCCTGATGGTCTTCGGCTGGTACGCCTGCCGCAAACGCATCCGCGACATCGCCGAAACCCGCGAAGGCTACACCGGCACCGCACCCGTCATCGCTAACCCACCCGCAGGCACCTTCAAAAAGTAATCCCGCTTCAGGGCGGACGACGGCGGCACCCCGGGTTCTGAAATTCCAGAACCTGGGGTG
>NZ_JBNHFF010000040.1:0-19202 GCF_059089965.1 Arthrobacter sp. SPT-J7
TGGGCGCCGACGACTACGTCACCAAGCCGTACTCCTCCCGCGAACTGGTGGCCAGGGTCCGGGCGGTCCTGCGCCGCCAGGGCGAACCGGAGGAGCTGATCTCCTCCACCGTGCAGGCCGGGCCCGTCCGGATGGATATTGAACGCCATGTCGTCAGCGTGGGTGGCGAACAGGTGCTGCTCCCCTTAAAGGAGTTTGAACTCCTGGAGATGCTCCTACGCAACTCCGGCCGGGTGCTCACGCGCGGCCAGCTCATTGACCGCGTCTGGGGATCGGACTATGTCGGTGACACTAAAACACTCGATGTCCATGTCAAGCGGCTGCGCGGGAAGATCGAACCCGATCCTTCAGCGCCGCGCTTCCTGGTCACCGTGCGGGGCCTCGGCTACAAGTTCGAGCCGTAAATGCTGAACGCAAGGACATAACCAAAAAGGGAGGGGCCCGCTGGCCCCTCCCTTTGTTGTACCGAAGCTTCTTGGAGCCTGCGGCCTAGTGGCCGCTGCCGCCTCCCCTTTCGGAAGCCGTGGGGGAGGGGGTCGCCGAAGGCGGCGGGGTGCTGCCTGGCGGCAGGTATTCCTTGTATTCGGGCAGCGTGGCATCCAGCACCGGAACCTTCACGGTGTTGCTCACGTTGGTGCCGTTTTCGCTGATCCTGACGTCAACCAGGGACCCCGGGATTCCGCCAGTGGTGCTCAGGATGGCTTGGTCCGTAGTGTTGTTCAGCAGGGTGTAGGAGCTGGCCTTGACCGGCACTTCCGTCTGTGAGCCACCGGCGCCGTTCAGCTTCAGCGTCACGTCCTGCGAGGACGAGTTGTAGACCGCGCCGATGACGCGGCCGGGCTGGTCTTCCCCGTTCGAGACGATGAGGATGTTGCGCAGCTGCAGCGGGCCGAGGTCGGTGATGATGCCGTCCGACGACTGGTACTGCTGGCTTGTCTGCTGGGAATTGGTGTACCCGCAGCCTGACGTCAGCAGTCCGACGCCGAGGGCGGCAGCCGTCAGTGCCACCTTGGCGCGCTGGGCCCGGTTCATCGCAGTGAAACGCACGTCACGTACTCCTCGAGAGGTTGAAAGATTATTCAGGCCTAGCCTATCCGCAAAGGACCCTAAACGAGGATTCGGCGCCGTCATATCCTCCCTTGGCAGGGCCCGCGCGATGCACTATTATCCGCATTCGTCAAGGGGTCCAAGGGGGTCGATTATCCCGTTTTTCCGCGTATTTTCGCGGTTCGGGGCCCTTTTGCCGGCCGGTCATATGCCTGAATCGTGATAAACTGGTCTGCGGGAAAGGGGAAATGTCCACATGGTATTTGAGGTCGGCGAGACAGTAGTTTACCCTCACCACGGTGCTGCGAAGATTGAAGAAATCAAGATGCGCACCATCAAGGGCGAAGAGAAGATGTATCTCAAGCTCAAGGTGGCTCAGGGTGATCTGACCATTGAAGTTCCAGCAGAGAATGTAGATCTTGTTGGCGTTCGGGACGTAGTGGGCAAGGAAGGCTTGGAGCACGTGTTCGACGTGCTTCGTGCTGAGTTCACCGAAGAACCCACCAACTGGTCACGCAGGTACAAGGCAAATCTGGAGAAGCTTGCTTCCGGTGATGTCATCAAGGTGGCAGAGGTCGTCCGCGACCTGTGGCGCCGCGATCACGACCGGGGCCTTTCCGCAGGCGAAAAGCGTATGCTGGCCAAAGCCCGGCAGATTCTGATTTCAGAACTGGCCCTGGCTGAAAAAACCGACGAGGAGAAGGCTGCAAGCGTTCTCGACGAGGTTTTGGCTTCCTAAGAATTGAACCCCGGTGGCACCCACGTGCCGCTGGGGCTTCTTTTTGCCCGGATCCAGGTCCCGACGGGGCCAGCCGCGGGGACGTAGGCTAGTCCGCATGAGTGAAACTCCCCCGCGCCCCGTCACCGCCGTGATCCTGGTGGCCGCCGGCTCCGGGCAACGGCTAGGCTACGGCATGCCCAAGGCGGCGGTACCGCTGGGTGGCGAACCTATCCTGATGCACGCACTCCGGGGCATTGTCGCGTCCGGCGTCAGCAGCCAGGTGTGCATCGCGCTTCCGGCGGGCGACACCGACCTGCGCCAGCTGTGTGATGACTTCCGGGAAGAACTGGCCGACGGCGGCCCCCTCCTGTCCCTTATCGACGGCGGTGCCACCCGGGCCGATTCCGTCCGGGCGGGCATCGCTGCCCTCATGGACGGGATCGAGGCCGTGCTGGTGCACGATGCCGCGCGGGCCCTGACGCCGGAATCGGTTTTCCACCGGGTGGTGAACGCCCTTGCCGCCGGAGCCGTGGCCGTTATTCCAACCGTTCCCGTGGTGGACACGGTCAAGACCGTCGCTGCGACTACCGGCGAGGGCAGCGCACTGGCTCCGGAAGTTGTTACCGGGACCGCACCACGTGAGGACCTCCGCGCCGTCCAGACGCCGCAGGGATTCCAGCTCAAAACCCTCCTGCAGGCGCATGAAGCGGCCCGCACGCTGAACCAGCAGCAGTCCGCAGCCGTAACTGATGACGCGATGCTCGTCGAGATGCTCGGCACCCCGGTCCACGCTGTCCGGGGCTCCAGCCAGTCACTGAAGATCACCACTCCACTGGATCTGATCCTCGCCGAGGGACTTTTGCAAGGGCCGCTGGGCGCCCGCTGGGTGGAGGGCTGACCGTGGCAGACGTCAATGTGGTCCTGCCCCGCACCGGCATCGGCATCGACGTGCATGCGTATGCCGCTGAGGGCGCGCCGCGCCCGCTATGGCTCGGCGGGCTCCTCTGGGAGGGCGAACGTGGCCTCGCCGGGCACTCGGACGGTGACCCGGTGGCCCACGCAGCTGCGGACGCCCTTTTCTCGGCCGCTGGAATTGGTGATCTCGGCACCCACTTCGGGACCAGCCGTCCTGAGTTCGCCGGTGCATCGGGAATCACCCTCCTTGCGGAAGCAGCCAGAATCGTGAGGTCAGCCGGCTTCGAAATCGGCAACGTCGCAGTCCAATTCGTGGCCAACCGGCCCAAATTCGGACCACGCCGGGAAGAATCGCAACAGGTTCTCAGCGAAGCGGCAGGCGCACCCATCAGCGTTACGGCAACCACCAGCGACGGCCTGGGGTTCGCGGGGCGCGGAGAAGGTATCTCCGCGGTGGCCACTGCCCTGGTGTATCCGAAGCCCTCCGCCGCCATCGGCTAATCTGGAGCGGTGACCCTGCGCTTCTATGACACTGCCTCCGCCGACGTCCGGAACTTCGTCCCCCTCATCGAGGGCAAGGCCAGCCTCTACTACTGCGGCGCCACGGTGCAGGGCATGCCCCACGTTGGCCACATCCGCTCTGCCATCGCTTTCGACCAGCTCACCCGCTGGCTGACCTACCGGGGCTTTCGGGTGACGGTGGTCAGGAACGTCACCGACATCGATGACAAAATCCTCGCCAAGTCGGAAGCATCCTTCGCCCCCGAGTTCAAACCGGAGCCTGGCGAAGTGCCCCAGGAAGAGTGGTGGGCCCTTGCATACCGCTACGAACAGGAATTCCTGAAGGCGTACGACGCCCTTGGCGTGTCGCGGCCAACCTACGAACCCCGCGCCACCGGCCACATTCCGGAAATGCATGCCCTGATCCAGGAATTGATGGACCGCGGGCACGCCTATGCCGCCCCGGACGAATCCGGCGACGTGTACTTTGACGTCCGTTCCTGGAGTAAATACGGGTCGCTGACGCGGCAGAACATCGACGACATGCAGGCTGCCCCCGACGCCGACCCTCGCGGGAAAAAAGACCCCCGCGACTTCGCGCTGTGGAAGGGTTCCAAGGACGGAGAGCCGGCCACCGCAAGCTGGGCTTCACCCTGGGGCGCAGGCCGCCCGGGCTGGCACCTCGAATGCTCCGCCATGGTCACCAAATACCTGGGCACGGAATTCGATATCCATGGCGGAGGCCTGGACCTGAGGTTCCCGCACCATGAAAACGAGCTGGCACAGTCCCAAGCAGCCGGCCACCCGTTCGCTAACTTCTGGATGCACAACGGCATGGTGACGTACCAGGGCGAGAAGATGTCCAAGTCCATCGGGAACACCATCAGTCCGGCCGACATGCTGGAACTGGCCCCGCCCCGGGTGGTCCGCTACTACCTCGGGCAGGCGCATTACCGCTCCATCCTGGACTACCGGCCCACGTCGCTGCAGGAAGCTGCCGCCGCCGTCGAACGCATCGATGGTTTCATCGCCAAAGCCGCAGCCCGCTTTGGCAACGGCGTAGGTTTCGTGGCCGGCAACTTCGGCTCATCCACCGACGCCGTCCGCACTTTTTCTGGGGCCATGGACGATGACCTCAACGTCCCGCGTGCGCTGGCGGCGCTCCACGAGACGGTGCGCGCCGGGAACACAGCCCTCGCCGAGGGGGATGACGACGCCGGCCGTCACGCGCTGCACGCAGTCATGGTGATGACCGAGGTCCTTGGGCTGAATGCTGTGGCCGGGGCCGATGCCGGCGGCAGCAAGGAAGCCGGCGCTTTGGACGTCCTGGTCCAGGCGCAGCTGGAAGCCCGGGCCGCGGCGCGGGCCGAAAAAAACTGGGCCGCCTCCGATGCCATCCGGGACACCCTGGCCGCCGCCGGCGTCGTGGTCGAAGACGGTCCGGACGGCGCCACCTGGAGCCTGAAGCGGGAGTGAGGGGGTAGCCACCCTTAGGCCATGCCGCTTGGGTCAGGCGATTTTACTTGGTTCAGTAGACTGGTAGGCAGACTCAGTCAACACAATCAAGGGTGGAACACAATGGCCAACAATGGTCGCCGATCGGTTAAAGCGAAGAAGGGCCCAACCATCGGAACCGGTGGTCACGGCCGCAAGGCCCTCGAAGGCAAGGGCCCCACGCCCAAGGCGGAGGACCGCCCCTACCACAAGGCGCACAAATCCAAGCAGCTCGCAGAGCGCTCCGCCGCCAAGCGCGGCACGGGCGCGCGCAGCGCCGGCGCCGCCAAGTCCGGCCCCAAGGGACGGGCTACCGAGGAAGTGGTCACCGGCCGGAACTCCGTGGTTGAGGCGCTCCGCGCGGGCATTCCCGCTAAAGCCCTGCACATCGCGATCCGCATCGAAATGGATGACCGGGTCAAGGAATCCCTGAAGATCGCTGCCGAACGCGGCATCCCGCTGCTGGAGACCGGCAAGCCCGAACTGGACCGGATGACTGACGACGCCATCCACCAGGGCCTGGTCCTGCAGATCCCGCCCTACGAGTACCAGGACGCCTACGAACTCGCCGAGGAGACGGTGGAGAAGTGGAAAAAGGGCCATGTCCCCAATGCGCCGCTCTTCGTTGCCCTCGACGGCATCACCGACCCCCGGAACCTCGGTGCCATCATCCGGTCCGTGTCCGCCTTCAGCGGCCACGGCGTGATCGTCCCCGAACGCCGCTCCGTAGGCGTTACCGCCTCCGCCTGGAAAACCAGCGCCGGGGCAGCAGTCCGCGTACCGGTGGCGCGTGCGTCCAACCTCAACAGCGCGCTGAAGCAGTTCAAGAACATGGGCATCTTTGTCCTGGGCCTTGACGGCGACGGCGACGTTTCGCTTCCCGACCTCGCCCTCGCCACAGAACCCGTCTGCATCGTGGTGGGTTCGGAAGGCAAGGGCCTCAGCCGCCTGGTCCGGGAGAACTGCGACCAGATCGTTTCGATCCCCATCGACTCGGCAATGGAATCCCTGAACGCCTCCATGGCAGTGGGGATCTCGCTGTACGAGGTATCCCGCCAGCGCGCCGCAAAGTAACCGCCGCGCAGTAGCAAAGGTCCGTTGTCCCGGCCTGCCTAGGCACCATTGTGACGCGTAGGCAGGCGATGTGCCCTTGGCGGCTAATATTTTAGGTGATGGTCATGCCGCTCTTCGACACTTCTTCCACCACGGACGCCTCAACGGCTCTTCCACTCGGTGTGACTGTCCCGCGCGCGGATCCGGCCGTGTCCGGTCCAGCCGGAAACGGCACCCGGCCGGGTGCCAGGGCCAATGTGGCCTGCTACGCCCCCGGCGTGCGGAACCTGGAAGTCGTCTCCATAGCCCCCGGCGGAGACTGGCGCGTACAGGCGCTGCCCAACGTAAGCCACGGCATCCACCACGGGATCGTGGACAACCTGCCCTACGGCTCGCGCTACGGGTTCCGCGCAGCATCCGCAGAACAGTCCCTGCCGCTTGCCGTGCCCACCCAGGATGTTGACGACGACGGCGGGCAGCCGCTGCTGCTGGACCCGTACGGGCGCGCAGTGGACCAACGCGACGGATTTCTGACGAGCGTCCGGATGGCCAGCGACTTTGACTGGGGATCGGACGCCAGGCTCCGCCAGGAGTGGCGCGACACCATCATCTACGAGGCCCACGTCCGGGGCCAGAGCATGCTCCACCCGGACGTGCCCGAGGAACTCCGCGGCACCTACGCCGGACTGGCGCACCCGGCTATTGTGGAGCACCTCAAAGGCCTCGGAATCACTGCAGTGCAACTGCTGCCCGTCCACTTCCACCTGGATGAACCGCACCTGCAGGACCTGGGACTGACCAACTACTGGGGATACAACACCGCAGCCTTTTTTGCCCCCCACCCCGGCTACGCCACCAAGGCGGCCCAGCAGGCCGGCGCCCAGGCGGTCCAGGACGAGTTCAAGGGAATGGTCAAGGCGCTCCATGCCTCAGGCCTGGAAGTCATCCTTGACGTCGTCTACAACCACACAGCCGAAGGTGGGCCGGACGGGCAGACCCTGAGCTTCCGCGGGTTGGGGGAGGACGCGTACTACCGGACAGACGGAAACGGCAAGTACGAAGACACCACTGGCTGCGGCAACAGCCTGAACTTTGCTGAACCCCGGGTAGTCCAGCTGGTGCTGGACTCGCTGCGCCACTGGGTGGACGAGTTCCACATTGACGGTTTCCGGTTCGACCTTGCCGTGACGCTCTGCCGGAACGCGGCCAATGAGTTCGATCCCCGGCACCCGTTCCTCGTTGCCATTGCGGCGGATCCCGTTTTGTCTGACGTGAAGCTGATCGCCGAACCCTGGGATGTTGGCTACGGCGGCTGGCAGACCGGACGTTTCCCGGCCGGCTGGGCGGACTGGAACGATCATTTCCGCGACGCCGTACGCTCATTTTGGCTGGCGGACCGTGCTTCCATCGAATCCGGTGGGCACGGCGGGCCGGTGGCGAAGCTCGCCGATGTGATCTCCGGTTCCGCAGCCCTCTTTGCGGCGTCCGGCCGCTCCCGGCTGGCGTCGGTCAACTACGTCACCGCCCACGACGGCTTCACCCTGAACGACCTCGTTTCCTACGACCGGAAACACAACGAGGCCAACGGTGAGCAAAACCGGGACGGCCATGGTGACAACCGCAGCTACAACCACGGTTTTGAAGGCCCCACCGAGGACGGCGCCATCCTCGCCAGGCGCGCCCAGTCCCGCCGCAACCTCATGGCCACGCTGTTGATTTCCCTCGGCGTGCCCATGATTACGGCCGGCGATGAACTGGCAAGGACCCAGCAGGGGAACAACAACGCCTACTGCCAGGACAACGCCATCGCCTGGCTGGACTGGACCAGGACCCCGGAGTCCCACGAGATGCTGCGGAGCACGAAACGGTACATCCGCCTCCGCAAGGAGTTCCTGGCGGCCCAGCCCCACGACTTTCCGGTCCGGGATCAGCAGTCCTACCTGTACTGGTTCGACCAGGCCGGGCAGCCCATGTCCATGGAACGCTGGAACGATCCGCAGCACCGCGTGATGCAACTCCTGCTGGGCTCCGACGACGGCACGCTCGCTGGCCTGGTGGTGGTGAACGGCAGCAGCTCCGACGTGCAGATCACGCTGCCCCGCATTTCCGCGGAGGACACACCGCACAGGATCTTCGAGCTCCGGTTGACCACCTCACCGCTGCACGAGCTCCGCCAAGGCAGCAGGGTGGCTTCGGGGGAGAAGGACCTCCTGGAGGCCAACTCCATCAATATCTACCGCAGCTGATGCGCCGGGGAACAACGTAATGCGCAACCGAAATGTCCTGCCCTTGCTGCTGACTGGGCTTGTGGTGCTGGGACTGCTCGCGTTCGGCGGCACCGGGATCCTGGGCCACTTGACGGACAGTACGACGCCGGAGGGCGGGTTCAGTGCCACCCCGGCCCCGGGTGCCGCCCAGGGTTCCCCCGCCGCCGGTTCCGGTACGAAGGCCGCCACGCAGCCCCGGGCGCAGGAGAACCCCTCCAACCTGCCGGAGGTGCGGGAGTCTGCATTGCCGGCTGAAGGGCGCCGGACGCTCGCCCTCATCCGCGCGGGGGGACCTTACAGTTACCGGCAGGACGACCAGACGTTCGGGAACTTCGAGCGGATCCTGCCCCGGCGGGACAGGGGTTACTACCGTGAATACACGGTGCCAACACCCGGGGAACCAGACCGGGGAGCGCGGCGCATCGTTGCCGGCGACGGCGGCGAGAAGTACTACACCGAAGATCACTACGAGACGTTTCGATTCATAGCGGAAGGCAGCTAGGCAGCCATGAAGATCTACTCCGGCGAGACCTGGACCCTGGAAGAACTGCAGGAACAGGTGGCTGATGCCGGACGGCGCAGCCTGGTGATTCCTGCCGCTGACAGCAAGAAGGCAGTCCTGGAGACCTTTGGTGAGGTCCTCAACTTCCCTGAGCACTACGGCGTGAACCTGGATGCCCTGAATGATTCCCTGCATGACTTCGCGGACAGTATCACGGACAACGGCAACCCTCCGGTCACGGTCCTGTGGCAGGTAGCGGCGCCTTTCCGCATTGACCGGTCCTTCGGGGTAATTTGCGAAATCCTCCAGGACGCCGAGCGCTACTCCGGCAAGGACCTCGCCGTCACAGCCGTCATGCTTTAGGGGCGTTCTTCCTGCCCGGCGTAGGTGTCCAGCAGGTCCAAGGCCCGGTTGCCGCCTTCCTCCTCAGCAAGGGCCTTGCGCATGCTGTCGGCCTTCTCGCGGCCTCCCGGGAAGGGCGGCAGGAGGGGAATCTCGGGGTCGGTCAGCACCTCGATCACCACAGGGCGGTCGGCCGCGAACGCCCGCTCCCAGGCATCGCCCAAAAGCTCGGGATCGTCCACCCGGATGCCAGTAAGGCCCAGCAACTCGGCGTAACCCGCGAACGGAAAGTCCGGGAGTTCCTGGCTGTCCCGGAACCGCGGCTCGCCTTCGGACTCGCGCTGCTCCCACGTGACTTCGGTAAGCTCCCGGTTGTTCAGGACGCAGACCACAAACCGGGGGTCCTGCCATTGCCGCCAGCGGTGGGCCACCGTCACCAGTTCGGCGATGCCTGCCATCTGCATGGCGCCGTCCCCGGACAGTGCCACCAGGGGCCGGCCGGGGTGGGCGAGCTTGGCGGCAATGCCGTAGGGGATGGAGCAGCCCATGCTTGCCAGCGTGCCTGAAAGGTGGGCGGGGACGTCCGGCGGAAGTATGAGCTGGCGGGCGTACCAGTAAACGCAGCTGCCGACGTCGATACTCACCTGGGCGTTGGCCGGAAGCCTGCCGTTGAGCTCCCGCACCACCCTTTCCGGGTTGACGGGGCTGGCAGGTACCGCGGCGCGTTCTTCGGCCAGTGCCCGCCAGCGCAAAACTTCCTGCTCGACCTCGGCCCGCCACTGCCCCCGTGGCCGCTGATCGAGCCGGGAACCAAGGGCCTTGAGGGCCGTTGCCGCGTCGCCGGCCAGCCCAACCTCCACGGGGTAGCGGTTGCCGATCTTCCGCTCGTCGATATCGATCTGCACTGCCCGTGCCGCACCGGGCGGCGGATAAAACTCAGTCCAGGGGTCGTTGGAGCCAACGATCAGCAGCGCATCGCAGTTGCCCAGCAGGTGGGCGCTGGCGGTGGTGCCCAAATGCCCCATCGTGCCCACGGCGAAAGGCAAGGCCTCGTCCACATATGGTTTCCCCAGGAGGCTGGTGGCGATGCCGGCACCCAGCTTTTCAGCCACCGCCACCACCTCCGCGGCGGCGTGCCGGGCGCCCTGGCCCACGAGAAGCGCCACCTTCTGCGCATTGTTGAGGAGCGCCGCCGCGGCGTCCAGGTCCTCGTTGCGGGGCGACTTCGCTGACGTGCTCCAGGACGGCGCGGTGACCACGACGCCATGCTCCTGTTCCAGCTCGGGCGCGGGTGCGGACTGGATGTCGTGCGGCAGGATTATCACGCACGGCGAGGAGGTGGCCTTCGCCGTGCGGAAGGCGCGGTCCAGGACCATGGGAAGCTGTTCGGGAGCATTGACCTGCTGCACGAACTGGGCCGCAACGTCCTTGAAGAGGACGGTCAGTTCGATTTCCTGCATGTAGGCCGAGCCCAGCACCGTGCGGCTTTGCTGGCCCACGATCGCCACCACGGGCACGCCGTCGAGCTTGGCGTCGTAGAGTCCGTTGAGGAGGTGGACCGCGCCCGGCCCCTGTGTGGATGTGACCACTCCCACGCCGCCGGTGTACTTTGCGTGCCCAACGGCCATGAAGGCCGCGGTTTCCTCGTGCCGTGCCTGCACAAGTTCAATTCGGCCCTCCGCACGCCGGAGGGCTCCCATGAACCCGTTGATCCCGTCTCCGCTGTACCCGAACACACGGTTGACGCCCCATGTTGTGAGCCGCTCCACGATCAGGTCTGCCACGGTCCGGTCGTTCATGGGATCCTCCTGCAGTGGGTTCGGGTCCTGCCTCTTATGCGTTGACGATCAGGCCAAGCTCAGCCTTCGACGCCAGAGCGTCATGGCGCGGCAGTACCCGGACCGTGTACCCGAAGGACCCGGAACGGTCGATCACGAGCGAGCCACTGAACAGGTGCCGGCCGCTGCCCAGGTCTTCCTGCACCTTCAGTTCCATCACCGTGATGTCCGCCAGGGTGTCGCTTTCCTCCGCCCTGCCGTACGCCACCTCAACGCTGACGTCCTCCGGGGTGAGGCTGTTCAGCGCCACGTAGGCATTCACCTGGAGAGTGTCACCGATCTGCGGGTCTTCGGATACCCCCACGGAGTCCACGTGCTCCACGTGCACCTGCGGCCAGGCGGCGCGGATCTTTGCCGTCCATGCTGCCAGCGTGCGTGCCTGGGAGTAGGAATTGGCGCCGGCATTCCGGCCGGCTTCCGCTGCCGGGCGGTACAGGACGTTCACGTAGTCGCGCAGCATGCGCTCGGCTGAAACCGCCGGGCCAAGATGCGACAGGGTGTGCTTGATCATCGACACCCAGTGGGTGGGCACCTTTTCTGTGCCCGACGTCGACGGCCCGGCAGCGCCTGCGCCTGCGGACACCGTGCTGCCGTAGAAGCGGGGGGCAACCTGCGTCTCGAGCAGCTCATAGAGGGCGGCGGCTTCGATATCGTCGCGTTCCTCCGGTGAGGCGTCATTGTTGGCCGTGGGAATCGCCCAGCCGTTCTCGCCGTCGTACATCTCATCCCACCAGCCGTCGAGGACTGAAAGGTTCAGCGAACCGTTGAGCGCTGCCTTCATGCCGGACGTCCCACAGGCCTCGAGCGGCCGGAGCGGGTTGTTCAGCCAGACGTCACAGCCGGGGAAGAGCGTCCGTGCCATCCCGATGTCGTAGTTGGGCAGGAAGGCGATGCGGTGACGGACCTCGGGGTCGTCCGTGAAGGTGACCAAGTCCTGGATCATCTTCTTCCCTGCGTCATCAGCGGGGTGGGACTTGCCGGCAATGACCAGCTGGATGGGATGTTCCTTGTGCAGGAGGAGTGCCTTGAGCCGTTCCGGCTCGCGCAGCATCAGGGTGAGCCGCTTGTAGGTGGGCACGCGGCGGGCGAACCCGATGGTGAGTATGTCCGGGTCCAGCACGTTGTCCGTCCAGCCCAGTTCAGCGTCGGCCGCGCCGCGCTTCTTCCAGGCGGCACGGAGCCGGCGGCGGACGTCCTCAACCAGCGCGACGCGCATCTCGCGGCGCAGCGCCCAGACGTCGGCGTCGCTGACGTTGTAGGCGAGGTCCCAGCGGCCCAGCGCTTCAGCTTCGCTGCCGAACTGGTCCCGGGCGAGCTTTGAAATACGGCTGTCCACCCACGTGGGCACGTGCACCCCGTTCGTGACGGAGGTGATGGGTACTTCGGAATGGTCGAACCCGGGCCACAGCGCGGAAAACATCCCGCGGGACACTTCGCCGTGCAGCTTGGCCACACCGTTTGCCCGTTGCGCCAGCCGCAAACCCATGACGGCCATGTTGAAAACGGACGGGGTGCCGTTCGCGTAGTTCTCGCGGCCAAGCTCCAGGATCCGGTCCACCGGTACAGCCGGCGCAAGCCCCGCCTGGAAGAAGTGGTGGATCTGGGAGATTTCGAACCTGTCGATGCCGGCGGGCACCGGGGTGTGCGTGGTGAAGACAGTCGAGGCGCGGCCCGCAGCCAATGCCTCATCAAACGTCAGCGACTCTTCCCCGGACATCAATTCCTGGATGCGCTCAATGCCCAGGAAACCGGCGTGGCCTTCATTGGTGTGGAACACTTCCGGAGCGCGGGTTCCAGTGAGCTTCTGGAAGGCGCGGAGCGCCTTGACCCCGCCCATGCCCAGCAACAGCTCCTGCTGGAGCCGGTGGTCGCCACCGCCGCCGTAGAGACGGTCAGTGATGCTGCGGGCGGCTTCGTCATTGCCCGGGACGTTCGAGTCCAGGAGCAGCAGGGGGACGCGTCCGACGTCGGCACGCCAGATGTGGGCCAGCAGGCGGCGGTTGTTGGGGAGCGGCAGGGAGATTTGCAGCGGCCGGCCGTTGCCGTCCCCGGAAGGTTCGCGCAGGAGGGTGAGAGGCAGGCCGTCCGGATCCAGGACTGGGTAGGTTTCCTGCTGCCAGGCATCCCGGGACAAGGACTGCTTGAAGTACCCGGCCTGGTACAGCAGGCCAACGCCGATCAGGGGCACGCCCAGGTCCGAGGCTGCCTTGAGGTGGTCGCCGGCCAGGATGCCCAGGCCACCTGAGTACTGGGGGAGGACTTCAGTGATACCAAATTCGGGGGAGAAGTAGGCAATCGACGCCGGCGCGTCCGGGCCCAGGCCCTGGTACCAGCGCGGCTCTTCGAGGTACCGGTCAAGGTCCTGTTCGGCGGCGCGGACACGGTCCACCACCGACTGGTCTGCGGCGAGCTGCTGGAACTCTTCGCGGCTCACCAGGCCCAGGAAACCGACAGGGTCCTCACCGCTTTCCACCCAAAGCCGCGGGTTCAGCCCGGCGAAGAGTTCCCGGGTGGGGCGGTGCCAGGACCAGCGCAAATTGCTCGCCAGCCGGGTCAGCGGCCGGATTGGTTCAGGGAGGACTGTACGGACCGTAAATCTGCGGATTGCCTTCACCTGCGTCACACTAACCGACAACATGCGCGGCCGGAACCAACCTTGCGGTTCTTTTGGGTAAATGACTCTTGGCGTGGAGGAAATGACACGGGCGGCAACGAAAATAGTGCGCACGCTTAGCAATCCGGCTCATTTCTCGCTAACGTCGAGCCTGTGACGACTAACTCAGGAACCATTGCCGCATCGAAGGAAAAGCCGCAGGGCCGGATCATGGACGGCCTGCGGTTTGGACGATTCCCCATCACGGCTGTGCAGCCGGTGGTGGAGGGTGGAAAGTTCCCTGCCAAGGCCCTGCCTGGCGAGGGCATCGTGGTGGGCGCCACCGCGTTCCGGGAGGGGCACGACCAGCTTGGCGTCAGTGCTGTGCTCCTGGATCCGGCGGGCCAGGAACGGCAACGCGTCAGGCTCGCGCCGCCCCGCGGGGAACGCGGCATGGGGACCGACCGCTGGGAAGGCATCCTTACGCCGTCGGACACGGGCAACTGCTCCTTCGTCATTGAAGCGTGGCATGACCGCTACGGCACGTGGCACCACAACGCCGAGGTGAAGGTGGAAGCCGGCATTGACGTTGAGCTGATGCTCGCGGAGGGTGCCGCGTTGCTCCATGAAGCTGCCGGGGACGACTCCCGCAGCGAGTGGGACAGGGGCGTCCTGCAAGGGGCCGCCGACAAGCTGGCTGACCCTTCCCTCAGCACGGAGGAGCGCCTCGCGGCCGGATTCAGCCATGCGGTCACCGGTGTCGTCGCGCACCAGCCGATCCGCGAGCTGGTCACCGTATCCGAGCGGTACCCTTTGCTGGTTGAGCGGGACCTGGCCGGCCGCGGAGCCTGGTACGAGTTCTTCCCCCGCTCCGAAGGCGCAGTCAAGGACCACACCACAGGCACCTGGACTTCGGGAAACTTCCGCACCGCCGCGCAACGGCTCGAAGCCGTCGCCGCCATGGGCTTTGACGTCATCTACATGCCGCCCATCCATCCCATCGGCGTCCAGCACCGCAAGGGCCCCAATAACACACTCATCGCAGGCCCGAACGATCCAGGCTCGCCCTGGGCCATCGGAGCGAAGGAGGGCGGCCATGACGCCATCCATCCCGACCTTGGGACCTTTGAAGACTTTGACGCCTTTGTGGCCCGGGCCAATGACCTGGGCCTGGAGGTCGCCCTGGACCTGGCCCTGCAGGCGGCCCCGGATCATCCGTGGGTCGAGTCGCATCCCGAATGGTTCACCACCCGGGTGGACGGCAGTATTGCCTATGCGGAAAACCCGCCGAAGAAGTACCAGGACATTTATCCCCTGAATTTCGATAACGACCCGGAGGGGCTCGCCAACGAAATTCTCCGTATTGTCCTGCTGTGGGTCAGCCACGGGGTGAAGATATTCCGGGTGGATAACCCCCACACCAAACCCGTGTGGTTCTGGGAGTGGCTTATTGCCCAGGTGGAGAAGCAGGTTCCGGGGGTTGTGTTCCTCGCTGAGGCCTTCACACGTCCCGCCATGATGCACGCGCTGGGCCGCGCCGGGTTCCAGCAGTCCTACACCTACTTCACGTGGCGCAACACAAAGAAGGAAATTGAGCAGTACTTCAACGAGGTCAGCCACGAGTCGTCGGCTTTCTTCCGGCCCAACTTCTTTGTGAACACGCCGGACATCCTCACCGAATACCTCCAGTTCGGCGGGCCGGCGGCGTTCAAGATCAGGGCAGCCCTGGCAGCCACGGCAAGCCCGCTGTGGGGTGTCTACGCGGGGTATGAGCTGTACGAGCACGTTGCCCGGCCGGGGGCCGAGGAGTACATCGACAACGAGAAGTTCGAGTACAAGGCACGGGACTGGGACGCCGCCGCCCAGTCCGGGCGGACGCTTGCTCCCTACATCACCAGGCTTAATGAGCTGCGGCACACCCACCCGGCGCTGCAGGACCTGCAGAACCTGACCGTGCACCACAGCACTGACGATTCCACCGTGGTCTACTCCAAGCACAAGACCCTCGCCGACGGATCCAAGGACACCGTTATCGTGGTGGTCAACGTGGATCCCCACGTCACCAAGGAATGCAGTGTCTCGCTGGACCTCGCGGCCCTGGAGCTGGATCCGCAGGACCTCACCCCGAACGGCGGCTTCCACGTGGACGACCTCATCTCCGGTGAAAGCTGGGAATGGGGCGAGTACAACTACGTGCGCCTGGACCCGCATGTTGAGCCCGCACACATCCTCAGCGTGAGGAGAATGCATCAGTGAGTTTTAATCCGCAAAGTTCGGGACAGCATTTCACGCCGAAGAGCACCTTCGAACTGAATGCGCCGGGCCTGCAGCACGATCCGCTGTGGTACCGGAAAGCCGTTTTCTACGAGGTCCTCGTGAGAGCTTTTGCGGATGCCAATGGTGACGGTTCCGGGGACTTTTCCGGCCTCATCGACAGGCTTGACTACCTGCAGTGGCTGGGCGTGGACTGCCTCTGGCTGCCGCCGTTTTTCCAGTCGCCGCTGCGTGACGGCGGCTATGACATCTCCGACTACAACTCCGTCCTGGACGAGTTCGGCACCATCACGGACTTCAAGCGGCTGGTCGCCGAAGCACATGCAAGGGGGGTGCGGGTCATCATCGACCTGCCCCTGAACCACACCTCCGACCAGCACCCCTGGTTCCAGGAGTCGCGGAAGGACCCGGACGGACCGTTCGGCGACTTCTACGTCTGGAGCGACACGGACGAGAAGTACCAGGACGCCCGGATCATCTTCGTGGACACCGAGGAATCGAACTGGACCTTCGACCCCATCCGCCGGCAGTTCTTCTGGCACAGGTTCTTCAGCCACCAGCCGGACCTGAACTTCGAGAACCCCAAGGTCATCGACGCACTCTTCGATGTGGTCCGGTTCTGGCTGGACCAGGGCATCGACGGGTTCCGCGCTGACGCCATCCCCTACCTCTTCGAGGAAGAGGGGACCAACTGCGAGAACCTGCCGGCCACCCATGAGTTCCTCCGCAAACTCCGGGCCATGGTGGACGAAAGCTACCCCGGACGCGTCATTATTGCCGAAGCGAACCAGCCGCCCAATGAAGTGGTGGAGTATTTCGGGACGGAAACCGAACCCGAGTGCCACATGGCGTTCCACTTCCCGATCATGCCCCGGCTGTACTACGCGCTCCGGGACCAGAAGGCCGCCCCCATCATCGAGACAATGCACGACACGCCCGACATTCCCGACGGCGCCCAGTGGGGCACCTTCCTGCGGAACCATGACGAGCTGACTCTTGAAATGGTCACCGCCGATGAGCGCGCAGCCATGCTCGGCTGGTATGCGCCGGATCCCCGGATGCGTGCCAACATCGGCATCCGCCGCCGGCTCGCACCGCTGCTCGACAACTCCCGGGCGGAAATCGAATTGATCCACGCCCTGTTGCTGTCGCTGCCGGGCAGTCCGTTCCTGTATTACGGGGATGAGATCGGCATGGGGGACAACATCTGGCTGGAGGACCGGGACGCCGTCCGGACTCCCATGCAGTGGAACCCCGACCGCAACGCGGGCTTCTCCAACGCGGACCCGGGCAAGCTCTACCTGCCGGTCATCCAGTCGCTGGTCTACAACTACAACATGGCCAACGTTGAGGCCGAGGCCGCCCACTCGGGGTCCCTGCTTCGCTGGACGCGCCAGATTCTGAGCGTCCGCAGGAACCATCCTGCCTTCGGCCTGGGCTCCTTCAAGCATGTCGAAGCCGATCATGACGCAGTGCTGGCCTACCTCCGGGAGTTGCCCAACGGTAACGCCGCGGGGGTGGACGGCGAATCCATTCTGTGTGCTTTCAACCTGTCGCAGCATCCAGTGGCCGCTAGGCTGCGTATCCCCGATTACGGCGGGCGCGGCCTTCGTGATGTATTTGGCGGCCAGCCATTTCCTGGCATCAACGAGGACGGGACGCTGACGCTGACTCTCGGCAGCCACGATTTCTTCTGGCTGAGGATCCGGTCGGCGGCGTCCAATCCTTCGTCCCCCTATACGCAGGCAATGCCGATCCTCTCGATTGAGAACTGACATGAACCAGCCCATCCTCACCCCCGCCCTCACCGCGTTGCTCCAGGAATGGCTTCCAAGGCAGCGCTGGTTCCCCGTAAAGACGCCCGGCTTCGAGCTGTCCCAGGTGGGCAGCCTGGGGCTGGACGATCCTTCCGGCCACGCGGGGCTCGCCGTGTTCCTCCTGAAGGTGACCACCAGGGGAGCCGATGGCGGCCGCCGCACGGACGTGGTCCAGGTCCCCTTGAGCTTCCGGCCGGCGCCGGCGGCGGGGATGGAGCGGGCACTCGTCGGGGAGGCCGCCGGGACGGATCCGTCCAGGCCATGGGTTTACGATGCCGTGCATGATCCGGATTTTGTGGGCGGCTGGCTTGACCTGATGCGCGCCGAGGACAGTGCCCCCAGCGGCACCGCCTCAGGGTTCCGCGCTCCAGGGAACCACCGGCTTCCCACCGCCCGCGGCGTGGTGAAGGTCCTCTCCGGGGAGCAGTCCAACAGTTCAGTTATTGTGGACGACGGCGAGTCGGCCGCCATCGTGAAGTTCTTCCGCGTCCTGTCGGAGGGGACGAACCCCGAGGTTGAGGTGGGTGCTGCTCTCACGTCTGCAGGGACCACTGAAGTTCCGGCGACGCTGGGCTGGGTCCGTGGCGAGTGGCTGGCGCAGGGCACGCCTTCTTCCGACGTCCCGGGCTCTGGTTCCCGTTACGTCCAGGGCGAGCTGGCGGTGGCGCATGAGTTCCTGGCGGGCGGACGTGATGCATGGCGGCTGGCTGTTGACGCGGCCAGGTCCGGAACAGACTTTACGGCTGAGGCGCGCGCCTTGGGCGCAGCCACCGCCACGGTCCATCGCCGGCTTGCAGAGGCACTCGGACAATCAGCGGAAGCTGAACCCGGCAAGGTGATTGCTCCTGCAGTAGCCCAGCGCGTCCGGCAGGCCTGGGCGGAAGCCGCCTCCGCCGTCGGCCCCTATGACCACGCGCTGGATGAGCTCCTCCGCGGGCTCGATGGAGTCGCTGCCGGTCCGCTCCAGCGGATCCACGGCGACCTCCACCTTGGCCAGATCCTCCAGGTCCCCGGACAGTCAGGAAACCCGCCCCGGTGGGCGATCCTCGACTTCGAAGGTGAACCGCTGCGCCCCATTGCGGAGCGCAACGTTCCTGACGTTCCCCTGAGGGACGTCGTGGGGATGCTGCGGTCCTTCGACTACGCGGCAGGAGCTGCCCATCGTGAACAGGAAGGCGCCAAAGTGCCGGCCTCCTGGGTCGATGACTGCGCCGAGGCCTTCCTTGCAGGGTATGCGGGTGTCACGCCCGGCACCGTGGACAGGGACTCGCCCCTGTTTGTGGCATTGTGGCTGGACAAGGCACTGTACGAAGTAGTTTATGAAATGCGTAACAGGCCCGACTGGCTGGCGATCCCTGTGAACGCCTCCAGGCGGCTCCTCAGCGGTAACGGCGCCGGCGACCAGGCCGGGGCAGCATCGGAAGGTAACGAAATGACAGGCTCAGCACGAACGGAACGTCCGGGGGTGCCGCTGCACGTGGATGCGGGCACCCTGGGCAAGATCGCGAACGGTGAACACCACGCCCCCCATTCCATCCTGGGCGCGCACCTGGACGACTACGGCCACGTCACCATCCGTACCGTGAAGCATCTGGCGGAAGCCGTTACGGTTATCACTGCAGCCGGCGAAATCCCGATGGAGCATGAAGCCCACGGCGTATGGGTGGCCGTTATGGAGCCGCTGCAGCAGGGGCACGTCCCGGACTACCGCCTGGCTGTAAGCTACCCCGGCGCTGAATTAGTCACCGTGGACGAACCCTACCGCTACCTGCCCACCGTGGGTGAAGTTGACCTGCACCTTATTGGTGAAGGAAGGCACGAGGAACTCTGGGAAGTCC
>NZ_JBNHFF010000041.1:0-18971 GCF_059089965.1 Arthrobacter sp. SPT-J7
GGGGGCGCGTCCGGCCAGTTGCAGCCAGGTGAGGCAAGCGGGTGCTGGGTGCCCGCCCTCGCCCGGGAGGTCCTTCGACCCGAGCTGGCGCTTAGGCCGTAGGGAAACCGCACCCCCGGTGATAGTTCTTGCAGGGGATCAGGGGAAGGGCGTCGGTGAAAGAGGAGGGCCCACCACGGACTCCTGGCACTATCGTAGAGCTAATTTTGAAAGGATGGCGAGGATCGCTAAAGCTCTGTCGCCTTACTGCAGGACCACAATTGATTGCACTGCCTCGGCAGGTAGCTAAGTTGGTATCCGCCTCCAAGCCCAGCTGTACCTTATGACACGTCCGCACGGAATGCTCCGAGGCGAGTTGCGGTACTGGCTCATAGGTACAAGGCTTAGCGGGGGCATACTCGCCTCGCGTCCAGGATGGAAAGTGCGAGTTATCGCCAGAGTGAAGGCCGTGTGGAGGTGTTGCCCCACAAATGGGACCGTTCCCCTGTGGTGCAAAAGGCGGGGGCCGTTTCACGTGAAACAGGACAGGACTTCGCAGGAACCTAGCCGCGGGTTGACCGGTCGAGATTTGGTAATCAGGCTGACTTTCGGAACGGCTCCCCCGCTGCGGGAAGCAGCTCGTGCCAAACATGTTTGTAGGCTGCTTCGCGTAGCAGCGACGATAGGCCGGCTGTCGTTTACTCGAGCACTGAGACGGGTGCAGAAATAGGCGTGCAAAAGACAAAAAGTGGTTTCCTGATGATGGGCACGCACAGCTTGCGCTCCTGTCACAGGCAATGAAGAACCGGACGATCAGATGCGTGACTGACTCGTGTGTCCTCGTGACTGACTCGTGTGTCCTGGGGCGCGGCGGTGCTTTGGGCAATCGGCATGCTTTGTCCTGGACGGTCATCACGAAAGTGCGACCCCACGTTGACCCAAACGTGAGGGCAGCTGATCCGCTTCTTCAACCGTCAAAGCTGGCTGCCTTGTCAACGATAATTCCAGGACTGCCCAAAAAGAAGCGTGGTGGCCGCGACGGTGTCACCCTTGTCGTCCGGGCGTCGTCGCGCATCGACGGTTCCCAGTCTCGCTGATCTGCCCCAGATTTTTTTCGCGTCGTCGTGTGCGCTCCTCGTATGGTCACGGCGCAAGAATTGAACCTTTACGTGTTGATCTTCAGCAATGCACCCACACAGCAGAGCGCTTATGGCATAAGGGCCGCTACTTTGAACCGTTGAGGGTGTGCCGTGGGTCTGGGCGCTTGTTAAGGGCTTGCAGTTTGAAGGGATCGCCGTCCTCATATAGATCTGTAAAAGGCCGAAGCACCAGCTCATCTCGGGCGTCCGCCAGCCCGCATACCAATCGAGGGGCGGACAACGCTGTTTCACGTGAAACACCTGTGTAGCCGAGTGCAGTGATGGACACAAGCGCGCTTCCCGATGCGGTTGCAGTGGAGTTGCGGGCGACGTGGACGCGTGAAGAATGCACAACTGCTGGACGTTACCCACGGAGCCCCTTGCCAGCGAAGGACGTTTCCACCGATCTCTAACGTGCCGTATTTCCTCGCCTGCCTATATCAATCTGACCACACGCGTTTCACGTGAAACAGCCGCTGCATCATTTTCGCCTCCGGTGGCAGTGCCAATAAGTCCATCGTCCCTTTACTGGTTCCCGCTCCTGGCGGACCGACCCGCCGGAAGCGGGCACCAGCACCCTAGTACATAGAAGCCAAAAAAGTGGTCACCGCCAAAGCGATGACCACTTCTGTTATGGCCGGGCAATAGCCCGGAACCGAATACCTAGGAAAGGACGTCTGCGAATTCCTTCTCGAAGAACTGCTTCGGCTTTGCACCGATGACAGTGCTCTTCACTTCCCCGCCCTGGAAGAGGTAGACAGCAGGAATGGAGGTAATGCCGTATTGTGCTGCAATCGCTGGGTTATCATCAACATTGAGCTTCACGACGTCGACCTTCTCGCCGTACTCCACGGAGATCTCGTCAAGAATAGGGCCGAGCTTGCGGCAGGGGCCGCACCATTCAGCCCAAAAATCCACGATGACCGGCTTCTCCGAGGACAAAACGTCCGTACCGAAGCTTGCGTCTGTTACCTCTTTTGCATTGCTCATAGTTTTTTCTCTCTCTTCGTAGCGTTTAAGAACTTAGGCAGTCAAATCTGCGAGGTAGTGCTCCACGTCGATCGCGGCGACACATCCGGAACCGGATGCAGTAATCGCTTGACGGTAGGTGGGGTCAATGACGTCGCCGGCGGCGAATACGCCTGGCAGGCTAGTCTTGGAACTCCGCCCTTGGACGGCAATGGTTCCCTCTGGCGTCAAGTCCAGCACTCCCTTGACGAGATCGGTCCGAGGGTCGTTCCCGATGGCGACGAATACGCCTGTGACTGCCAGATCTGAAACAGTACCGTCAACGAGGTTCTTCAATTTCAAACCGGTGACCTTTTGGTCCCCGACTACGTCGGCCACGGTGCTGTTCCAGATGAAGTTGATCTTCTCGTGGGCCAGGGCACGGTCGGCCATGATTCTTGAGGCCTTGAGCGTATCGCGGCGGTGCACAACCGTTACAGATTTCGCGAACTTGGTGAGGAACAGTGCCTCTTCCATGGCAGAGTCTCCCCCGCCGATGACTGCAATGTCCTGGTCTTTGAAGAAGAAACCATCGCAGGTTGCACACCAGCTGACACCGTGCCCTGAAAGCCGCTTCTCGTTCGGTAGGCCGAGTTCACGGTAGGCGGATCCGGTGGAAAGGATCACTGCCTTTGCTTGGAACGTTTGACCGGTGGCGATGGTGACCGTCTTGACAGGCCCTTCAAGCTGGAGCGACGTAACGTCCTCAAACTGAATTTCCGTGCCGAAGCGTGCTGCCTGCTTCTCGAAGCTCTCCATGAGGTCCGGACCCATGATGCCCTCCGGGAAGCCCGGGTAGTTCTCGACATCGGTGGTGTTCATCAGTTCACCGCCAGCAGTGACAGAACCTGCCAGCAACAGGGGCTTGAGGTTGGCGCGGGCGGTATAGACAGCTGCCGTATAACCAGCCGGGCCGGAGCCGACGATGATGACATCACGTACTTCTGACGTGGTGTTTTCTGTGATGGTCACTGAACGGTGAACCTCTTCCTTATTTGACGCGCCCCGCTTTGGAGGCCGGCCACATGGCACAACTGATACTGCAGGCTGGTTATTCCGACCCCAGGGCACGCCCGTTTACCGCGAACAGCAGTAAGCGAAATCCGCGAGACGCTCTTTCCAGATTACCGTCCCAAGGCAGCCGGAGCACCCCAGGGCACTACATGACCCTATGGGTCTGCAGAACCGCCGCAGAGGCAGCGGGGTTACTGGACCTTGATCTCCGCCAACCGGAGGCCGTAACCATAGCGCGTCTTCGGCGCAGCCAGTCGGGGAAGGGAGTTGATGGACACAATCACGTACTCGGCCTGTACAGGCTCCGCGAGGGGCATGTTCAAATCCGTTGACGTAAAGCTGTTAGTCCCGACTGACTTCGCGCCATCCAAGGACGGCCGGTCATTGGTGTAGACCGTGATGTTTCCGCCCGATCCGCCCAGCTGCGAAAGCGTCACTGAAGAAACCGTTGCCGAATTTTCAAGCTTCACCACCAGTGGTACGCCCTGGGCGGCCAGGCCGCCCCAGTTTTCGCTGGCAAATTCCATGTCCGACCAATAGCTGGCTGCGTTACCGTCGTAAGCCTTCACCAGGTCACCGTCAAAGGTGGTGGCAAAATCAAAGTTACCTTGCCGGCTGACGCTTTCGATGGCTGGCGGGACGGCAGGCGGGGCCGTGGTGGGCGCCTGCGTTGGCGCCACCGAGGCTGCCGGAGCGTCATCGTTGGTGACAGGAGCTGACGGGTTGGCCTGCGGCGAGGAAAAAAGGCTCCCAAGGTTGGTCACAGCGAAAACAAGCCCGGCAATCAGAACGACGGCGAGCAGTCCTCCCACCAGCCAGCGCATCGAACGCGGTTCACGTGCCGGTGCATCCCGGTCGCCGTCGTCATAGTCGTCCTGCTCGGCATGGGACGGGCTGGCAGGGACGGCACCGGCGGCTGCCGGACGCGCAAACACCGGCGCCTTCTTCTTAGTCGGCTTTTCATTTTCAACCGGAGAGTCTTCGTACCGGTCCTGCTCTCCGGCGCTGGCGTAATCATCTTCGGACCAGAGGGATACCTTGGGCTTCCCAGTGGCAGCCGCACCCGGCTGTTTCCTCGAGTTGGAGTCGACGCCGGCAGTTGCCGGATCCTCAGCGGGCCGCGTCGATGGGCTGGCGGGGCGTGCTGAAGCGTGGGCTGCCGCAGTACCAGCCGCGCCGCCAAGAGCTGCTCCCCCCAGAGGGGACGCGCCGGAGGGGTTGCGGCCACCCGGTGCATTCGTCGGCCGGACTGGAGCCTTTGGTGGCATTGCAGGTGCAGCACGGTATGGACCAGCCTGGCTGGGGTGCGTATTCCCGTAATTGATGTAGCCGGCGTCCACATGGTCTTCGTCGTCGTAAGGCTCCGGTTCATGGGACCGTGGCTGCCCAAAGATTTCGCTTCCAAGGGTGTCCGTGAAGAACGGCTCCACATAGGGAGGGTTGGACGCCACGACAAGATCCAGCAGGTCCGCGGCGGACGTGTGGTTGGTGATGAGGTAGGTCGCAGCCTCGGTCACGCCGAGGTCCAGAACCTGAACCGTGCCGGGGCGTTCACCGGTAGCAACCTCGCGCGCGCTCTGGGCAACCTGCTCAGTGTTCTCTGGTCCGGCAACCAGGATGCTGACAGGGCGGTTAAGCACCTGGTCCACACCATCCAGCACCAGATCGTGGTCGTGCGAGGCCAATACAGTGGCTGTGACCTTGTAACGGCCGCCCAGTACTGATCCGACATCGATCGGGTTGGACACGTGTTCCTCCTAGACTGTCCGGTATTGCCGGCATGGATGACGCAACCACCGTTCAAGGGGCTGCCGGGGAGGCTGACCCTTGAATGCAACTACCCCTGTTCCCTTCCGATCCTAGCTGATTTCGCCTCACTCACCGTGGACGAAGACAGCGGCAGACCGCGGAAAGGTCACTTTTTCCGGGGCCGCCGGGGCTTGAAATGGGGGTTCTCGCCGGCCCTCCCCTGGAACGTCCGGCGCCCCGGAAGCGGGATCTGATCGCGCAGCAGTCCCCCGCGAGCAGTGCTGGGCTGGTCCTCGCCGGGGAGGTACGTGCCGTCGGCTTCGGAGCGGGCGCCGCTGTCGGCCGGTTCCCGGTGCCCTGCCTCATGTTCCGGGACTGGACCGGCGCGGAAGGAGACGGCGTCAAACTCTCCGGAGATGCGCGGGATCAGCCCGGTATCCACGGAGGTGGTGGCGCGCTCGGGTGCCCGGCGCGCTCGGTCATCCAAAGGCGCACCAGATGATGCGTCCGACGGCGGGGTCCCGTCTTCCGCAGCCGGCTCAGCCGGCCTGCCGCGCCCCAGCCTCCCCAGGAGGGGACGTAGCAGGTCGCGCAGTTCAGATACGCGGAACAGCTTGAGCAGGAAGAAGTAGGCCACCAGCATGATGGGGCCCACCACGATGACTGTTACGAGCGCGGTCAGCCGGTCGCGCCAGGCGAACCCGTCCGGGCTGTAGCTGCCCATCAGCCACAGAGCTCCTGCACCCGCAATGGCAGACCCCAGTGCCGCGTAGCCCATCCGGATGTAGGAGTTGGCAATCCGGGCACCGTCCAGGTGCCCCAGGAGGCGCCGCAGGAAAAAGGCACTGATCACCACGGAGAGGATGTTGCCCACCATGTATAGCACTGCGATGGCGTAGATGATCTGGTTCACGGGCAGGAACTGGATGGCAAACGCCCCCGCCACGTAAACCACGGCCAGGAGCAGCTGGATGTAGAAGGGGGTGCGGGCATCCTCATTCGCGTAGAAGACCCGGGACATCATGAAATTGGCGCTCATAAACGGCGTGCTTAGCGCGAGGATGGTCAGCGTCTGGGCCAGCATCACGCCGTCTTGGCGCAGGCCGCCCGAAAAGAACATTCCCAGTGGACCCGCAAGGGCAAAGAGGGCCAGTGCACCGAACACGGTGGCCACAGCCATGGTCCGGAGGCCATGTGAAAGGGCGTCGCGCAGTTCGGCGCGGTTGCCGTCCTGGGACGCGCGGGTCATACGGTTGAAGAGGACCGTGGCAAGGGACAGGGCAATGATGGAGTGCGGCAACAGATACAGCTGGCTGGCCACTTCCAGGACGGCGTTGCCGGGCAGCATGCTTGCCGCAGGGTCGCCGGCCTGCTGAAGCCGGATACGCTCCGCGCCGGGAATGGTGGCAATACGCATGACGTACAGGAAAGCGAGTTGCCCGACGGCGGCAGTCAGCAGGGTCCAGACGCTCAGCTTGGCTGCCTGGCCCAGTCCCACTCCGCGCCAGCCGAACCGCGGCCGGAGCCGCAGTTTCAGGCGGATCACGGGAATCATCAGGATGGCAGTCTGCGACACCACACCGATGGTTGAGAACCCGGCCACCAGCAGGGTCTGGGTATCTCCCCAGTTGTCCAGGGAGTGTGGGTTCGCTTCGTTGGCGCCGAAGATCCAAATGAACATCCCCAAGCCGGCAATGGCCACCAGGTTGTTGAGGATGGGTGCCCACATGGCAGGCCCAAAAGCGCCGTTGGCGTTAAGGACCTGGGTCAGGAGGGCATAGAGGCCGTAAAAGAAGATCTGAGGCAGGCACCAGAATGCGAAGGCCACGGCCAATGCTTTTTGCTGCGGGGAGTATCCCTGGGTGGTGAGTTCGATGACCCAGGGCGCTGCCAGTGTCACCAAGGCCGTCAGTCCCAGCAGGAGCAGGACAGCCAGCGTCAGCAGCCGGCTGATGTAGTCCGCTCCCCTGTCCGGAGCCTTGCTGGCCTTGATGATCTGCGGAACGAGCACGGCGTTGAACACGCCGCCGGCCACCAGCAGGAAGATCAGGTTGGGCAGGTTGTTGGCGTTGATGAACGTGTCATTGACCGTGGAACCGAGGCCCAGGGCTGTGCCCAGCATCCAGGTTTTGCCAAACCCCAGGAAACGCGAAACGAGGGTTCCGGCGGCCATGATGGCGCTGGACCTGGTTTCGCTCGCCTGTTCAGCGCCTGCTTGCCCGCCGTCCAAGGGAGACCCGTCCACGGGTGCATTCAGGTGGGCGGTTTCTGCGGGGGCGCTGTCCTGGGTTGCGCTGTCCAGGGGTGCTGCAGCCCGGGGCGCGCCGTCCAGGGGTACACCCCCGGAGGGTACGCCGTCTGGAGCGCCACCGGCCCGGCCGGCTTGATCGGAAGGAAAATTGGAAGCTGACATCGAGTTCATCGTCTCACCCGTAGGCGCCTATTACCGCAATGCCGGCGCCGGCAAAGCCGCCCTAGAGGTGTTCGGGCAGGACTTCGCGTGCCAAGTCGGCGATGCGGCGCTCATTAGGGAAGGACAGCTTCCGGGCGAGTTCCTGGATGGGAACCCATGCAACGTCCACTGCTTCCTGGTCCGGATCGTTCTCGATGGTCAGCTCGCCGCCTGTGGCCCGCAGGAGGTAGTGGTGGACCGTTTTATGCACCCGGTGCCCGCTGACGGTAAACCAGTAGTCGATGCTTCCCAGGGGCGCGAGGATGTCCCCTTCAATGCCGGTCTCTTCGGCGATTTCACGGACAGCGGCCTGCTCGTTGTTTTCCTTGCCCTCCGGATGCCCCTTGGGCAGGCACCATTCCAGGCGTCCGCCGCGATTCAGGCGGGCGATGATTGCCACCCTCAGTTCGGCGTCGGAGGTGTCCACCACGACGCCGCCGGCCGAAACTTCCTCGACAGTGGGCAGAGAAGCCGGTGCCGAATGCTGGGCAGGCGCAACGTGCGCACCGATTGCCGACGGCAACGGTGCGTTTGTCCTCCTGCCTGGAGCGCTCGGTACTGGATGGGCCATGGAGTCCACTCTAACGACTGTTGCCCGTTCGTGATGACCGGAACATGACACCAACATGGACTGCATATGACGCGCTTTGCCGGTGCCGCACGGAATGAGCAGGATCTTGACAGCATTTTGGCCTGCGCTGCCGCTGGTTTCTGACAAGCTTAAGTAACTATGGCGCACCCACATCACAAGACTGAATCCCACACCGTCGATTTCCAGGTGGACCCGGTGGTCCTGGAGCTCGGCCAGCGTTTTGTGGACGCCGGCCACGAACTGTCGCTGGTGGGCGGTCCGGTGCGTGATCTTTTCCTTGGCAGGACCTCCCCAGACCTGGACTTCACTACTGACGCCACGCCGGACCAAACGGTGGCCCTGATCAAGAAGTGGGCGGACAACTTCTGGGAAATTGGCCGTGCCTTTGGCACCATCGGAATGCGCAAGGCCGGCTTCCAGATCGAAATCACCACGTACCGTGCAGAGGCCTACGATCCGGAGTCCCGGAAACCGGTGGTCGCGTTCGGCTCCTCTTTGACTGACGACCTGCTTCGGCGCGACTTCACCATTAATGCCATGGCCCTGAAACTGCCTTCCTTGGAACTGGTGGATCCGTTCGGGGGCGTACGCGACCTGCACGCCTCAATCCTGGCCACGCCGGGGGCTCCGGAAGCGTCCTTCTCGGATGATCCGCTGCGCATGATGCGCGCCGCCAGATTCGCGGCGCAGTTGGGTGTCTCCGTCCACGATGACGTGCGCCAGGCCATGACGAGGATGGCCGAACGGATAACCATCATTTCTGCCGAACGGGTGCGGGACGAACTCACAAAGCTCATCTGCGGACGTCGCCCCCGGGTGGGCGTGGACTTGCTGGTGGACACCGGCCTGGCAGAGTTTGTGCTGCCAGAAGTCTCCGCCCTCCGGCTCGAATCGGATGAGCACCACCGCCACAAGGACGTCTACCAGCATTCACTGCAGGTGCTGGAACAGGCGGCGGAGCTGGAAACCGACGCAGAGGGCCCCGTTCCCGCCCCGGACTTTGTGCTCCGTTTCGCAGCATTGATGCACGACGTCGGCAAGCCGGCTACGCGCCGTTTTGAACCGGGCGGCGCGGTGAGCTTCCGCCACCACGACATGGTGGGTGCCAAGCTCACCACCAAGAGGATGAAGGCCCTGCGGTTTGACAACGACACCATCAGGGCCGTTGCCCGCCTGGTGGAGCTGCACATGCGCTTTTACGGATACGGCGACGCGGGCTGGAGCGACTCCGCGGTCCGCCGTTACGTGACCGACGCCGGGCCGCTGCTGGAACGGCTGCACCGGCTGACCCGCTCGGATGTCACCACACGCAACCAGCGGAAAGCCGAGCGGCTGGCCGTTGCCTATGACGATCTTGAGGCCCGGATCGCTGCGCTGCGGGAACAGGAATCGCTGGATGCGGTGCGCCCCGACCTGGACGGTGCCCGGATCATGGCCCTCCTGGACCTCAAACCTGGCCCTGTGGTGGGCCGCGCCTATAAGTTCCTGCTTAATGAGCGGATGGAGCACGGGCCCCTCCCCTCAGAAGAAGCGGAAGCGAGGCTGATCCGCTGGTGGGCGGAGCAGCCGGAATCTGCACCTGCCGAACCTGGAGCCGGAACTTCTCCTGCCGCCGTCGACCTTTCCTCCAAGGAGTCCAAGTGACCAATCCTGCCCTTGCCCCCCGGCCCCAGCTCTGGATCCTCCGGCACGGCGAAACCGAGTGGTCCAAAAGCGGGCAGTACACGGGACTCACTGATTTGCCCCTCACTGTCGAAGGCGAGCAGCAGGCAGTGGAGGCACGGAAGGTGCTGGACCCTGTCGATTTTGACCTGGTGCTGACCTCTCCCCTGAGGCGGGCCCGCCGGACGGCGGAACTGGCAGGCTTTCCCGACGCCCAGCATGAGCCCCTCGCCGTGGAATGGAACTACGGAGATTATGAAGGCATCAGCTCGGACCTGATCCGGAAAGACAACCCCGATTACCTGATCTGGACCCACGGCGTGCCCAACGGGGAGTCGCTGGACGAGGTGGCAGCCCGGGCGGACAAAATTATTGGCCGCGTCCTGGAATCCGGCATGGACAACGTCCTCATTGTGGCCCACGGGCACTTCTCGCGGATCCTGACAGCTCGTTGGCTTGAATTGCCTCCTTGCGAGGGGCGCCACTTTATTCTCGGCACCGCAAAAGTGTGCACCTTGGGCTGGGATAAGAGAACTCCTGCAGTTGTCCGATGGGGCCTTTAATACCTATTTCCACGTTTCTTCGGAAAGTTTCACGAATTAGGTAGCGGCGCACTCTAATCGTGGTGTACTTTTATTCCTGACCCCAGGGCGTCCTGCCGGGGACGTGGCGTTCGTTGCAGGGCCAGTCAGCTGGAGCAACGGCAAAGCAGAAAAGGAGGTTGGGAAATGATTACTTTGACAAGCGGACGGAAGACGACTGTTACCGCGGACCCGGCCTCTGATGCTTATGCGCGCCCGTTTGCAGGGCTCGCCGGCTCCTAGCCTTCGTCCCTGCCGCCGGTGCTGAGACCGGCAGCGATGCTTCGGCTGCATTAGGCGCCGTATCCGCAGCCTTGCATCTTTCACGGGATAACCAGCTATCCATTAGCCCGGCATTTTTCTCTTATTGCCACCGGCAGCTTTTGGGCTTTGTGTTCCCTTCCTACGCGCCCTAATTATCTATTCGTTCCAGGGTATTCCTGCGCCCAAATCCGCATGATTTTTTCATGTGCGGATTGGGGCTTAATTGTCGCGCCCAGTTTGCGGGCCAATCAGTTCGAAAAGGAGGTGACCACAATGATCAAGAAACTTCAAAAACTCCTGTCTGCTTCACATCGGAGACGCAGCAGCCGCAGGCAATTCAACCGTCCGCTGCTGGAGAAGCAGCGGGAAGACGTATTCCTCCTGATGCACCAGCAGTTGGGCGGCACGCGCTAACCGCCCGCCCGCCCCCAGGAGAAGATATGGGTGCACCTCAGTGCCAGTGCCGGAGCCCACGCGGCGACGCGTGGGCTCCTCGCGGGGCCCTCTCCCGATGGTGCCAGGCAGCGGCGGTAAGCTCGATGCCATGGAGGAGACCCAGCCGCCGGAGCACCGAGGGCGGACCCGCCTGGTAGTTCCCAGCCGCAGCGATGTCCTGCTGCGCAACTTCACCGAAGTCATCGGCGGCCCCCTCGGAACCAGGGCCGCTCCGGGCATCGTTTCCCCCGGCACCTTCACCGTTGAACGTGTACTGATATTGCTCACCGTCCTGGCGGCCCTTGCAGGCATTCTGCTCAAAGGGTATTGCCGCGTCAACGGCTGGGAATCTCCCACGCAGTTCTACGCCACCTGTTATTCGGACTTTCCCGAGCTTTTTCGGAACCGCGGCCTGGCAGAGGGAACCTTTCCCATCCTTGGTGCCGGAAGCCAGTTTGAGTACCCGGTTCTGATTGCCCTGATCGCGGGCGTGACGGCATGGCTCGTTCCCGGGACCGGGACATCGGATCCGCGTGTCCTCGCCTACTTCGACATCAATGTTGCCCTGCTGGCCGCAGTCACGGTGGTCGCGGTCCTGGCCACCGCCCGGACGACCAGCCGGCGGCCCTGGGATGCTGCCATGGTGGCCTTAGCCCCGGGCATCGTGTTGGCCGGCACCATCAATTGGGATCTATGGGCGGTGGCCCTGCTCGCCCTGGGCATGTACTTTTTCTCGCAGGAGCGGCTGGTGCTTGCCGGAGTCTTCATCGGACTGGGGGCGGCAACCAAGCTGTACCCGCTGCTTGTCCTTGGCGCGATCCTGCTGCTGGCCCTCCGGACTGGACGGTTCGGTCCCCTCCTGGTGACGGCGGGCGCTGCCGCCGCCTCGTGGCTGGCCGTCAACCTGCCCTTCGCCGCTGCCAACCCTGCCGGCTGGGCCTACTTCTTCCGGTTCAGTGCGGACCGCGACGCCGGTTACAGTTCGGCCTGGTTCGCCTACAACCTCGTGGCAGACCGGCTGCGATGGGCGGAACTCAGTCCTGCCGCCGTCGGCCTCTTGTCCCTTGGCTCTTTCCTGCTGTCTTGCCTGGCCATTGCAGCTGTTGCCCTGACCGCTGGCCGCCGCCCCCGACTGGCCCAACTGGCCTTCCTGATCGTGGCGGCGTTTATCCTGACCGGCAAGGTCTATTCCCCGCAGTTTGTGGTGTGGCTGATCCCCCTCCTTGCACTGGCGCGGCCTCGATGGCGTGACTTCTTGATCTGGCAAGGGATAGAGGGCCTGCACTGGGCAGCAGTGTGGATGTACCTTGGACAGGTGACCAGCGCAGGCTCTTCCCAGCACAACCTGGATATGCCCTACTACGTCCTGGCCGTGGCGGCGCACATGGCTGCGGTGGGCTACCTGATGCTGCGCGTGACCTGGGACATCTACAACCCCGACTATGACCCCATCCGGCGGCATCACCTTGATGATCCCCACGGCGGTCCCTTCGCCGGCGCGCCCGACTGGCTACGCTTTAGTCTTTGGGGACGTTCACACTCCCTGTTGCCCTGGAAGGCAGGTTCAAATGCCTGACGTGGCGGTAGTAGGCGCCGGGCCTAACGGGCTTGCAGCCGCAGCGGTGATGGCGCGGGCCGGGCTGTCCGTGGAGCTCTTCGAGGCCGGCAAAACCATCGGCGGGGGGACCCGGACCAGCGAACTGATGCGGCCTGGATACTTTCACGACATCTGCTCTGCCGTGCATCCGATGGCAGTGGCCTCACCCTTTTTCAAGGCCTTCGAACTGTCCCGCCGCGTGAACCTGATAACTCCCGATTTGTCCTATGGGTCCCCGCTTGAGGGTGGAATGGCCGCCCTCGCCTACCGGTCGCTGGACCGGACCGCTGACGGGCTGGGACGTGACGGAGCTGCCTACCGGCGACTGATGGCACCTCTGGTGGACCACATCGACGGGGTCATGGACTTCACGCAGAACCAGTTGATCCGTATCCCCCGCAACCCATTGGCCGCGGGGCTGTTCGGGTTGAGGACGGTGGAGCAGGGGACCGGATTGTGGAACGCCCGGTTTAAGGAAGAATCTGCGCCTGCCCTGCTGGCCGGGGTTGCTGCCCATGCCATCTCCCATCTGCCCTCCCTCGCAGCGTCCGGAGCGGGGCTGATGCTGGGGGCGCTCGGGCATGCCGGCGGTTGGCCCATCCCTGAAGGGGGATCAGCGTCTATAGCTGCCGCCTTGGCGGAGGACATAGTTGCCCATGGGGGTGTTATCCACGCTGATGCACCCATCGACCGGCTGGAGGACCTTCCATCCGCACGCGCCACTCTGCTGGACGTGGCCCCACAGGGGTTGCTGAACATGGCAGGTAACGTCCTTCCCGCACGGTACCGGGGGGCGCTGGAATCGTTCAGGTACGGGAATGGCTCGTGCAAAGTGGACTTCATCCTCTCGGGACCAGTCCCGTGGTCGGCTAGGGAGTTGGCCGACGCCGGAACGGTGCACCTGGGCGGCACCCGTGCCGAGGTGGCACGCGCTGAGAACGAAGTCAGTGCGGGCAGGCACCCGGACCGCCCCTACGTCCTGGTGGCCCAGCAGTCACGCTTCGACTCCGGCCGCGCACCCGCCGGACATCACACCCTATGGACCTACTGCCATGTCCCCTCCGGATCGGCGAGGGACATGACTGAAGCCATCACTGCACAACTGGAGCGGTTCGCGCCGGGGTTCCGGGACCTTGTTGTGGAGTCCAGGGCCATCACCGCTGCCGGGCTGGCAAAGTACAACCGCAACTACGTTCGCGGGGACTTCAGCGCGGGCACCATGGACATGCTGAACCTTGTCCAGCGGCCGGTCGTGTCAGCTGTCCCGTGGCGTACTCCCTTGCGCGGCGTCTACCTGTGTTCTTCCTCCACCCCGCCAGGGCCGGGTGTTACCGGCATGCCCGGCTACCATGCTGCAAAGTATGCCCTTCAGGACATGTTCGCCCTTTCCGTCCCGGCACTGGGCCTGGCTGCGGTGTAGTGCCGCGACCCGTCCCGCAGCAGTTTGTAACGGGACGTGCCAAAGTAACCGCAAAAGCAGGAGATAATGGCGCGATGGGGAAATCAACAAAACTTTCTTTGGGCTTAGCTGCCGTCATTTTCGGAACGTCGCTGGTTGCTTGCGACGACGGCAGGAGCGGCGCTGAGGCAGCTGCGGGGCAGCTGGCCACGGCAATAGCCGGACTGGATGTGGGCTCGGTGCCCTTCGACGGCAGGGATTCAGCAGCTGCAAATGACCAGCTGAAAAAAGTCTTCGCGGCGCTGGATCCTCAGAAGCCCGCTGTTGAAGCAGGTGAACTGGCCCTCGACGGCGACAACGCGTCGGTACCGCTCAACTACACCTGGAACTTCGGCGGCGCCGAGTGGAAGTACACCGTCTCCGCCAAATTCAAGAAGTCCGGGGACAAATGGCTGACCGTCTGGGATCCGGCCACCCTGGCGCCGGACCTGGCCGACAGCGAGATCCTGACTAAAGGCAACCAGTCACCTCAGCGCGCTGACATCCTGGGTGCAGGCGACGTACCGCTGGTGACCTACCGCCCTGTGGTGAATGTTGGTATCGACAAGCCCCAGCTTGGGGCTGAGGATCCTGCTGATCCCGCTACCAAGCTTGCAGTGCTCGTCGGAGTGGACCCGGCCGCGTACGTCCAGCAGGTACAGGCCGCGGGTGCCGAAGCTTTTGTTTCAGCGATCACCCTGCGGGAAGACGGCCGCACGATCACCAATGAGCAGATTGCCGCGATTCCGGGAGCCCGCGCCATCCCGGCCTCAATGCCGTTGGCTCCCAGCCGCACGTTTGCCCGCGCCGTCCTCGGCTCGGTAGGCGAGGCCACGGCCGAGCAGATCGAGGCATCCGGGGGCGAGCTGACAGCCGGTGACGTCACGGGCGTCGGCGGCCTCCAGCAACAGTACGACGACCAGCTCAGGGGGACGGACGCCGTCGTTATCCGTGCACAGCGCGCCGACCTGACGAGGGAACAGATCGAGTCCGCGGCAAAAGATCCGCGCCGGGTGCTTTTCGAGGTAAAGCCCACGCCGGGAACCCCACTGAAGACAACCCTGGATCCCACGCTGCAGTCGCTGGCGGAGAGCACGCTGGAAGGCGTGGAGCCGGCATCTGCGATTGTTGCGCTTCGGCCTTCAACCGGCGCTGTCCTGGCGGCAGCATCCGGCCCGGGAAGCAACGGCTACAACACAGCGATGCTGGGCCAGTACGCGCCCGGATCCATCTTCAAGATGGTGGATTCGCTGGCGATGTTCCGCAACGGACTGACCCCTTCGTCGAAGGTTGAATGCACCCCCACGTTGACGGTGGACGGACGGACTTTCAAAAACGCTGAGGGGTACCCGGAGGACTCGCTGGGTTCAGTGACGCTGCGGGATGCCTTTGCCCACTCCTGCAATACCGCGTTCATCGCCGCCCGTGACACCGTTTCGCAGGGGCAGCTTGAAGCAGCCGCCATGGCGATGGGCCTCGCCGTTGAGGCACCGACGCTCGGCGCCGCCGCCTTCCTGGGATCCGTCCCTGGGGAAGCCGCGGGAACAGAGCACGCCGCTTCCATGATCGGCCAAGGAAAAGTGCTGCTGTCGCCGTTGGCCGCCGCCATGATGGCCGGCTCGGTGGCCAAGGGTGCGCCGGTTGCCCCGCAGTTGGTGTTGAATCCCGACGCGGGTGCCGCTGCCGAGGGAACCACCAGCGGTTCCACCGCTCCCGCTGCCCAGCCCTCCGCCACGGCCACCGCGGAGGCTCCGTCCCAGGCTTCAGAAAACCCCATCACCGCTGAGGAGGCGGCGTCCCTGGCGGACATGATGCGGGCCGTGGTCACGTCAGGCCACGCAGGTTTCCTGTCCAGTGTTCCCGGTGCCCCCGTGGGAGCCAAGACCGGCACGGCCGAGTTCGGCAAAGAGAATCCGCCAAAGACGCACGCTTGGATTGTGGCCGTACAAGGCGATCTTGCCGTTGCCGTTTTTGTGGAGGATGGAGGCCTGGGGGCAACAACCTCCGGACCGCTGCTGCAAAAGTTCCTCACCGCCGCGGGGTAGAGTTTCGGTCAGGTATGCGGACTTCCCAGCCAGTCAGGCCTGCAGATCCGGACAAAATTCGGGCGGGCGCGCCGTGGGAAGATGGGATACGTGGCCCATATTGACGTATCCGGTATCGATTACTTCCTCTCCGACGGCACACAGCTGCTGAACGGAGTGACCTTCAAGGTTCCGGATGGCACTAAAACCGCCCTGATCGGGCCCAACGGGACTGGCAAAACGACGCTTTTCCGGATCATCGCCGGGGACCTGGTTCCCGATGAAGGCGCCATCGGGCGCTCGGGGCACATGGGGATCATGCGCCAGTTTGTGGGCCAGGTCCGCGACGGATCCACCGTGCGCGACCTGCTGGTCTCCGCGGCACCGCCCGCCCTTGCAGCAGCGGCCCGGGAGGTGGACGACGCCGAGCTGGCCATGGTGGAGCACGACGACGAACCCAGCCAGATGCGCTACGCCCAGGCCATCGTGGACTGGGGAGATGCCGGAGGCTACGACGTCGAGACCGTCTGGGACGAAGTGTGCATGGCCGCGCTGGGACTCCCCTTTGACCGCGCCCAGCACCGCCCGGCGTCGAGCCTTTCCGGCGGTGAACAGAAGCGGCTGGTGCTGGAAGCGCTTTTTGCCGGACCGGATGACCTGCTGCTGCTGGACGAGCCGGACAACTACCTGGACGTGCCGGGCAAGCGCTGGCTTGAGGACAAGTTGAATGAATCGAAAAAGACGGTGTTCTTCATCAGTCACGACCGTGAACTGTTGAATAACGCCGCGGGGCGCATTGTCACCCTGGAACCCGGGATCAGCGGCGCCGGGGCCTGGGTCCACGGCGGCGGGTTCGGCTCCTACGTGGACGCCCGTGCGGACCGGAATGCCCGCTTCGAGGAACTCCGCAAGCGGTGGGATGAGGAGCACATCAAGCTCAAGGAACTCGTCAACATGTACAAAAACAAGGCCGCGTTCCGCTCCGACATGGCGAACCGATACCACGCAGCGCAAACCCGTCTGGCGAAGTTCCTGGAGATCGGACCGCCCGAGGCGCTGCCCATCGAGCAGAACGTGCAGATGCGCCTCAAGGGCGGGCGGACCGCCAAGCGCGCCATCGTGGCGGAGAAGCTCGAACTCACAGGGTTGATGAAGCCGTTCTCCACCGAGGTGTGGTTCGGGGACCGGGTGGGTGTGCTGGGCTCAAACGGTTCCGGTAAATCGCACTTTCTACGGCTGCTGGCTACGGGCGGCACCGATCCGGAGCGGGAGCACCTGCCCGTGTCCGACGTCGAAATCGCCGAAGTGCCGCACGAGGGCACCGTGAAACTTGGGGCCAGGATCCGCCCCGGGTTCTTTGCCCAGACGCACGTCCGGCCCGATTTGCTCGGCAAGACCCTGCTGGAAATTCTGCACCGAGGGGACGAACACCGGTCCGGCCTGGGCCGTGAGGCAGCAGCCGGGGCCTTGGATGGTTATGGCCTGGCAGGGCAGTCGGAGCAAAAGTACGAGTCCCTTTCCGGCGGTCAGCAGGCCAGGTTTCAGATTCTGCTCCTGCAGTTGAGCGGTGCCACCCTGCTTCTTTTGGATGAGCCTACGGACAACCTGGACCTGCACTCGGCCGAGGCACTGGAACGGGCGATTGACCACTTTGAGGGCACGGTCCTCGCCGTGACTCACGACCGCTGGTTTGCCCGTACGTTCGACCGCTTCCTGGTGTTTGGATCGGATGGCAAGGTGTACGAGTCCGCCGATCCGGTATGGGACGAGAAGCGCGTGGAGCGCGCCCGCTAGCCGGACGCGCTCTCACTTCCTGCACGTTTTTGGCAACGCTTTCGCACAGGTGCAGGAGCGTTGGCCGTTTGTCTTCGGTACGTGAGAGAGCGTTTGCGACTAGGCCGCATCAAGTGAGAGAGCGTCTGATTACTTTCTGAGCGAGTGAGCAGAAGTTGTTATCATTTGATCATGAAGACGGTTGAGCGGCACCGCGCTATTGCGGAGTTGCTTCGCCAGCGGCACGAGGTGACGGTGGAGGAGCTTACACTTGCCTGCGACGCTTCAGGAGCAACCATCCGCCGGGACCTCGAAGTCTTGGCCGCCAACGGAGTTCTCCGGCGCGTTCACGGCGGGGCGCGGAGCCTCATCGGCCGCGGCGAAACTGCAGGCTACGGCCAGCGCGAGCTGGAGGACCAGGACACCAAGAAGCGGATTGCAGCCGCTGTAGCAAACCTGCTGCGGGACCGCGAGCATGTCTGGCTGGACAGTGGAAGCACCGCCACGGAGGTGGCGCGGGCCCTGGTAGGCAGGGAACTGACCGTCATGCCGATGTCACTCCGGTCGCTTAACGTTCTTGCGGGCGAGGAATCCGCCGCCGGAATCCGCCCTACGCTGCTCCTGCCGGGAGGAAGCCTTGTCCCCGGCGAGCTGAGCTTCCGGGGTCCGCTCGCGGAATCCAACATCCGCTCCCTGCGCTTCGACACGGCAGTTGTCACTCCCTGCGCAGTGGACCTCAGGGCCGGCCTCCTGGCCCACGACCTCGACGACGCGGCTGTGAAGCGGGCCGGCGTCGAATCGGCATCCCGCGTAGTTGTTGCTGCCGCCGCTGCCAAATGGCACGCGGTGGCCAGGGCCCTTGTGGGCAGCCTTGATCGTGTGGACATCATGATCACCAACAAAGAGTTCAGCCCCGAAGAACAACGACGATTCGATGACAACTCTGTGGAAGTAGTGAATGTATGAGCTTAAATACCGGAACGGTACGGCAGGCTGGCCTGAAAGCAGCGGCTGCCGCCACCTTCGTTGTCTTCGGCATTAACGGCCTGGTTTTTGCCAGCTGGGCAGCGAGGATCCCTGCGGTGACCGAAACCCTGCAGATAACCTCCGGCCAGATGGGTACACTGCTGCTTTGCACCGCCATCGGCTCTTTGCTTGCCCTGCCGACGGCCGGCTGGGTGGTAGGCAGGATCGGTACCGCCAACACTGTGCGATTCGGCGGGCTGCTGGCCTCGATGGCCGGGGCGGGAATAGCCCTGTCCCT
>NZ_JBNHFF010000042.1:0-18964 GCF_059089965.1 Arthrobacter sp. SPT-J7
ACGTCACTGCCGTTGTGGTTGCCCACAACGGCAGTGCCTATCTCCCCAGAACCCTGGCAGCCTTGGCAGACCAGACCCGGCCGGCAGACTACGTCATCGGCGTCGATGCCGGGTCCCGCGACAACTCCAGGGTCCTCCTTGATGAGGCCCTGGGCGGGGCGCATGTAGTAAACCACCGCGGGAAGAGCGGAATGGGCGCCGCAGTATCCGCTGGCCTAGCCGAACTCGCACCCTGGCGTGGGGATCAGGGCAACGGCAGTTCAGAGTGGATCTGGCTCCTTCATGACGACGCCGCGCCGGCTCCGGAAGCACTCGCAGAACTTCTGCTTGCAGTCGAACGGGCACCATCGGTGACAGTCGCGGGCTGCAAGCAGTTGGACTGGCATGCGGGACGCATGCTGGTGGACGTCGGCCTTTCAACCAGCCGCTGGGCGGAGCGGCTGACCCTGATCGACGCCGACGAACTTGACCAAGGGCAGTACGACGGCCGCACCGATACCTTCGCCGTGAATTCCGCTGGAATGCTGGTGCGCCGTGACGTCTGGGAACAGCTCGGCGGCTTCGATCCTGCCTTGCCCGGCAGCGGTGACGACGTCGATTTCTGTTGGCGCAACCGCCTGGCGGGACACCGTGTGGTGGTGGTCCCCGCGGCCAGGATGTTCCACGTAGCACACCGGCCGCATGCGCTGGGTAACGCCGCAGCGGCGCGGAAGGCCCAGGTCCACCTGCGGCTGAAGCACGCACCGCCGTGGATAGTACCCATGCACGGCGCGGCGGCCCTTCTCGGCAGCATTTTCAAACTGGTCCTAAGTATCGCCGTCAAGGATCCCGCACACGGCATCATGCAGCTCGGTGCAACGCTTGCAGCACTGGGCCGCCCCCGCGCCGTCATCAGGGCAAGGGCGAACGCCAGGAAGACGCGTCGAATCCGCCGGTCCGTCATCCGCAAGCTCCAGACGCCCCGCCGCGAGGTGTGGAGCCATAGACGCTCCCTGATGGAGGCCCTGGGCTCTGACGGCAGCCCGGCGGACGACCTCGTGCAGGACCCGTTGGCGCACCAGCCCAGCGGCGACGCATCCGATGACTTCGCCGCGCTTGCCACCAGCAAGCGAGGCTGGGTGGGCAATGGTGCCCTGGCCGCGGTGATCGTTGCCTCTGTCACCTCCCTTCTGGGTTTGACCGGACTCTTCGGTGCCCCCGCAGTCTCCGGCGGGGCGCTCATTCCCGTCTCGAGCAGCCTGGGCGACATCTGGCACCATGCGTCCAGCTGGTGGATTTCGTTGGGCGCCGGGCTTCCGGGCCGCGGCGACCCCTTTGGATATGTCCTTTGGATCCTTGGCGTTCTGGGCGGGGGTGACGCCAACGCCGCCATGGCCTGGCTGCTGCTGCTCAGCACGCCGCTGTCCGGCCTCACGGCCTGGTTTGCGGCCGGCGGACTGACGGTTCGCCGCCGCCTCCGCCTGGCAGCAGCGCTTTTCTGGGCGGCTGCCCCAGCCCTGCAGGTGGCAATTAACCAAGGCCGGGCCGGGGCGCTTATTGCCCACATCATGGTTCCCCTGGTCGCCCTGGCCCTGCTGCGGGCCACTGGCTCCGCAGTGGGGCAAGGACGCTTCCAGCTGCCGCCTCCGGGGGAACGCCGTGCCACGGAACGGCCAGCGGTTAAGCCAGGGATCAACGGAATGCCGTCCTGGACCTCGGCGGCGGCGGCCGGCCTGGCGCTGGCTGTTGTGACGGCGTCCGCGCCTTCCCTGCTGATTCCGACCACAGTGGTGATCGTTCTTTGCGGGCTCCTGCTCGGCCGTCGCGGCCGGACGGTGTGGTGGGCACTGCTGCCCACCGCTGCCCTGTTCATTCCGTTCGGACTTGCAGCCCTGGACAGGCCACGGGCCCTGCTGGCTGATCCCGGCGTCCCCCTTGGTTTCGACGCCGCTCCACTATGGCAGCAGCTGCTCGGCCAGCCCCTTGAATTCGGACCGAGCGGCGGGCTGGCCGGCTTGCCGTACTTCGCGGACAGTGCTCTGCCGTGGGCCCTGCTGCTTGCCCTCCTTCTTGCCGTCCCCGTCCTGCTCCTGGCCGTGGCGGGCATCTGCCTTCCCGGTAGCCGGACCGGAATTGCAAGGTCACTATGGGTTGTCGCCACGATTGCCCTGGCCGGTGGATGGCTCGCAGGACAGGTGTCTGCAAGCATGAATGCCGACGCCATGGTGGCGCCCTTCCCCGGACCGGCGGTTTCTGCAGCAGGGTTCGCCCTGCTGGGTGCCGGCGTCCTTGGAGCAGAACGGCTCCTTGGCATGGCAAACGCGGCGGCAACCGGCAGCGTAAAACACAAGACGTGGCTGCAGTCAGCGACAGCATGTGGCATGGTGCTCCTGCTGGCCGGACCCCTTGCAGGAATGGCTGCCTGGTCCGCGCACAACATTTTCCGCTCCTCTGTTGTTACGGCCCAGATGCCAGCGGCCTCCGCTGCATTGGGAACGCCCCGCCTCGTGGAGGCTGCCGGCATCCGTATCCTCCCGGCCACTGCCACCGACCGCGGAACCGGGCCCGAACAGACGCGGACGCTCTTGATCAGCACCGGTGAGGACGGCACGTATGACGCTTCCCTGATGCGCGGCGCGGGCACAACGCTTGACAGCCTTTCGGCCATCGCCTCGGCGCGCAACATCCTCGGCCGTCCGGGATCAGAAATGGTGCGAGACGACGACGACGTCACTGCCGCGGTCCGTCGCGTGGTGGCAACGCTGGTGGCCGGCCAGGGTGTGGACCCCCGGACCGATCTGGAACAGCTCGGCGTCGGCTTCGTGGTTCTCCGGGCGGCAGACACCGCGGCCCAGCTCACGGCCAGCAGGATGGACGCGGTACCCGGGCTCATTGCAGTTGGTCAGACCGACGTCGGCTGGCTGTGGCGGATCTCCCCGCTGAACCAGCCCGTGCTCCAGGCAGCGGATGTTGCCCACCGGGTGCGGGTTGTTGATGCGGGGGGCGCCGCCATCGCGCTGGTCCCGTCAGGGCACGACGACGTCGATGCTGCTGTTCCGCAGGGGCCGGAGGGCCGGCTGGTGGTGCTGGCGGAACGGGCGGATCCTAACTGGAGTGCCTGGCTGGACGGCCGCAGGCTGACGGCTACCACATCCGGGTGGTCGCAGGCCTTCGCCCTTCCGGCTTCGGCGGGCCACCTGACCGTGCGATACGAAAACCCGTGGGCGCTGTGGTCCGGGATCGCCCAGGTCACCGTCTTCGGGCTGACGGTCATGCTCGCCATCCCAATGCCTGCCCGGCGTCAGAGGACGGGCCTTTCCCGGGACGAAGGCTCGCTGCGTAAGGAACACCAGAATGCGTAACACGTCAATGCCACCGGAAGCATCACCGGCAAGCGATGCCGCCGGCGCTGAAACCCGGGAAAGCAGCGATTTTGCGAAGCGCTCAGGGACCAAAGGGCGGAACGCGTTGTTCTCCAGCCTCGCCTCCGCCGTCATCATCGCCGGAGCAGCCGGTGTGGTGGCAGCCGGGTCCGTCCTCCCGCAGCCCCTTTCCAGCCGCGCCGTGCCGGCAGGGGTGGCGGCAGTGCCTGCCGGCAGCAGCGTTGGGGTCTGTCCGGGCCCGGCCCGGCTGCTTGAAGGCACTGAAGCGGGCACCGACCCGCAATTCAGCCCCGAGTCCGAGACTGCCGCCAGTTCGGTCACGGGTGCAGTGCTCAGCGCCGGCGGCGCGCTGCCGGCGAGCCGGCTGTCGGAACTTGGCGGAACAACCGGCGTCGAGATTGCCAAAGAGCAGGCCCAGCCCAGTGCCGCGGGGGGTTCCCAGGAGCTTCTCGCAGCGGTGGTGGCGGGCCATTCGGTTGACCAGGTGAGCGTCCTAAGTGCCGACGCGCTGGCAAACCAGAAGGCTTCGGCTGCAGCGGCCATGAAGTTCGCGGCAATGGACGGGGATCTGCAGGGCACCGCGGCAGCCGCCTGCCTGCAGCCCTCGAACGATCAATGGCTGGCGGGCGCGGGCACCACCGTGGGCCGTACATCAGTGCTTGTCCTCACCAACGCTTCCACTACTCCAGCCACCGTGAGCCTCGAGCTCTTTGGCGCCGGCGGCCAGATCCAGGCGCCCGGCAGCAGGGGACTGCTGGTCGCTCCCGGTACGTCGCGGCCGGTAGTACTGGCCGGCCTGGCGCCGGGGGAGGCCCAGCTGAGTGTGCACGTGCGCAGCGCCGGCGGCCCTGTTTCTGCCGTAATCCAGCAGAGCGTCCTGCGTGGCCTGACCCCTGGCGGCGTGGATTTCATCGTCCCCGGAGCGGCGCCGGCCGTCCGGCAGGTCATGACCGGCGTGGATATCCAGGACCCCAGCCAGGTGGCAGCGCTCACCGGAAGATCCGGTTATGAGGACGCGGGTCCCGCGCTGCAGCTCACCGTGCCCGGCCCGTCAGACGCCGTGGTGGAGGTCAAGCTGTACGGGCGGGACGGCCAGAAGGCATTGCCCAACGGGGGAGTGATGACTGCCAAAGCGGGCACCGTCACCGAGATCCCGCTGGCTGGCATCCCTGCCGGTCATTACACGGTGGTTGCGTCGTCGGATGTCACGTTCGTAGCCGCTGTCCGGATTACCCGAGGCGTCCAGGAAACCCAGGCAACAGACGTGGCGTGGGCGGCATCAGGAGTAAGGCTCGGCAGTCAGCACGTGGTCCCCGTCCCACAAGGGGGTCAACGGCACCTGGTTTTCGGTGCTCTCGACAACCGCGCCATTATCACCTATTCGGCCATCACTGCCGATGGCAAGGTGGGGGCGGCGTCCACTGCCGATATCGCCGGCGGAACGACGGCGTCCATCGCCATTCCAGAAAAGGTTGAGGATTCCGACGTCGTGGGCTACGTGGTGTCGGCTTCGGGCGACGCCGCCTACGGGGCCCTGCTGTTGCAGCAGGACGGCAGGGACGACGTTTCGTCCCTGGCCTTCCTGCCGGCGGCGGCGGGCCAGGAAACAGTGCCCGTCACCCTCAGTTACTGAGGGGCGGAAAGTCCGTTACTGCCGCCTGCTCGTTGCGCAGGCCAGGAAGATAGCGGTTCAGTACCTGCGCCGGTACACCGGATCGAGGGTTTCCGGGGCAACGCCCAGCATTTCAGCCGTATGTTCCACTACCACGTCATGGACCAGGTCCTGGAGTTCTTCAACGCTTCCGCACGCCTGCTCAACCACTCGCCGGTAGACGGTAATCATTGGCCCGTCCTCGTCGGTGGCAGGAGTGTAGGAACCCATGGGGGGAGTGGCTGCAGTGGCGGCCAACTGCTCCAGGTCCGGCGGGATCTCATCGACGCCAAAGCGGACGCCATCCAGGGTCTTGCCCCAGATGTCATGAAGCCGTTGCGCGGAGTCCAGCACCAAGTCATCAAAGCGGTCCGAGCGTGTGCGGTAACCGGGATGGGTGGGGAGCATGACTTCGCCCCGGAGACCCCGTCCGTGGCGGTTTCGGCGGCGCATCATGTAGCTCTTGCCCGGTGCCGGCGTGCGCTGGTCAGTGCGGATATCCGGCTCAGCCAACCGGACCGTAAAGCCTGATTCATGGTTCGATGACTGCATACATTGACTGTAAACCCGGGGGAGGATTTACGCGACACATGGGCTGCTTGCACCAGGGCGCGTCGACAGGGCAGCAATGCGGTGTTTTGCTGCGTGCACAGAGTAGTCTGTGATGTCGTGGGAGCTATCCGTCAGTGTTCAAGATCTGCGTGCCGCCAGTCAGCGGTAGCTACCCTGACGTACGTTTACGCGGATTCCACGGCGGTCCTTGGACCACTGGCCACCTACGCCGAGCCCCATTGTTACGATTTGTGCGAGCAGCACGCTGATTCCCTTACGGTCCCGCGGGGGTGGGAGGTTCTGCGCCTGGCCATGCCCTCCACTCCGCAGCAGCCGGGCCCCGATGACCTCCTGGCATTGGCCAACGCGGTCCGGGATGCCGCTGCCTTGCCTGCCCGGACGCCGCCAACCTCCGGGAAACGCGGCCCCCATTCCGCATTGGAAGCGCCGGCCGGAGCGGAAGGCACCCGAAGGGGCCATCTCCGCGTCCTGCGGGAACCGTCCTGAAGCGCATCTGGCGGTAGGCTGGAAGCTGCAATTCCGTCCGCTACCGGCGCCAGCGCGCCCGCCAGGGAGCATGAGTAATGCCAAAGATCAGTCCTGAACTCCTGTCCATCCTGCGTTGCCCCGTGACTGGGTCCTCCCTGGTTCAGGAAGGCGAGGAACTTGTTGCAGCCGGCGCGCATGACTCCGGAGTGAGGCCCCGCTACGCCATCGAGGACGGGATTCCCGTCCTTCTTCCGCCCGAACTGTTGGCAGCAGCGAATGCGGCCCGTCCAGGGCAGCACGATTCAGCAGCCGGTATACCCCAAGCCGTTTAGCCTTCATCCGACAGCACCAAACCACCGGCGCCCACGCCGCGGCTCCCTGACCGGGCGCCGCAAGCAGCATCCGGCCACCGCCGGACAGAGTAAAGGATCCATCCATGGCTTTTGATTACAAGGTTGCCGACATCTCGCTGGCCGAGGCCGGCAGGCACCAGATCCGCCTGGCAGAGCACGAAATGCCCGGCTTGATGTCCCTCCGCGAGGAGTTCGGACCCACCCAGCCGCTGAAGGGCGCGCGGATCGCAGGATCGCTGCACATGACGGTGCAGACTGCGGTGCTGATCGAAACCCTCACCGCGCTGGGTGCCGAGGTCCGCTGGGCCTCCTGCAACATCTTCTCCACCCAGGATGAGGCCGCCGCTGCTGTAGTGGTTGGAAAGGGCACGGCGGAGGACCCCCGAGGCGTGCCGGTGTTCGCTTGGAAGGGTGAAACGCTGGAGGAATACTGGTGGACTGCCGAGCAGATCCTCACCTGGCCTGGCGCTGAGTCCAACCCGGAGCTCGGCGCCAACATGATCCTGGACGACGGCGGCGACGCCACCATGCTGGTACACAAGGGCGCCGAATTCGAGGCGGTGGGCAACGTCCCGTCCGCCGACCCAACGGACTCCGAAGAGTACGGCATCTTCCTCGATGTGCTTCGCCGCTCCTTGGCAGCGGACCCGCACAAGTGGACCCGCACGGCGGCCAACATCAAGGGCGTCAGCGAAGAAACCACGACGGGTGTGCACCGCCTGTACCAATTGGCTGAACAGGGCAAGCTGCTCTTCCCCGCCATCAATGTCAACGACTCCGTCACCAAGAGCAAGTTCGATAACAAGTACGGAATCCGGCACTCACTCCCGGATGGCATCAACCGTGCAACCGACGTGCTCATGGGCGGCAAAGTCGCCGTCGTCTGCGGCTATGGCGACGTCGGCAAGGGCGCGGCGGAGGCGCTGCGCGGCCAGGGCTCGCGGGTGATCGTCACGGAGATCGACCCCATCTGCGCCCTGCAGGCGGCGATGGACGGCTACCAGGTGGCCAAGCTTGAGTCCGTCCTGGCCCAGGGCGATATCTTCATCACCACCACGGGCAACAAGGACGTCATCATGGCCGATCACATGGCGGGCATGAAGAACAAGGCAATTGTGGGCAACATCGGCCACTTCGACAACGAGATCGACATGGCCGGACTTGCCAGGATCCCGGGCATCAAGAAGGTGGAAATCAAGCCGCAGGTCCACGAATGGGTTTTTGACGCAGGGGCTGACACCGAGCGTTCCATTATTGTCCTCTCCGAAGGCCGCCTGCTGAACCTGGGCAACGCCACGGGGCACCCGTCCTTCGTGATGAGCAACTCCTTTGCCAACCAGACCATCGCCCAGATCGAGTTGTGGACCAAGAAGGACCAGCCCGAGGGAGAGCGCGAGTACGAAAACCAGGTCTACGTCCTGCCCAAGGTTTTGGATGAAAAGGTGGCCCGCCTGCACCTGGACGCCCTTGGCGTGGAGCTGACCGAACTGACCAAGGACCAGGCTGAGTACCTGGACCTGGACGTCGCCGGCCCGTACAAGCCCGAGCACTATCGTTACTAAGAAGTAAAGAGCCCGGGTGGGAGAGCACCCGGGCTGTTACTTTTAGCGCCTAGGATCAAAATATGGAGCCTGAAGTCCAATCCCGCCGTCCGGGCAGGGTCAAGAAGATTCTTGTGGTGGCCGCTGTCTGCATCCTCGCCGCCGTGGGCGGCGTGTTCGCTGCTGTGGCACCGGGAATCGCCCGCGGAACCATCGAGTCCGAAGCAGGGACCGCCGTCCGGACGTCGCCCGGCATCGTCGCGCCGGTCATTGCGCCCCTGAAGCTCGACGCCGCGCCGGCCAACGGTTCCAAGCAGGTGAACCCGGCAGCACCGGTGTCCCTGAAGGTGGCCAACGGCACCATTGAACGCGTTACGCTCGCCAGTACCGCAGGCGAGACGGTGGAGGGCAGCATCGACGCCGCGGGAACAGGCTGGACGACGTCCGGCCCCCTGAAGTTCAACACGGACTACAGCTACACGTACGTGGTGAAGGATGGCGCCGGACGCGAGACCAGCACCACGCAGTCCTTCAGCACGGTGCCCAGTTCGCATGAGGCGGACGCGGCGATTTACCCCCTGGACGGCATGAAGGTGGGCGTGGGGCAGCCGCTACAGGTCATCTTCAGTGAACCCGTGGTCAACCGCGCGGCTGTGGAAAAGGCCATCAGCATCACCAGCAGCGCCGGCCAAGTGGGCGCTTTCCATTGGCACAGTGACACCATGGTCCGGTACCGGGCTGAGAATTTCTGGGCGGCAAACTCCACCATCACCATGGACATGCAGCTCTTCGGCGTAGACCTGGGCAACGGCCAGATCGCCAACTTCAACAAGAAGGTGAACGTCTCCATCGGTGACAAGAAGGTGGCGGTGGCGGACGCAGCGGCGCATACCTTCACGCTCAGCGTCAACGATCAGGTCGTCAAGACGCTGCCGGTAAGCATGGGGGACAAGCGGTTCCCGTCTGCCCGCGGCTACGGCGTGCTGATGGAAAAGAAGCGCTACGACCACTTCCGTGCCTCAAGCATCGGCTTGAAACCCGATGACCCTGCCTATTACGGTGACGTCGACGTGGAATACACCATCCGGCTCACCCTCAGCGGGGCCTACATCCACCAGGCGCTGGAGTCGGCCTATCCCTTTATCGGCAACACCAACGTCTCGCACGGCTGCATAGGATTCGCCCCCGACGGCGCCGCCTGGGTCTTTGACAACATGGGCACCGGCGACGTTGTCCAGATTGTTAATACTGAAGGCGACTACGCAGCCAACGATGATGGGTTTGGCGACTGGAACATCCCGTGGAGCGAATACGACAACTAACGCCTAGTCGCCGAAAGGCAGACGTTGCAGCCGCTCACCCGTCTCAGCGCTCCGCCGTCGTGCCTGCGACAACCTGGCAAGCTCCCTGCTCCGCCGTTCGGCCACGACGGCGGCAAGGTAGTCGCCGGGGCTCGTCCCGGGCGGCGGAGGCGGGGCTACATGGGCGGCGAGTTCAGTGGCGATCGACTCGGCCATGCCCGCCCTGGACAGGGGTGCCATCCGGCCGGCCTGGGAGATGAACTGGGATGCCCGGCGCGCCGTCGCGTCCGGAATCCGCCCGATATCCGCGCTGGAGGCCCAGGACCGCAGGCGTGGCGGAACGAACACCGGCGCGGACGCTTCGACCGGTACACGGCTGCGGATGGCGTAGGTCCCGGCCATCAGGTCGCCCAGGCGGCGAGACCTGTCATTGAACAGGGCCACGGCGATGGCGAGTCCACCCAGGGTCAGGTAGATCTCGAGGAATCCGACCAGGCCGCGGATGAGGGCGTGGCGGAACCGGATGGCACCGCCGTCATCCCGCACCACGCGCAGGCCGGCTGCGAGCTTGCCCAGCGAAAGCCCGCGGCTCAGGGTCTCCACCGCCACCGGAACGATAACCAGGCAGAAGACAACACTGGCCAGCACCAGGGCCCGCAGGGCCGCCTCGTCAAGGTCCTCGCCCGCCGCCGCTACTCCGATCAGGATGACCACCAGCAAAATGATGCCTAAGGCCATGTCCAGGAGCAGGCCCAGCGCGCGGGCCGCAAATGATGCCGGACGCAACTCCAGGACAACGGCCTCACCGGTGACTATCGAACTCACAATGTTCCAGTTCCTCGCGGCTGACGGGACGCTCATAGTCTAGTGCGGGCCGCTAGGCTGTTGCCGTGGATATGGACGCGTTCTCCGCCGTCAACGCGGACAAATGGTCGCGGCTGCATGAACTTGCCTATAAGGGCAGGCTCAGCGGCCCGGAAGCGGATGAACTCCTGGCGCTGTACCAGTCCACGTCCGCCCACCTCTCCCTCATCCGGTCGCTGGCCCCGGAAAGCGGACTGTCCGCTTCACTGTCCGCCACGCTTGCCCAGGCGCGCACGCGCTTCACCGGCGCGCGGTCCAACGTGCTGGAGGACCTGGCGCGGTTTTTTGTGGTGGCCCTGCCCGCCGCCTTCTACCGGCTCACTTGGCTCACCCTTGCCTGTGGGGCAGCTTTTCTCCTGATCGGCGCGGCCTACGCAGTCTGGATCAGCACCTCGCCGGAAGCACTGCGGGCGGTGGCGTCCGAAGCAGCGCTCCGGCAGTACGTCGAGGAAGACTTCATCAATTACTACTCGGAGAACCCTGCCGCCTCCTTCGCCGGCGCAGTGTGGACCAACAACGCCTGGATCAGCGCTCAGGCTGTAGCACTGGGCATCACAGGAGTGTGGGTGCCCATGATTTTGTTCAGCAACGCCCAAGGGGTGGGCATAGCCGCGGGCATCTTTGCGGCCGCGGGGAAGTCGGAGGTCTTCTTCAGCTACATCCTGCCGCACGGCCTGATGGAACTCACAGCGGTGTTTATTGCCTGTGCCGCCGGCCTCCGGATCTTCTGGGCAATGGTCTCCCCGGGGCCCCGCACACGTGGCCGGGCGGTGGCCGAGGAAGGCAGGTCCTTGATCACCGTAGCCTTGGGCCTGGTTTTGGTGCTCTTCGTCTCAGGCCTGGTGGAAGGTTTCGTTACACCCAGTGCGCTGCCGGTCTGGGCAAAGATCGGCATTGGGGCCGCGGTCCTTGCCGGATACTGGCTGTACGTCTTTGCCTGCGGGCGCCCCGCCTATCTTGCAGGGGAGCGCGGCGACCTCCGCCGGGAAGACGCAGGCTATACGGAAATCGCTGCCTGAATCGTTGTAATCCATGCGGGGTGGTTGCTCGCCCCGCCGGAAGCCCGGACGGTAGGCTCGTCAACAGATGAAGCGTGCCGGCCGATCCATGATCCGGCGCGAAAACCCAACGGAAGTGACGCTGCTGTGAAAGACGAAACTCCTGCCCGCGCCAGGCGCGCCGAGCCGCAGCCGGAACCGGTCCTGGACACATCAAGTGATTCTGACGAGCCGGCGTTTTCATGGTTGACTCCCGCCGGCGCAGGCGCCGGGAGTTCTGCCGCAGACCTCCCCGATGATTCCCGTGCGGATGCCGTGCGGGAATCAGCCGGAAAAGCCACGGCGCCTGTGCACGGGAATGCCGAGGCCCGTTCCTTTGCAACAGATACCGGTTCTCCCGCAACAAATTCCGGTTCAGCCGCAACAGGACGGGCCGGGGGCTCTGCCGCCAAGGCTGCCACCGCCCCCGCCTCCGGCCAGGCCGTCCAGCCGGAGAGCCGGGCCGACCGAAAAGCCGCAGAGTCCGCCGCCGAGGATTCCGGGCCCGACTCCGGGCGGGACAGCTCTCCGGTATTCAAGGAACGCCTGCCCACCTCAGCGCTGCAGGTCCGTCCGCCGGAGGAGGAGGTGGAGCGCCGCAATGCCCAGCGCGAGAGTGCCGCCAATGCCAAACCGGTGACGCCCCGGGTGATGCAGGTCCTGCTTGCCCTGTTCTTCCCACTGATCCTGCTCATCCTTGCTGTGCGTGCCGTGACCAGCCCGTTGTTCCTGTGGGTGGAGTACAACCGCCCTGGATTTCCCGGGGACGGCTACGGATTCAGCACTGATGACAGGATGACCTACGGCTCCTACGCCGTTGATTACCTCAGTAACTGGGCCGGCCCGCGCTACTTGGGCGACCTCGTGCACCGCAGCGGCGACAAGCTGTTCAAGGATGGCGAAGTCAGCCACATGGCGGACGTCAAACTGGTGATCCTGTCCACCTTTGGTGCCGGTGTGTTGTTGATCCTGGTGAGCCTCATCGCTGTCCTCTACCTGCGCAAGCGAAGCACCGGGGGAGTACGCAGGGGCCTCTTCGCCGGCTCCATCATCACGCTGGTCCTGATCCTGGGCCTGGGCTCCCTTGCAGTGCTGGGATGGCAGCAGTTCTTCACCGAGTTCCACCGGATCTTCTTCGCGGACGGATCATGGACGTTCAGCTTGGACGACACCCTGATCCGACTGTTCCCCGGGCAGTTCTGGATCGACGCCGGAATGGTGATCGCGGGCCTGGTGCTGTTGACGTCCCTCGTCACGCTGATCCTCACCTGGCCTACACGCCGGCGCCGAGGCCTCGCCAAGGATGAACCAGCGGCGGCTGAGCAGTCAGCGGAGGGCGCAACGGGCCAGCCAGCGGGTCAGGAGTAGAGCTTGGCGATATCGCTTTCGAAGTCATGCACGACGGCGGAACGCTTCAGCTTGAGGGAAGGCGTGAGGTGACCTGACTCGACGGTGAACTGGGCGTCCAGCACGGTGAACTTGCGGATGGATTCTGCCTTGGATACCAGCTGGTTCGCCTGATCCACCGCATCCTGTATAGCTGCCGCTACGTGCGGATCCGTAACAGCCTCGCGCACAGAAAGGGCGGGCAACCCCTGCTCGGAGCGCCAGTTGTCCAGGCCGTCCGGATTCAAACTCACGAGCGCCGCCACAAAGGGCTTTCCGTCGCCCACCACCACCGCGTGGGCCACCAGCGGATGGGCGCGGATCCTTTCCTCCAAGGGCCCGGGCGCAACATTTTTGCCGGCGGCCGTGACCAGCAGATCCTTCTTCCGCCCGGTGATGGTAAGGAACCCCTGGGCGTCAAGCTCCCCGAGGTCGCCTGTGCGGAAGAAGCCATCCACGAAGGCTTCTGCGTTTGCCGCATGATTGGCGTGGTAACCCTTGAAGACGCCGATGCCCTTCACCAGGATCTCGCCGTCTTCGGCTACCCGGATGGTGGTCCCGGGGATGGGGATGCCCACAGATCCCACCCGCGTACGTGAGGGTGTGTTGACAGTACATGGTGCGGTGGTCTCGGTGAGGCCGTACCCCTCCAGGACAGGAATTCCGGCACCCCGGAAAAAATGGGCATCCTCCGGCGCAAGTGCACTGGCGCCGGACACGGTGTACCCCACGTGGCCGCCGAAGGCGTGGCGAAGCCGCGGGTAAAGCAGCCTGTCGAAAATTCCGTGGCGAATTCGGCAGAGCAATCCCGGACCGCTGTCCTTGCCCCGGCTGCGCCTGTCCTCCTCCCGTGAGTACTCAATGGCTGTTGCCGATGCGGCGTTAAAAAGCCGCGCCTTGCCCGCCACCGCGGCCTTGTGTCCTGCGGTGGCGCGGACCTTTTCGAAGATCCGCGGAACCACCAGCAGGAACGTGGGCCGGAACGTGCCCAGGTCCTCCAGGAGCTGGGCCGCCCCCCGCGTGTGCCCCAGGGTAGCGCCGGCGGTGAGGCAGACCACCTGGACCGCCCGGGCCAGGACGTGCGCGAGCGGCAGGAACATGAGCGTGCGGGCCTGGTCCTGGAGCAGCAGTTCCGGGAGGAAAGCGACGATGTTCCTGGCCACCAGTGCGAAATTGCCGTGGGTGATTTCGCAGCCTTTGGGGTTGCCGGTGGTTCCGGAGGTATAAACCAGGGACGCCACGTCATCCAGCCCCGCACGGCTCCGGTGCCGTTCCAGCTCAGCATCGGTGACACCCGTTCCGGCGGCGGCCAGGCTCGCGAGGTCCGGGGCTTCGCCGTCGAAATCCATTCGGACCACATGGACGAGGCGGTCCCGGAGCAACGTGGAACCGGCCAAAACCCCCGCCACAAGCTTCACTTTGGCTCGGTCCTCGACGAAGACACGCCGTACCCCGGAGTCGTGGAGGATCCACTCCACCTGGCCGGGGGAGGACGTCTCGTAAATGGGAACGGTCACGCCGCCGGCAAACCAGATGGCGAAATCGACCAGCGTCCATTCGTAGGAGGTGGCGGACATTACAGCAACGGCGTCACCCGGCTCGATTCCGCCGGCGATCAGGCCTTTGGCCAGGGCGCTGACATCCTGCAGAAATTTCTGCGCCGTCACGTCCATCCAGCCGTTGGGCCCCTTGCGCCGGTACAGGGCGTGGGCCGGGTTGGCGGCCTGTTGCTCCAGCAGCAGATCCGTGACGTTGCTGGCGGCATCAAGCTCAACCAGCAGTTCAGTGCTCGCTTCTCTCACTGGGGTCTCCGTTCCGCTGCCATGCCGCGGCAGCGGCTCCGTCGGGGATCATCTGCCATCCTGCCCTAGATCCAGGAAGGCATCCACATCCGGAGCCGCCACTCCTGGTACGGGATGACTTCGGCTGCCCAGACCGGATAGAAGTAGGCCGCCAACAGGACTGCGGCCGCCACGAACAAGGCCACCAGGTACAGCCCGGACCGGCGGCGCCAGGGCGGGTCGGTCGTCCTTCCCAGGACCAGCCCCAGGCAGTAGACAAGCGCCAGCACCAGGAACGGTTCGAAGGACACGGCGTAAAAGTAGAACATGGTCCGCTCCGGGTACAGGAACCAAGGCAGGTACCCCGCGGCGACACCCGCAAGCACCGCTCCCGCCCGCCAGTCCCGGCGCCCCGCCCACCAGAACAGGAGCACCACCAGCGATATGGCTGCCGCCCACCAGACGAGGGGATTTCCCACCGACAGGATGGCGGACGTGCACTTGTCCACGTCGCAGCCCGGTGTGCCGCGCTCCGGCGATTCGTAGAAAAACGACGTGGGCCTGCCCATCAGCAGCCAGCTCCAGGCGCTGGCCTCATAGGGGTGTTCGGACCCCAGGCCCTGGTGGAACTTGTACGCTTCCAGATGGTAATGCGCCAGGGACCGGACCGAATCCGGCAGCCAGTCCCATGCAGAAGACGGATTGCTCTGCGCCCAGCGGCGGAAGTAGGCGTCGTCTGAGCGGAACCAGCCGGTCCAGGTGGCGGTGTATACGAGCGCGGCAACCGGGACCATGCTCAGGAACGCCGGGATGCCGTCCTTGATTACGCCGCCGCTGATCCAGCCGCGGATCCCCGCCACCCGCCGTGCGCTGAGGTCCCACAGGACGGTGAGGATGCCGAAACCGGCCAGGAAGAACAAGCCTGACCATTTGGTCCCCACGGCAAGGCCCAGAAAGACTCCGGCTGCTATCCGCCACCACCGGGTCCCCAGCCATGGCCCGGACAGCAGTTGCGCGGAGGTGGGAAGTCCCCCGTTGGCGGACGCAGCCTTGGCCAGCCGGGCCGCCAGCCGGCGTCGTCCGTCATCCCGGTCCATCAGCAGGGCGCCAAACGCTGCGAGGATCCAGAACATCAGGAAGATATCCAGCAGCGATGTCCGCGACATCACCAGGTGATGGCCGTCCACGGCGAGGAGAAGTCCCGCGGCACCCGCCAGCGGCAGTGAATGGAAGAGTTTCAGCGCTATCAGGGACAGGAGCAGGATGGACAGGGTCCCGGTCAGGGCCGCAGCGAAGCGCCAACCGAAAGAATTATCCGCCCCGAAGAGCCACATCCCGGCGGCGATCATCCACTTTCCCACCGGGGGGTGGACCACGTACTCCGGAGAGTCCAAGAGCAGGGCCGGGTTTCCTGCGTTGAAGGAATCATTGGCTTTGTCCGGCCAGCTACGCTCATAACCGCTGATGAGGTACGAGTAGGCGTCCTTGACGTAATACGTTTCGTCAAAGACCAGCTTGTTTGGCGCCTCCAGCCGGACAAACCGCAGGACGCCGCCGGCTGCCGCAGCCAGGAGGGGAACCAGCAGGAACCAAAGCCGCAGCGACGGCGGGTAGTCCCGCCAGCTCTGGACGGGCCCCAGCAGCCGCGCCCGCAGGGACTGCGCCGTAAAGGCCTCCGCGGGGCGGCTGACCCACGGCCGGGCCGGCGGGTTCCCGGGCCGGGCAACCATTCCGGTGGAGGAACCGGTGGGCTCCGGGGATGTGGCGTGTTCGGCCCCGGCCGGCCGCGTCGAGGTCTGCGTCACGAGCCCCATGCTACCTTTTGCGGCTGGCCGCGCCCCGCAGCAGTAGGCTGGTGGCGTGGACCCTAACCCCAGCCCCTTTCCTGATTCCGGCACTGCCACCCCCAATGAGGAATCCGGAGGACAACCGTCAGGGGGTTCGGATGCAGTCCCGGTACCGGCGCCTGCGGGAGGTCGGATCGTGCTGGCGGCCACCCCGATCGGCAACACGGGCGATGCGTCCGCCCGCCTGGTGGAGTTGCTGGGCTCGGCGGACATCGTTGCGGCTGAAGACACCCGCCGCCTGCACCGGTTGGTGCAGAGCCTGGGCGTCACTGTTGCCGGCCGCGTGATCAGTTACCACGAGCACAACGAGGCAGTAAAAACGGCCGAACTTCTTGAACAGGTGAAGGCGGGCAAGACCCTGGTGATGGTCACCGACGCCGGGATGCCCTCGGTGTCAGATCCCGGGTTCCGGCTGGTGGAAGGCGCCGTGGCGGACGGGCTCACCGTCACTGCCGTACCCGGCCCGTCGGCTGTACTGACGGCGCTGGCACTGTCCGGCCTGCCCACGGACCGTTTCTGCTTTGAGGGATTTCTGCCCCGGAAGGCAGGTGAAAGGGCGTCCCGCCTGGCTGACCTTGCGGGGGAGCGCCGGACGATGGTGTTCTTCGAAGCGCCGCACCGGCTGGAGGTGATGCTGCGAGCGCTGCGCGAACGCTTTGGCTCTGACCGCCGGGTAGCCGTTTGCAGGGAATTGACCAAGACCTACGAGGAGGTGATCCGCGGTTCGCTCGGGGAGCTCCTGCAATGGGCCGAGACCACAGAGGTCCGTGGTGAAATCGCCGTTGTCCTGGCCGGTGCACCTGAGCAGGCTCCGGGGACCCCGGAGGACCACGTCGCGGCCGTCAATGAACTCGTGTCCCAGGGGATCCGCCTTAAGGAGGCTGTCGCGGCCGTGGCGGAAGATGTCCGGGTAAGCAAGCGCGAGCTCTACTCGGCCGTTCTCGCAGCCCGCTGAGGGGGCGCCCTGCGGCAGGGAAAGGGCTGTGCAGATGCACAGGCCTTCCCTCTTTCCGTAGTGCGTGAAGGCGTAGACCCGCAGGGGGCACAGCAGTAGTCTGGCAACTAATCAGCCATGACGACGGCGGCTACTCCGGCCGCCGCCCGGGGCTGCAACAACCCTACTGACGAGGGAGTCATCGTGACTGTCACTGCACAGCCGGCCGTTTCCGCAGAACGCGAAAGCGCCCTTTTGGCCTCTGTTCCCACCGGCCTGCTTATCAATGGTGAGTGGCGGGCTGCCGCTTCGGGCAAGACCTTCGACGTCGAGGACCCGGCGACGGGCAAGGTGCTGTTGAGCGTTGCCGACGCCGGTCCTGAAGACGGTGCCGCGGCCCTGGACGCGGCCGCCGCCGCCCAGGAGTCCTGGGCAAAAGTCCCACCGCGTGAACGCGGCGAAATCCTGCGCCGCGCGTTTGAGCTCGTGACGGAGCGGGCCGAGGACTTCGCCTTGCTCATGACGATGGAGATGGGCAAGCCGCTGGCAGAAGCCCGGGGCGAGGTCACCTACGGCGCCGAGTTCCTGCGCTGGTTCTCGGAGGAAGCTGTCCGTGCCTTCGGCCGCTACTCGGTCTCCCCGGACGGGAAGTCCCGGCTGCTGGTCACCAAGAAACCGGTGGGTCCCTGCCTGCTGATCACGCCATGGAACTTCCCGCTGGCCATGGCCACCCGCAAGATCGCCCCGGCCGTGGCCGCGGGCTGCACCATGGTGCTGAAGTCAGCGAACCTCACGCCGCTGACCTCCCAGCTGTTCGCCGCCGTCATGATGGAGGCCGGCCTGCCCGCCGGCGTCCTGAACGTTATCCCCACCTCAACGGCCGGCGCTACCACCGGCCCGCTGATCAAGGACTCCCGGCTCCGTAAACTGTCCTTTACCGGCTCCACGGAAGTGGGCCGCCGCCTGCTCGCGGACGCCTCCGAAACCGTCCTGCGCACCTCCATGGAGCTCGGCGGCAACGCCCCGTTCGTGGTCTTCGAGGACGCCGACCTGGACGCTGCCGTCGCCGGCGCCATGCTAGCGAAGCTGCGGAACATGGGTGAAGCCTGCACCGCGGCCAACCGTTTCATCGTGCACGAGTCCGTTGCCGCGGAGTTCGCGGAGAAGTTCGCGGCGAAGATGAAGGAGATGACCACGGCCCGGGGCACCGAGCCCGAGTCCAAGGTGGGCCCGCTGATCGACGCCAAGAGCCGCAACAAGGTCCACGAACTGGTCTCGGACGCCGTCGCGTCAGGTGCCAAGGCAGTCCTGGGCGGCGGGCCGGTGGAGGGCCCGGGCTACTTCTACCAGCCCACCATCCTTTCCGGCGTCACCGAAGGTACCCGGATCCTGGCCGAGGAAATCTTTGGCCCGGTCGCCCCGATCACCACCTTCAGCAGCGAGGACGACGCGGTGCGGTTGGCCAACAACACCGAATACGGGCTGGTGGCCTACGTCTTCACCAAGGACCTCAACCGCGGCATCCGAATGGGCGAACGCCTTGAAACCGGCATGCTGGGCCTGAACGCCGGCGTCATCTCCAACGCCGCGGCACCCTTCGGCGGCGTCAAGCAGTCCGGCCTCGGGCGCGAAGGCGGCCTCGAAGGCATCGAGGAATACCTCTACACCCAGTACATCGGCATCGCCGATCCCTACGCGGGATAGGCCTTCCCTCCCACGACGGCGAAGCCGCCGCTTGCTACAGGGTCACGAACGCGCCGGCCAGCGCGCTGACCAGAAGCGGGCGGCGGCTTTCGCCGTGTGTACCGCTGCTGCTCCGGCAGCTCGGAACGGAGCCGCAACCAGGCGTCCCAGCCGTCCGGTCAC
>NZ_JBNHFF010000043.1:0-18526 GCF_059089965.1 Arthrobacter sp. SPT-J7
CCGCCACGGGTTTGGCGGCCCGGCACTACCCGGCAGACGGCCGGCGGGTCCTGGAAGTCCATGACGCCCGGGGCCTCACGGCGGGAAACTTTGCCCTCGATGTCGACGGCGGTCGGGCCGCCGTCGAGCGCCTGCCGGAAACGGCGGAAGCGGACCTGGCGCTGGATGTCTCGGCACTGTCCTCCATCTACCTGGGCGCCGTATGCCCCGTCACGCTGACGGCAGCAGGGCGGATCCTGGAAAAGACGGCCGGCACCGCGCGGAAGGCGCGGCAGATGTTCGCTGTCGAGCGGGCAACACACTGCCTCACCCACTTCTGACCGGTACACCCTGGAGCAGGAGTGCCGCTTTGACCCGTGTTGCGGGCAGCGACTAGACTAAACGGGCGTGTGTTACGCGTGCGCAGCCTTGGCTCGCATCTGAACGCCACGCAATCAGGATGACCCGGCAATCCGCCGCGCTCCGCCTCCAGGTCAGTACCCGGAAGTGGTGGTCGCCTGACCAACTAACTATCCACAACGGAGCCCCTACTACATGACCATCACCTCCACCGAGAAGCCCGGTACCCCCGTAGTCGCCATTAACGACATCGGTACCGCTGAGGACTTCCTCGCAGCTGTCGACGCCACCATCAAGTACTTCAACGACGGAGACCTCGTCGAGGGTACCGTCGTCAAGGTCGACCGCGATGAAGTCCTGCTCGACATCGGTTACAAGACCGAAGGTGTCATCCCCTCCCGCGAGCTGTCCATCAAGCACGACGTTGATCCCGGAGATGTCGTCTCCGTTGGCGATCAGGTCGAAGCCCTGGTGCTCACCAAGGAAGACAAAGAAGGCCGCCTGATCCTCTCCAAGAAGCGCGCTCAGTACGAGCGTGCCTGGGGTGATATCGAGAAGGTCAAGGAAGAAGACGGTGTTGTCACCGGTACCGTCATCGAGGTCGTCAAGGGTGGTCTTATCCTCGACATCGGCCTGCGCGGCTTCCTGCCCGCATCCCTCGTCGAGATGCGCCGTGTGCGCGACCTGGCTCCGTACATTGGTCAGCAGATCGAAGCCAAGATCATCGAGCTGGACAAGAACCGCAACAACGTGGTTCTTTCCCGCCGTGCATGGCTCGAGCAGACCCAGTCCGAGGTCCGCTCAACGTTCCTCAACAAGCTGGAAAAGGGCCAGGTCCGTCCCGGTGTCGTTTCCTCCATCGTCAACTTCGGTGCCTTCGTGGACCTGGGCGGCGTAGACGGCCTGGTCCACGTTTCCGAGCTGTCCTGGAAGCACATCGACCACCCGTCCGAGGTTGTCGAAGTTGGCCAGGAAGTCACCGTCGAGGTTCTCGAGGTCGACCTGGACCGCGAGCGCGTTTCCCTGTCGCTCAAGGCTACGCAGGAAGATCCGTGGCAGACCTTCGCCCGCACCCACGCCCTCGGGCAGGTTGTTCCGGGTAAGGTCACCAAGCTCGTTCCGTTCGGTGCGTTCGTCCGCGTCGAAGACGGCATCGAAGGCCTGGTCCACATCTCCGAGCTGGCAGTGCGCCACGTGGAGCTGGCAGAGCAGGTTGTCTCCGTTGGTGACGAGCTGTTCGTCAAGGTCATCGACATCGACCTCGAGCGCCGCCGCATCTCCCTCTCCCTCAAGCAGGCCAACGAGGGCGTCGACGCCGACAGCACCGAATTCGATCCGGCTCTGTACGGCATGGCCGCAGAGTACGACGAAGAGGGCAACTACAAGTACCCCGAGGGCTTCGATCCCGAGTCCAACGAGTGGCTTGAAGGCTACGAGAACCAGCGCGCCGCCTGGGAGCAGCAGTATGCTGACGCCCAGACCCGCTGGGAAGCCCACAAGAAGCAGGTTGCCCAGCACGCTGCCGACGACGCTGCTGCCGCAACGTCCGGTGACAGTGATTCCGGCACCACCAGCTACTCTTCGGAGCCTGCTGCTGAGTCCAACGCCGGTGCAGGTACGCTTGCATCCGACGAGGCCCTCGCCGCCCTGCGCGAGAAGCTGACCGGCAACTAATTGCCATAGGCCCGGACTCTCCGGGCCAACGCAACAGACCCCCTGCCTATAAGGCAGGGGGTCTGTTGCGTTAACGCAGCTGATGCGCGCCGTGCTTGCGGGGAACCAGGCACTTAAAGGACGACGACGGCGCCTACTGTCCCGGCGTCGTCGGGCGTAAGGACTGCGCCGACGGATGCCAGGACGCGCTCGGCGCCGAGGTTTCCCGTAAGGGTCCGCGCGGTAACCTGGGCGATGCCGGCGTTGCGGGCCTCACGGAGGACCAGTCGCAGCGCGGCAGTTCCGATGCCCCGGGACCGAAAGCTCCTGCCGAGCCAGATGCCCGTGTCGGCAACAGGCACACCGTCGCCGGACTCTACGCGGCGGAGGCGGATCGAACCGGCAAGGCTGCCGTCGGCGAGAATGCCCCACGATTTCTCCGCGGCATCTCCGTCCAGGCCCCGCGCGGCGGCGCGGTGATAGCTGAAGAACCACGCCGTGCGCTCCAGGTTCCAGCCCGGGCCGCCTACCGGGGGAGCCACCTCGTCGGGGGAGGCGTCGCGCTTGGCGAGTCCCAGGAGCTGATCCAACACAGCTTCATCCACGTCCACCAGTGACACGTCAGGGGAAGGCGACATCCACCCACTCCGTTCCTTCAGGCTGGAGCACGGCGCTGCCAGCGGTGAGCGACTGAAGGCGCTCTCCGGCGGCGGATATTTCACCGGCTTCGTCCGGCAGCGCCAGCCGCAGGACCGTGTGCTGCGCGCCGTAGCTGGTTTCCGCCATTACGAAACCAGCGGCCCGCAGGTCGTTTTCCAGCCTGCCGGCAGCAGCATGGGGCACTTCCGCGGAGCAGACCCGCAACCTGCTGCGGCGCACCATTGGCGCCAGGGAAAGCGCAGAGGACACGGACTCAGAGTACGCCCGTACCAGTCCGCCCGCTCCGAGGAGGATGCCGCCGAAGTAGCGCACGACGACGGCGCTCACGTCGCTGAGGTCGGCCAGCCCGGGCATCGTTTCCCTTTTGGCCAGCGCCTCAAGCATCGGGATGCCCGCTGTACCGGAGGGCTCGCCGTTGTCGCTGGAGCGCTGGATGTCCCGGTCGGGCCCGAGGATGAAGGCGGAGCAGTGGTGCCGGGCGTCGTGGAACTCGCGGCGGAGGCTGGCCACCAGGTCCCTTGCGGCTTCCTCGCTGTCCGCCCGGCGCAGCACCGTGATGAACCTGGAGCGTTTGATCTCGATCTCGTGGCGGAAGTCCGGACCGGACGCCAGGGTGGTGTAGGTGGTGGTCCTGCTGTCTGGCTCTTGCATCCGCCCCAGTCTAATTGGAGCCCCACCCTCGTGGGCCTACGAGGGCGGGGCCATTGGGCGAGCGCAGGGAGGCAAGGGGCACGGCGGGGGAATAGTGTTGGAGGGTGCTGAAGATCGGTCTGACGGGTGGAATCGCCTCAGGAAAGTCAGTAGTCGCGTCGCGGCTGAAGGAACGCGGGGCAGTGCTGGTGGATGCTGACGCGCTGGCACGGGAGGTGGTGGAGCCTGGTACGCAAGGCTTGCAGCGGATCGTGGCTGAGTTCGGCGACGACGTCCTGGACGCTGACGGGCGACTGGACCGGCCCAAGCTTGGTGCCTTGGTGTTTGGGGATCCTGCACGCCTCGCGGCGTTGAACGGGATCGTCCACCCGCTGGTCCGGTCACGTGCTGCGGCGATGGTTGGCGCCGCTGCCGTGGATGCCGTGGTGGTGCAGGACATCCCGCTGCTCGTGGAAACCGGCCAGGGCAGTGCCTTCCACTTCGTCCTGGTAGTGGATGCGCCGGAGGACGTGCGGGTGCAGCGGATGCTTGACCATCGCGGGATGAGCCGGGAGGCCGCACAATCACGCATGGATGCCCAGGCCAGCAGGGAGGACCGGCTTGCAGCGGCTGACGCCGTCCTCGATAACTCGGGCACCCTGGAGCAACTGGTGAAGCAGGTGGACGAACTGTGGGACGGTCGGCTCGCGCCATTCGCCCGGAACCTGGCTGCCGGGACGCGCGCAGCAAGGAACGGCGAACCTTTCCTGGAACCGTACCGGGAGGAGTGGGCGAAGCAAGCGGCCAGGATCGCGGCAAGGCTGACGACGGCGGCCCCCGCGATCATTCTTGCCGTGGACCACATTGGCTCCACCTCCGTTCCCGGGCTGGCCGCGAAAGACGTCATCGACCTGCAGGTGGTGGTCTCCAACCTGGACGCTGCAGACCGTGCTGCACCACTGCTGGCGCAGGCAGGTTTCCCTTTGGTGCCCGGCGTGGCTTCGGACACGCCCAAACCGACGGACCCGGACCCCCTGCAGTGGCAGAAGCGGTTCCACGCCAACGCCGACCCTGGCCGGCCGGTCAACATCCACGTCCGCGCTGCCGGCTCGCCTGGCTGGCGGTACGCCCTGATGTTCCGGGACTGGCTGCGGGATGACCCGCCCGCCCTCCGGCTCTATGCAGCCCACAAGGCAGACCTCGCGGGGCGCTTTGCCGGCTCGGGCAGCACCAGGGCGTATACCGAGGCCAAGGAGCCATGGTTCACGGATGTTGCGTGGCCGCGGATGTCCGCCTGGGCGGAGGAAACCGGGTGGGCTCCGCCGTCGTACCCATCCTGAGGCCGGTCCAATGCCGCGGCTGTTCGCCCGTAACGGACTAGCCTCCTCAGCGTCAGTGCCCCACGGTAAATTAGGACCATGAGCCTTGCGCAGGAGATCAACCGTGTTGTAGCCCCCTTCGAGGTCATCAGCGAGTTCAAGCCTGCCGGCGACCAGCCAGCAGCTATTGCAGAGCTGACGGAGCGCATCAAAAACGGTGAAAAGGACGTTGTGCTGCTTGGTGCCACCGGTACCGGCAAGAGCGCCACCACGGCCTGGCTCATCGAACAGGTCCAGCGGCCCACCCTGGTGATGGTCCAAAACAAGACCCTCGCGGCGCAGCTGGCCAACGAATTCCGTGAGCTCCTGCCCAACAACGCGGTGGAGTACTTCGTTTCGTACTACGACTACTACCAGCCGGAAGCCTACGTACCGCAGACGGACACCTTCATTGAGAAGGACTCCTCCGTGAATGAGGAGGTGGAGCGGCTGCGGCACTCCGCAACCAACGCCTTGCTGACCCGGCGGGATGTCATCGTGGTGGCTACGGTTTCCTGCATCTACGGCCTGGGCACCCCGGAAGAGTACATCGCCGGTATGGTTACCCTCCGCAGGGGCCAGGAGATGAACAGGGACGCGCTCCTGCGGAAGTTCGTTTCAATGCAATACACCCGCAATGACATGGACTTCCACCGCGGCACCTTCCGGGTGCGCGGCGATACTGTCGAGATCATCCCGATGTACGAGGAACTGGCCCTGCGGATCGAGTTCTTCGGTGATGAAGTGGAGAACATCTACACGCTGCACCCGGTGACGGGCGAAGTGATCCGCGAGGAAACCGAGATGTACGTGTTCCCCGCCTCGCACTACGTGGCCGGACCGGAGCGGATGACCCGCGCCATCAAGGCCATTGAGGATGAGCTCGCCGAACGGCTGGCCGTGCTGGAGGGGCAGAACAAGCTGGTGGAAGCGCAGCGCCTCCGCATGCGTACCACCTACGACCTGGAGATGATGCAGCAGATGGGCTTCTGCAACGGCATCGAAAACTACTCACGCCACATCGACGGCCGCGGCGGCGGCACCGCCCCGCATTGCCTTATCGACTACTTCCCGGATGATTTCCTGCTGGTGGTGGATGAATCCCACGTGACCATCCCGCAGATCGGCGCTATGTACGAAGGGGATATGTCCCGCAAGCGGACCCTGGTGGACCATGGCTTCCGGCTGCCGTCCGCCATGGATAACCGGCCGCTGAAGTGGGACGAGTTCCTGGAACGCATCGGGCAGACCGTCTACCTTTCCGCCACGCCGGGCAAATACGAGCTGGGCAAAGCGGACGGGACTGTCCAGCAGATCATCCGCCCCACCGGCCTGATCGACCCCGAAGTCATCGTCAAGCCCACCAAGGGCCAGATCGACGATCTCCTTGGGGAAATCAGGACCCGTGTGGAAAAGGACGAGCGGGTCCTGGTCACCACCCTCACCAAGCGCATGGCTGAGGACCTCACGGACTACCTTCTGGGCCACGGCATTAAGGTCGAGTACCTGCACTCCGATGTCGATACGCTGCGCCGGGTGGAGTTGCTGCGTGAACTGCGGATGGGCAGTTTCGACGTGCTGGTGGGCATCAACCTGCTCCGTGAAGGCCTGGACCTGCCGGAAGTCTCCCTGGTCAGCATCCTGGACGCGGATAAGGAAGGCTTCCTGCGGTCCTCCACGTCCCTGATCCAGACCATTGGCCGTGCTGCGCGAAACGTGTCCGGCCAGGTGCACATGTACGCCGACCGGATTACGGACTCCATGGCACACGCCATCGAGGAAACCAACCGGCGCCGTGCCATCCAGGTGGCCTACAACACTGAAAACGGCGTGGACCCGCAGCCGCTGCGGAAAAAGATCGCCGACATCACTGACCAGCTTGCCCGGGAAGATGCCGATACCCAGGAACTGCTCAAGAACAACCGCCTGACCAAGGGCGGCAAGCGGAAGGGTGCCGCGCAGGTGCGCTCCGACGGCCTCGCCGCAGCACCGGCTGAGGACCTGGTGGGCCTGATCGAGCAGCTGACTGAGCAGATGCATGGGGCCGCCGCTGAGCTTCAGTTCGAGGTGGCAGCGCGAATCAGGGATGAAGTCAGCGAGCTGAAGAAGGAACTGCGCCAGATGCAGGCCGCCGGGCACGCCTGACGCGATCATTGGCCCTGGGCGGCCGTGGCTGGCGACACGAAACGGGCGCGTGCGTGGCGGCACTTCCGGCTGGGGTACAGTTAAGGCCACGTAGGGGAGTATCCCGAGCGCTACGATCGTCAACACGCAGGGCATGGTTGCCCCGCCGGGCGTAGCGGGCCGCCACATCAGCACCAAGTGCACAGGCAGGCCGGAGAGACTTACACTGCATCCCTGTACCCTGCGAAAGGCTATTCTGTGCTCGATTTGCCCGTGTGGTTCGAGGTCGGCTCCTTTGTCGTCCTCGGCCTGATCCTCCTGATCGACCTTCTCCTCGTGGTGCGCCGTCCCCACGAACCCTCCATGAAGGAAGCCGGACTGTGGGTGGCATTCTATGTCACCCTGGCACTGGCGTTCGCCGGCGCCATGTTCGCCTTCACCGGCCCGGAATACGGCGGGCAGTTCGTCGCCGGCTGGGTGACGGAATACAGCCTTAGCATCGACAACCTGTTTGTCTTTATCATCATCATGGCCAGGTTCTCCGTACCCAGGAAGTACCAGCAGGAAGTGCTGATGGTGGGCATCATCATCGCCCTGATCCTGCGCGGCATCTTCATCCTGCTCGGCGCCATCGTGATCGAGCAGTTCAGCTGGGTGTTCTACATCTTTGGCGCATTCCTGCTCTGGACCGCCTGGAAGCAGGCCCAGGATGAAGGCGAAGACGAAGAAGACCGGGAGAACCCGCTGATTGCCAAAATCCGCAAGGTCATCCCCATGTCCGAGAAGTTCGACGGCGGCAAGCTGCGCACCACGGTGGACGGCAAAAAGGTCTTCACTCCGATGCTGATCGTGTTCATCACCATCGGCCTTACGGACCTGCTCTTCGCCGTCGACTCCATCCCCGCAATCTTCGGCCTGACCCAGAGCCCGTTCATCGTCTTCACTGCGAACCTGTTCGCCCTGATGGGCCTGCGCCAGCTGTACTTCCTGCTGGGTGGCCTGATGAACCGCCTGATCTACCTGAAGCACGCACTGTCCTTCATCCTGGCGTTCATCGGCGTGAAGCTGGTGCTGCACGCAATGCACGTCAACGAACTGCCGTTCATCAACGGTGGCCAGCATATTGAATGGGCTCCCGAGATCCCCACCTTTGTGTCCCTGGCCGTCATTGTCGGCACCATCATCATCGCGGTTATTGCCAGCCTCGTCAGCTCCAAGGCCAAGGAAGCCCACCTTGATGCCCGCCTCGAGGAAGACATTCGGAAGAGCCACAGCGACGTCGATTAGTTCTTTCGGCTTCTGAAACACCGGCAATCCCGGCCGCCTGCGGCCGGGATTGCCGGCTTTAAAGCAGCCCTATAACACCTGGACGCCGAGGACTATGCTCTGATCATGGCCGGCACTTTGACGGAAAGCGGAGTGCGCCAGGTGCAACGCCGCACCGTGGTGCTGCTGAGTGCAGCCCAGGTCTTTGGCGGGATCGGGACCGGGGCCACGGTTTCCATCGGTTCCATCCTGGCCGTGGAGCTCTCAGGATCAGCCGCGTGGGCTGGTGCCGTCGCTACGGTTATGACGTTGGGCGCCGCACTGGCTGCCTTGCCCCTTGCGTCCCTGGCTGACCGCCGCGGACGCCGGATTGGCCAGGTGGCGGGGCTTTCGGCCGCACTGTTGGGCACCCTGCTGATGGTGTTGTCCATTGTGTGGGGCGTTTTTTTCCTGCTGGTGCTCGGTGCGGCCGGTATCGGAGTTGGCACGGCGGCAAGCCTTCAGGCGCGGTTTGCCGCCGTAGACCTCGCGGAGGCCGAGCACCGGGGACGGTCCTTGTCCGCGGTGGTCTGGGCAGTGACAGTCGGCGCCGTGGCCGGGCCCAACCTGATCCACCCCGGCACTGTGGTGGGCGACGCGCTCGGCCTGCCGCCCGTGGCCGGTCCGTTCGTGATCTCCGGGGCCGGACTCCTCGTGGCCACCGTGCTGCTCTTCGTCGGCCTGAGGCCCGACCCCCTGCTGCTGGCACGTAGCCTCGCAGCCGCGGCGGCCCCCGCCCAAGCCGTCTCTCCAGGTCCGGGGGGTCTTCAGGCGGAAGCTTTACGCGTCCCCGCCCCTTCAACCCCGCCGGGCGGGTCCTTGGCCCGGGGGATGCGGGCCATCCGCGGCTCCCGGATGGCTCTGCTTGCCGTATCCGCGGTGGTCGGGGCCCACGCTGTGATGGTGGGCGTTATGTCCATGACACCGCTGCACCTGCAGCACCTCGTGGAAGGGCCGGCCGCCTCACATGCCGGCCACACGGCGTCGGGCGATGTGCTGGTGATCATCGGATTCACCATCTCCCTGCATATCGCGGGCATGTTTGCGCTGTCACCGGTGATGGGCTGGCTGACGGACAAGGCGGGCAGGACCGAAACCATCATGATCGGCTTCGGTTTGTTGATTACCGCGGCCGCCGTCGCCGGGCTCGGCCAGGGCTCCACCGCCGCGGTCGCTGTGGGGTTGGTCCTGCTGGGCCTGGGCTGGTCCGCGTCCACCATCTCGGGCTCCACGCTCCTGGCCGAGAGTGTCGGCCAGGACTCCCGGGTGGTGGTCCAGGGTGTTTCGGACATGCTGATGGGAATCGCGGGAGCGGTGGGCGGGGCCTTGTCCGGCCTGGTGCTTAGCCACGCCGGCTACCTGGGGCTGAACTTGGCGGGCGCGTTGGTGGGAGCGGTGGTCCTGGCCGCCGCCGCCGTGACGGTTGTGGCACGCAGGCGGGGCACCCTGGTTCCGTAGTTGAGAGAGCAAACGTCAGCCGGGGGCGCGTGCCATTCCCAGCAGACGGGCAAAAATCCCCTCACCGTCGTCGGCGATTCCGTCGTGATGGAAGTCCGGCGTCTCCCAGACGTGCAGCCCCCGGACCGCCGAGGCCGTCTTCAGGGACAGGTTCCGGTCCACGTAAATGTCATCCGAGTAGACGGCCGCGGCTACGGGGACCGCGTTGGCAGCGAGCCGGTGAAGGTCGTAGAGAGGTTTCCAGTCCGGCTTCGCCGCCAGCAGCGCTGCCACCTCGCGGAGGGGCCGCAGGGCGGGGTCCTGGTCGAAATACCACGGGTACACCATTTCGCCGGTAAGCAACAAGGGTTCCGCGTCCGGCCCGAACTCCGGATACTGACGCAGTACCCGCCAGGCTGACCAGTCCGTGGCTCCGCCCTGCCCGTAGATGGACTCATGCATCAGGGCATACAACGGGTTGGAGCGGCGGGACACTATCCCTTGCATCTGTTCCAGGAAAGTGTCCGAAAGCCTGCTGCCCCCGGCGGCCTCGGTGAACGCGTCCTCCAGCAGGTAGTGCAGGCAGTCCACCCTGGTGTTGCCGCCCAGGAACGCCCCCGCCATCTGGAAGCGCTCCACCGTGAGGGGGCCGCCGTCGGGCAGGAATTCCGGCGTACTGCGCAGATGGCGGGCAATCCGCTCAACCATGGCCCGGTCCTCCGGGTACCAGCCGAAGTATTCCGCGTTTCGTGCTGCCACGCGTTTGAAGGTAGCGCGGTACACGTCGTCAGCGGAGCCGGCCAGCGGGGCAAGGCCACCGGTGATGAGCACTTCCCTAAGGCCGTCAGGGGCGAAGGAAAGGTAAGTGAGTGCACAGAAGCCGCCATAGCTCTGCCCGTAGATGCTCCAGGGTCCCGAGCCCAGTGCGCCCCGGATCAGTTCGGCGTCAGCCACGATCGAATCAGCCCGGAAGTGCTCCAGGAAGGCGGCCTGCTGCTCCGTCGTGCCGCGCAGGGGCAGGGTGTTCCGGTCAATGGGGGTGGAGAGCCCGGTGCCGCGCTGGTCCAGCATCAGGATCCGGAAGTCCTTCGCTGCGGCCTTGCTCCAGCCGCCCAGGGAACCGAACCTGTTGCCGCGGCCGCCCGGACCGCCCTGCAGGAACAACAGCCACGGCAGCTCCGCGGCGTCCTCCTCACTGTGCGAGCTTGAAACGTGTTCGCGGGCGAAGACCGTGATGGTTTCCGGATTGGGGGACACCGCAAAGTGGTCCAATGGCACCGTAAAGAAGTGCTCCACCGTCCGCATGCCGCGGAATTCATGCCTAGCCCTGACCTCGTGCCGCACCTGACGGCGGGCGGCAGCCACCTGCACGTCAGCCATTGGCGGCGGCCGGCACAGCGCTGCCGAACTGCTCGAGGGCCTGGCCCGTGAGGCGGAACGTGGACCAGCCGTCCATGGGCCGGGCACCCAGTCGGCGGTAGAAGTTGATGGACGGCTCGTTCCAGTCCAGCACGCTCCACTCCACCCTCGCATAGCCGTTCTCGACTGCGATGCCGGCCAGGTGCTGCAGCAGCGCCTTGCCGTGGCCCTCGCCCCGGGCCTCCGGGCTGACGTAAAGGTCCTCCAGGTAGATCCCGTGGACACCTTCCCACGTTGAGTAGTTCAGGAACCACAGGGCAAAGCCGCGGACCTCGCCATGATCGTTCTCAGCCATGGCCGCAAAGACCCTCGGGTTCTCGCCGAAGAGAACCTGCTGCAGCATCTCCGGGGTGTTGCGGACTGCGTCCGGTTCCTTCTCGTAGTGCGCCAGTTCGTGGATCATGCGGAGGATCGCGGGCACATCTTGCGGGGTTGCAGGGCGGATTACACTCATTGTTCGAGCTTACCGCCGGGACCGTGCCGCCGCAGTCAGTCCACCCTCCAATGCTGGTCGGCGCGCACGGTCAAAGCCGGTTCACGTCCGTCACGCGCACCACGGCTGTTCCGGTTTCATCCGAGGCTTCCAGGTCCACCTCGGCGGAGATTCCCCAGTCGTGGTTCCGGGCGGGGTCGTCAAAGATCTGCCGGACCTTCCATACACCCGGCTCCTCATTGATGATGAGCAGTCCGGGGCCCCGGGCATCAGGGCCCGTGCCGATGTCGTTGTGTTCGTCGAAGTAGTCATCCAGGACGTCTTCCCAGCGGTCGGCGTCCCAGCCCGCACCGCCGTCCAGCTCGCCCAGGGCCCCGGCGTCCTCCTCCGCGAACAGCTCCACCCGCCGGAACATCTCGTTGCGCACCATCACCCGGAAGGCGCGGATATTGGAGGTGAGCGACGGCGGCGGAGGCGGCGGTGCATCGTGCGGGGTGGGTACCGCGCCGGATGTCAGTTCCTCCCACTCGTCCAGCAGGCTGGAGTCGACCTGGCGGACCAGTTCGCCCAGCCAGGCATTGAGGTCTTCCAGGTCCTCCCGCAGCATGTCCTGCGGCACGGTTTGCCGCAGCGCCTTAAAGGCATCGGCCAGGTAACGCAGGACGATGCCTTCTGAGCGGGCCAGGCCGTAGAACTGCACGAACTCGCCGAAGTTCATGGCACGCTCGTACATGTCCCGCACCACGGACTTTGGCGCCAGCTCGAAATCCCCCACCCAGGGGGCGGCCTTGCGGTACACCTCGAAGGCTTCGCGCAGGATCTCAGCCAGGGGCTGCGGGTACGTCACTTCCTCCAGCATCGCCATGCGCTGGTCGTACTCGATGCCGTCCGCCTTCATCGCCGCTATCGCTTCACCACGGGCCTTTTTCTGCTGGGCAGACAGGATTTGGCGCGGCTTTTCCAGCGTCGCCTCGATCACGGACACAACATCCAATGCGTACGACGGCGACTCCGGATCAAGGAGCTCCAGCGCAGCGAGTGCGAAGGGGGACAGCGGCTGGTTGAGCGCGAAGTTGGGCTGCAGGTGCACGGTGAGACGAACAGTGCGGCCATCGGGCCCCTGCTGTTCCGGAGGGATGCGCTCCACCACCTCGGCGGCCAGCAGTTCACGGTAAATGCCCAGCGCCTTCTTCATCAGCTGCAGCTGGGATGACCGCGTCTCGTGGTTTTCCGTCAGGAGGCGGCGGGCAGCCGCAAAGGGGTCGCCGGGCCGTTCCATCAGGTTCATCAGCATGGCGTGCGTCACGGTGAAGCTGGACGTGAGGGGCTCCGGCACCGATTCGACGAGCCGCTTGAAGGTAGGTTCGCCCCAGGACACAAAGCCCTCCGGCGGTTTTCTCTTCACCACCTGGCGCAACTTCTTCTGGTCGTCCCCGAACTTGGCGGTTGCCTTGGCCATCGCCTTCACGTTCTCCGTAACGTGCTCGGGTGCCTGGACCACTACCGTCCCGGCGGTGTCGTAGCCGGCTCGCCCGGCCCTGCCGGCAATCTGGTGGAACTCACGCGGGTTTAGCAGCCGGGTACGGACGCCGTCATACTTGCTCAGAGCGGTCAGGAGCACAGTGCGGATGGGTACGTTGATGCCCACGCCCAGGGTGTCCGTGCCGCAGATGACCTTCAGGAGGCCTGCCTGGGCCAGCTGTTCCACCAGCCGGCGGTACTTCGGGAGCATGCCGGCGTGGTGCACCCCAATGCCGTGGCGGACCAGACGGTTGAGCGTCTTGCCGAAACCGGCGGCGAAACGGAAATTGGCGATCAGCTCGGCGATCCTGTCCTTCTCCTCGCGGGTGCAGACGTTGATGCTCATCAGCGTCTGCGCGCGGTCGATCGCCTCGATCTGGCTGAAATGCACCACATAAACCGGCACCTGCTTCGTGGAGAGCAGCTCCTGGAGCGTCTCGTGCACAGGGGTCTCGTGGTAGTAATAATGCAGCGGAATGGGCCGCTCCGCCGAGCTCACCGTCGTGGTGGGCCGGCCGGTCAGGCCGGTCAGGCCTTCTTCAAACCTGCTGACGTCGCCCAGCGTGGCGGACATCAGGAGGAACTGGGCCTGGGGGAGCTCCAGCAGGGGCACCTGCCACGCCCAGCCGCGCTGCGGGTCCGAGTAGAAGTGGAACTCGTCCATGATCACGGAGCCCAGCTCCGCTGCCGCCCCTTCCCGGAGCGCCGTGTTGGCCAGGATCTCCGCCGTGCAGCAGATAATGGGCGCGTCCTGGTTGACACCGGAATCGCCGGTGATCATGCCAACGTTCTCGGCACCGAAAATGTCGCAAAGGGCAAAGAACTTTTCCGAAACCAGGGCCTTGATCGGTGCCGTGTAGTAGCTGCGCCGGCCCTGGGCCAGGGCCTGGAAGTGGGCGGCAATGGCCACGAGGGACTTTCCGGAACCGGTGGGCGTGGCCAGGATGACGTTGGCCCCCGTAGCCAGCTCCATAATCGCTTCGTCCTGCGCAGGGTACAGCTCCAGCCCCCGGCTTTCCGTCCACTCAACGAACCGGGTGTACAAGGCGTCAGGATCGACGGCGGAAGCCGGCAGGTCCCCGGCGGGCAGAAGGGGCAGCTGGTCAACGAGTTTCATTGATTTCCAGCTTAGTGCCCGGACGCGGCCGGAAATCCGCCGCCTGCGGGTTAGGCTTCGGCGTACCTGCAGAACCAGAACGTGGAGACAGATGACATGAAATGGGATCCGGCAAAATACGTCCAGTTCGGCGATTACCGTGACAGGCCGTTCTTCGACCTGACGGGCAGGGTCCACGCAGAGTCGCCGGTGCAGGTGGTGGATCTGGGGTGCGGACCGGGAAACCTCACCGCCACCCTCGCGGAGCGCTGGCCTGACGCCGACGTTGTAGGGTTGGATTCCTCGGCCGAGATGCTGGCCAAAGCCGAAGCAGTGGCCAAGGGAACGCCGTCCCTGCGGTTCGGCCTCATGGACATAGCTGAGTGGATGCCATCGGCGGAAACAGGCGTGGTGGTGAGCAACGCAGCACTGCAGTGGGTCCCCGGCCACCAGGACATGATGCGTTCCTGGCTGGGGGTGCTCCGTCCGGGCTCCTGGTTTGCCATGCAGGTTCCAGGAAACTTCAACGCACCGTCCCATGTGCTGATGCGGGGGCTCGCCGGGTCCTCCCGGTGGGCGCCGAAACTGCGGGGGGTGCTGCGGGGCGGCGAGTCGGTGGGCGAACCTGCCGACTACCTTCGAATACTGCTCGACGCCGGCTTCGTTGCGGATGCGTGGGAGACCACCTACCAGCAGGTGTTGCCCGGCCCGGATCCAGTGCTGGAGTGGGTCCGCGGCACTGCCTTGCGGCCCGTCCTGGCGGCCCTGCCGGCCGAGGAGGGCGCCGACTTCGAAACCGAATATGCGGCAGCCCTCAGGGAAGCATACCCTGCCGGCCCCCACGGAACCGTCTTTCCCTTCCGCAGGATTTTCGCAGTAGGGCGCAGGAGCCATTGAGGTACGTCCATTCGTTGGATGTTCTTCACACAGCGTCAGGGCGTGTGACACCAAAAGGTAAGTGATGTGGCTTACAATTGCGGAATTGGCCGAGGGGGAGGCGTTACCGCTTTTGGCGGCTTCCCTGACCGCAGTGGAGGTATGTGCTGATTGCATTGATGAGGCGGCTGTTGGCGGACCACAAGCTTGCCGTGACCGCCATCGTTCTCCTGCAGCTGGTTCAAGCGGGGGCGAACCTCCTGTTGCCCACCGTTAACGCCGCGATCATCGACGACGGAATCGTCGCAGGCAAAACTGACGTGATCTCCCGCCTGGGTACAGTGATGGCCGTGATCGCCGTTCTCCAGGCGGCGGCCGCCGTCGCAGCGGGGTACCTCGGAGCCGTTGTTGCGATGAAGATGGGGCAGCAGCTGCGGCGGGAAATCTTTGCAAGGATCCAGTCGCTGTCATCCCAGGACGTTGCGGTCTTCGGGACACAGAGCCTGACAACCCGCGCCACCAACGACACCCAACAGGTCCAGGCGTTCGCTGTGCTGGTGTTCACCATGCTGGTAGCCGGACCGGCCATGGGGGTGGGGGGAGTGGTCCTGGCGCTGCAGCAGGACGTGGCACTGTCTTCGGTGGTGATCATCATTGTGCCGTTGCTCCTGCTGATCATGTACTTCATCGTCCGGAAGCTCATCCCGCTGTACCGGGAGGGACAGGACCTGCTGGACCGTGCCGGTGGAATCCTTCGGGAGCAAATCATCGGCGCCGGTGTCATCCGCTCCTTTGTCCGCCAGGATCATGAGGTGCGCCGCTTTGCCCGGATCAACGGCAGCCTCACTGCGAATAACCTCCAATCCGCGCTGCTGGTTGCCGGCATGCTCCCGCTGGTCATGTTGGTGGTCAACACTTCCTCCGTGGCTGTGGTGTGGTTCGGGGGACACCGGATCCAGGCCGGACTGATGAACATCGGGGCCTTAACAGCGTTCATCGCTTATATCCTGCAGATCCTGGTGGCCATCATGATGTCCATGTATGTCCTGATGACGGCACCCCGCGCAGCGGTCTGTGCCGAGCGGATCAGCGCCGTACTGGACAGCGAGCCGTCAGTACGGGAGCCACTGGAGCCAAAGGCCCTCCGCCCGGTGACCGTGGACAGTCCCGCGACTGCCCCTGGCGTCCAACCTGACCGTACGGTGCCTCCCGGGACCTTGGAGTTCAGCGGCGTGGGCTTCTCCTATCCGGGTGCCGAGGAGCCAGTCCTCGCCGGCATCAGCTTCACCGCCCGGCCGGGCACCACAACAGCGATTGTTGGTTCCACCGGCAGCGGGAAGTCCACCCTCCTCAACCTGATCCCGCGCTTCTTCGATTCCACGGCTGGAAGCATCTGCCTGGGGGGCGTGGACATCAAGGACGCTTCCCTGGACGACCTGCGCTCCTCAATGGCAATAGTTCCCCAGCATTCGCACCTCTTCACGGGCACCATCGCCGACAACCTTCGCATCGCTGCCCCGGACGCCACGGACGAGGAACTCTGGGCGGTCCTCGAAACCGCCCAGACAATGCGCTTCATGCGGGACCTGCCGCTGGGCCTTGCCACGCCGCTTGGCCAGGGCGGCACTAACCTCTCGGGTGGCCAGCGGCAGCGGCTGTGCATTGCCCGCGCCCTGCTCCGGAAAACATCCCTGTACCTGTTCGACGACAGCTTTGCCGCCCTGGACTATGACACGGACACCAGGCTGCGGCAGGCCCTGCAGAACACCTTGGCCGGGGCGACGGTGATAGTGGTGGCCGAGCGCATTTCTGCCGTTGAAGAGGCGGGGTTGATCCTGGTGCTCGACGCTGGCTGCCTCGTTGCACAGGGGACGCACCAGGAGTTGCTGGAGACATCCGCCACCTACCGCGAAATAGCCGACTCCCAGCTGGCACTGGACGGACCGGCATGACTGAGGCGAGCGCCGGCGAGCAGACCCCAGTAAAGTTCTGGCCCACAGCACGTCGGCTCCTTGCCTTGCTGCGGCCTTTTCGCCGGCGCATGCTGGGCGCAGTTGCCGCCACCTGCGCCTTCGCCGGGCTGAACGTCGCCGCGCCCAAGTTTCTCGGTGACGCCACCGACGTCGTGGTGGACGGCGTCCTCCGCGGTTCCTTGGACGAGGAAGGACTTGGAGTCCTCCTCGGGTGCGTGGCGCTGATGTATGCCTGCGCTTCCCTTTTCAACTGGATCCAGGGAGCGCTTTCCGCCCAGTCGGTACAGGGCCTGATGTACGGCCTGCGGGAGTCAGTGGAGGAGAAACTGCACCGGCTGCCAGTGAACTACTTTCGGGAGCGCTCCAGGGGCGATGTCCTCAGCCGGGCCACGAACGACATCGACAACATCACCCAGGCGCTGAACCAGCTCCTCACCCAACTGATTATGTCCTTCCTGCTGCTGTGTGGTGCGCTGGCCATGATGCTGTGGATATCGCCGCTGCTGGCGGCGATTGCCATCGCGACCATTCCCTTTTCCACGCTTATCACCGTGCTGGTGGCCAGGAATTCCCAGGCACAGTTCGCCAGGCAGTGGACCGAAACCGGCGAACTCAATGCGCACGTGGAGGAGTCTGTCACCGGCCACGAGGTCATCAAGGCGTTCGGGCAGCAGTCGCAGGCAGTGGAAGTCTTCGCCAGGAGCAACGAGCGGCTCGCGCGGGCTGCCACCAGGGCACAATATTCGGCCGGGATTGTGCAGCCATTGATGGTCCTGATGTCCAACCTCAACTACATCGCAGTGGCAGTGGTTGGTGCCCTCCAGGTGATTGCCGGCGCCATGACCATCGGTGGCATCCAGGCCTTCATCCAGTTCAGCAGGCTCTTTACCCAGCCTGTGGGCCAGATCGGAGGCATGCTCAACCTCATGCAGTCCTGCGTGGCTTCAGCAGCGCGTGTCTTCGCCCTGCTTGATGCGGCAGAGGAGCCTGCGGACCCGCCGGCACCGGGGACGGTCGCCGCCTCGCACGGTCGCATCGTTTTTGATGATGTGACGTTCAGTTATCCGGACGCAGCGCCGGCTGTCCGCAACCTCACCTTTGCGGTGGAGCCGGGCCGGACGGTGGCGATTGTTGGTCACACCGGTGCCGGCAAAAGCACGGTGATCAACCTCCTGCTGCGGTTCTGCGAACCAAATTCAGGACGGATTACCATCGACGGAACGGACACTGCGGCCATGTCCCGGGACCTGTTGCGGGGGCAATTCGGCGTGGTGCTCCAGGACGCGTGGCTCTTCGCCGGCACCATTCGGGAGAACATCGCGTATGGAAATCCGGGAGCTGCAGAAGCCGACATCCTGGCGGCGGCCGAGGCCAGCTACGTGGACCGCTTTGTCAGGTCCCTGCCCCACGGGTATGACACGGTGCTGGACAACGGCGGCGACGGCCTGAGCCAGGGCCAGCGGCAGCTGATCACTATCGCCAGGGCCCAGCTGGCCGGCCGGGCGGTACTGATCCTCGATGAAGCAACAAGTTCAGTTGACTCCAGGACAGAACTGCTGATCCGCCAGGCCATGCAGCGGCTGCGCCGCGGCAGGACCAGCTTCGTTATTGCGCACCGTTTGTCCACCGTGCGCGACGCTGATCTAATCGTGGTCATGGACCACGGACGCATCGTTGAGCAGGGCACCCACCAGGACCTCCT
>NZ_JBNHFF010000044.1:0-18155 GCF_059089965.1 Arthrobacter sp. SPT-J7
CAAACACCCCGCCGAGCAGCACAAAAAAGAGGACCAACAGGAAATTGAGCAGGGTGTCGCTGTCCATGAACAGACACTACCGAATGGAAAAGCCCGGCAGCAGCTTGGGGAAGCTGCCGCCGGGCCGGACACGCAGGGGGAGTCAGCCCTTGACTTCGTAAGCCTTCGGCAGCTTCAGGCCCCGCTCCGCCATGAGGGTGCGCAGGCGGGTGGGGTAGTCGGTGATGATGCCGTCCACGCCCAGGTCCATCAGGTGCTCCATATCGGCAGTGGTGTTCACGGTCCACGGGATAACGGGCAGGCCCAGTTCGTGGGCTTCGGCGATCATCTCGGGGGTGACGGAGCGGAACGTGGGGGAGACGACGTCGTACCCCTGGGCAGCCGCGGCCTTGGGCAGAGAACCGTCGTAGTCGTCGATGTCGATGCCGCCCAGGTTGCGGCTGGCGCCGGGCTGGCCCACGCCCATCCAGGCATCACCGCTGGAGAGCGCCACCAGTGGGAGCTCCGGTGCGATGTCCCTGGTGAGGTTCAGCGAGGACCAGTCGAAGGACTGCAGGGTGGTCCGGTCCGCCATGCCGGATGCCTGGATCTCCGCCACCACGGCCCGGGTGAGGGACTCCATTCCGGCGCCGCCGATCTCGCTGCTTTCGACCTTGGTCTCCACGTTGAAGCGGACCTTCGCGGCCTTAGTGTCGCGGACCAGCTGGTAGACGTCCTTGAGCTCGGCGATCCGGTTGCCCTCGATGACGTCCTGCTCCGGGTAGCCGGGCAGCTGCACGAATCCGCAGTTCAGCGTCTTAACCTGGGCCAGGGACAGCTCGGCCACACGGTCGCCCACGTACGGGAACTCGGGGTCGCCGGCGGTGGCGGGTGCGGTGTCGATGCACTTGGCGGCCTGGATGGTGTCATCGTGCCAGACGATGACCTTGCCGTCCTCGGTCAGGTGCGTGTCCAGTTCCAAGGTGGTAACGCCCAGCGCCAGGGAGTTGGTGAATGCGGCCAGGGACTCTTCGGTCCATTCGCCGCGGCCCCCGCGGTGGCTCTGCAGATCGAAGGAGCCGTTGCGCTCGGTTACCTTCAGGGCGGACGTGGCGGCTCCGGCAGCGTTCGACGACGGCGCGGCGGCTTCGTTCTCAGGGGCGGCGACGGCGGGACTCGCCATGGCGGCGATCAGGGCGGCGGTTGCCGCAGCAGTCAGGACTGTGCGCATGGATGGATCCTCCTGGGATGACGGGGAACCGGCTATTCGCCGGTGACCCGCCAACGCTAGGGAGGGCAGGTTGCGTGTTAGGTGCGGGGAGTTGGAGGGCGGGTTAACGGCGGTGTTCCGCGGGTTAACAACAAGGGCTGCAGGCACTGCAACCGCGCCAGCCTTCGTCGCTGTCCTCAGAAAAAACAGCGAGGACGCCCGCTCCGGGGGAACCACCGCCGTCGCCATCCAGATAAAGTCCCGGCTGGGTGTGCCATGGCTGCGTCGCGGCCCCGAAGCCGGACCTGATCGGCTTTGAGGATCCGGAATCGCTCGAGATGTCAGACGTGGGGGTGAACGCGCCCAGTCAGGCGTGCCGGGAGCAGCTCAGTGAAGCGGAACCGCCTCGCCGGTTAGTGCGTGCTTTCGCGCTCGCGGACCGGCCGGGGCCGCTTCCAGGTGGACTCGCGCGGGCCCGGAGGGTAAGCCGCCTTCCGGCCGGCGTACGTGATGACCAGTGCCGCGATCACCGGCAGGGCTGCGGCGGCCGGGACCAGCAGAGGGCCGGCCACCACCAGGGCGGCGGAGCCGTAGAGGGCGCCGATGGTGATGCCCAGCTGGATCGTGAGGACCGTAAGCCCGTTCGCGGCGTCCTTGTTCTCCCGGCCGGCGCGGAGGATTGCCGACTGGTTGTAGATGCCGATGGCTCCCATTCCCGCGCCCCACATTGTCATCAGCGCCAGGGCGAAGGGCAGGCTGCCGCCCACGAAAGGCAAAAGGAGCAGCGACACGGCAATTGCCGCCGTCGTCATCAGCAGCGAACGCCGCGGGTGCGAGTCCACGGTGAGCCCGGCGATCCAGATGCCCACCAGGCCGGAGACGCCCAAAACCGTGAGCGAGAGGCTGATGGCGTAGTCGGGCAGGCCGGCGTCGCGGATGTACGGGGCGATATAGGTGAAGAGTGCGAAGTGGGCCAGGATCAGCAGCGGCCAGGCGATGGCAACGGGCTTGACACCGGGCTGCCCGATGGCAGCGCGCATGGAGGGACGTGTCTCGCCGGCGCCGCGCCGGACGGACGGGAGGAACAGAAAGCCCAGAACGGCCAGGAGCACCCCGAATCCGGCGAGGGCAAGGAACGCCGCACGCCAGCCGAGGACCGTGCCCAGCGCGGTGCCGATCGGGGCACCGATGGCCAGGCCCAGGCTGTTGCCGCTGAAGACGATGGCCAGGGCCTTCCCCACCTTGTCGGCCGGGACCACTCGGGTGACATACGGGGCCATGGTGGTCCAGAGCAGTCCGTGCGCCAGGCCTCCCACCAGCCGTGCCACCATCGCGAACGTGAAATCGGGCGCAAGGCCCACGAGGGCGTTGCTGAGGGCGAAGGTGAGGACAAGTGCCACCAGCAAAGGCCGCTTGGGTACGTTGGCCAGCAGCCGCGCGGCGGGTACCACGGTGACCACAATGACGGCGGCGTAGGCGGCGGCGAGGTAGCCCGCCACCGGCTCGGAGACATTGAGTGCCGTGCTGATCTGCGGGAGCAGGCCGGACGGCAGCAGTTCGGTAGTGATGGCCGTGAAGGCGATGGTGGCCAAAACCATCATGGCGGCCAGCGGGAAACGCTGGGGTGCCGGCGCGGAAATCGCGGAGGACATTAAGAGAAGTTCCATTCAAGGGGGAGGGGAGTGGAACCGGGCGCTGCTGGCCGAACAATTCCTCCAATAAGTTTACCTGATGAATTTACTCGCTGGTAAGTAACCTTTGTGCTGCCCGCTGACACAACCGGCCTTCCAGAACGGACGGTCGTCCCGGTACTTCATGCAAAGGCCACCGAATATCGCTGGAGCCTGTATCTGTGGCGCTGCCCGCCGTAGGCTATGGGGACCGATCACACCCAGGAGGCAGCATGCGCGCGGCACATTCCATGACCGAAACTGAGCAGATCCACCGTCTTTCCGAGAACCTCTTGACCCACCTGGCCAAGGGCAGGGAATGGGCCACCCCGGGAGTCCAGGCTGCACTGCAAAGAGCGGTGGCCGGTCTTGATACAGGCATCGAAACTGCCTCCCCGCGCCTGCAGGCCTTGGTGCGGCAGCTCGCTGACGAGCTTGCGGGCGGAGTGGAGACATTGACTCCCCGGGTCCAGGAACGCCTGAAGCGGGTGGCACCGAAAGCGACTGCAGACATCGTTGATTCTGATCCGGTTGAGGCTGGAGGGCGCACGTCGAGGAAGGCGTGGTGGGTTGCCGGTCTGCTGGTAATCGTTGGGTTGGGCGTCGTGCGCTCACTGAGGAAGGTCAGTGATGTGCCCATGTCCTCGCCGAATGGCCGGACCCAAGAGGCAGCCGAGTTTGATGCCCCGGACCTTACTGCCGGCCGGATCTGACGGGCTGTACATCCGAACCCTCGGCAGCAGCTTGAGCCGGGGAAGGTTGAGGCCCGCCGTCGGATATCACGACGACGGTGGCAGGCTCCCGTCGCGGGCCTCCTTAAGTGGAAGTCGGCTCCGGTTTGGAAATCCCGCGGGCGGCGGGTGCGGTTGCCCGAATCGTAGCGAGCAGCCACACTGTCCGCGGGATGGACCAGACGATAGCGAGCCCGAGTACGGGCACCAGTGAGACGCCGACGTCGGGAAACTGGCGGATGATCACCAGGAGGTCAGTGTCGAACCGGGCGGGTGCGTAGCTGAGGCACAGCCACAGGGCGAAGGCGTCGAGCGCCAGGGTGCCAACGGCCCACCCCAGGCTGGCTCCGCGCTTGCCGGCACCGTACCGGCCGTGGAGCAGGACCGAGAGCGCCAGCCACAGACTGAGCAGTTCGGCCAGCAGCAGCGCCAGCGAGACCGCCCAACTGTAGCGCTGCAGCCAGTCCTCATGCACAACGGCCGGCAACGGGGACTGCCCGTGGAGGATCCGCAGGATGTTGGTGTCGATGGCCTTGAGCCGGGACGGGGCGGCGGTGTCATTGCCGTTGATGACCAGGGCGACGCCGAGGCCGGACTCCGGAACCATGGCCAGGTAAGTGTGGCTGTTGCCCCATTCCCCCTGGTGCTCCAGGAGCAGCGGCAATTCCCCGGCCGGGGCGGGGGCAGCGGGATCCAGAGACTCCACGAGCGGCCGGGTGTACCAGCCCATCGCGTAGCCCTTCGCCTCATCCACCCGGGTCCGGGCCTCGAACATTTCCGCAATGCTCCCGGGCTCCAGGATCCGGGCATCACCGTATGAGCCGCCGTTCAGCAGTGCAACCAGCTCGTGGCCCAGGTCTTCGGCGGAGGAGTACATGGTGCTGGAGGGCATTCCGGCGATGGGTGCCGGGACCTCGGTTTGGAGCCAGAACGAGCTGAACCAGCGGGAATACCCCGCAGCCGCGCTGTCCTCCCTGGCCGCAGCCGCCGTCGGATGGCTGTGGACCATCTCCAGTGGACCGAAAACGTGCTGTTCCAGATAGTCCCCGAAGGGCTGCTTGGCGACGGTCTGCACCAGGACGCCCAGGACGTTGTAGTTGGCACTGGCATAGTGGAAACGCTGCCCCGGTTCTCCTGCCAGCGGAGAGCTGGCCAGTGCGCGCACCGCTTCTTCAAGGGCTGCCGGGTCTTGATGCAGTGACGCTTCGAAGGCCGTGTCCTTGGCTGACATGCCGCTTGTTTGATGGAGCAGGTGCCGGACGGTAATCGCCGACGAACGGGGGTCATCCAGGGTGAACCAGGGCAGATAGGTCTGGACCGGCTCATCCAGCCGCAGGCGCCCTGCCTCCACCTGCTGCATCACGGCGATGGCCGTCAGTGACTTGCTGGTGGAGGCCAGCAGTACCGGAGTCTGGGCGGTCATTGGCCGTCCGGTGGGGTCCGCGCGGCCGAAAGCGGCGGCGTGCACCTGGGTTCCATCCCGTACGACGGCGACCGCGGCACCGGGAATCCCCAGGGTTTCGAGCTGTTCCCGCAGGAAGGAGTCCACAGCTGCGTAGGGTTGGGCAGAGTCCGCGAAGCCAGTGGGAGCGCGGGCGGGCGGTGTTGCCATCGCGGGAGTGGAAGCGCTGAGGACCCCCGCCAGGAGCAAGGACAGCAGCAGGCAGCGCCATAACCGCGAAATAGTCCGCATGGCTGCACCTGCTTCGGCCGACCGTCCCTTCACGGTATTGCGCGGACCACCGGAAAACAAACACTTGCAGCTGTCACGGGAACGGCGGGGACGAACCCCCGTGAGATCAAGCACCTTATTGTGAGTTCCTCATATTAATTTCGTAGACTTGTTGGTAGGCCGCCGAAGCCCTTGAGTGCTGCCGCAGGGTTAACGTCCCAGCGTGCCGGCAGTCGGCCGCCGCGTCTGACTGCCCATGCTTGCGCCCGCGCCCCCTTCCGAATGGCGCAGGAGGTACTGCACCAGCATCGGCGACGCCGGAAAGCCCCCACAACCACAGGAGATCACATGACTCTGCAGTCCGAACTGGCCGTAACCCAGGAAACTCGAACAACCGTCAACAACTCCACACCGCGTGGCGGCAGCTACGTCAGCCTCCCGGCTGACCGGGAAGTTCCAGTCCGCGTCGAGGGAAACTACGTTTCGCTGCCCGGCGTCCTTCCCGGCAATGCCAACAAAGCCCAGGGCACGTACGTGACGCTTCATTCTGCTCCGGCAGGAAAGACGGAAATCAGTTACACCCGCGTCGGCTAACCCACGCAAAAGCAACAAAGCGCCTGCCGCCCCTTTCCTGAAGAAAGGGGCGGCAGGCGCTTTTTTTGTGTGGCCTGTTCCAGTCCCGGGAACTTACTCGGTAACAGCCACCGGAGCTGATTCGCCGTCGCGCAGGGCAGGAGTGCTGCTGCGGCGGCGCCAGTAGGCGGCGAGGACCGCACCGGAGACGTTGTGCCACACCGAGAAGATGGCGGCGGGCAGGGCCGATTCGGGAGTCAGATACTGCCGTGACAGTGCTGCTGCCAGGCCTGAGTTCTGCATGCCGACCTCGATTGCGGTGGTGCGCCTGGACGGAACGGGCAGCTTGAACAGGCGGGCCGCGCCGTAGCCGAGGGCGTACCCCAGGCCGTTGTGCAGGATGACGGCGGCGAGGACCAGCAAGCCGGCAGTGAAGATTGCCTTCGCGCTTCCGGCGACGACCGCGACCACTACAAGGGTGATGGCGAGGACGGAAATCCAGGGGAGGGCAGGCAGCGCCCTGGTGACCAGGCGCGGCAGGAAGGTGCGAAGCACAAGTCCCAGCAGCACAGGGATCAGCACAACCTGGACGATGGACCACGCCATCGAACCTGCGTCCACCGGCATGTACTGGCCTGCCAGCCACAGTGCCAGCACGGGGGTCAACAGCGGAGCAAGCAGGGTGGAAACAGTTGTCATGGCAACAGACAAGGCAACGTCGCCCTTGGCAAGGTAGGACACCACGTTCGACGCCGTTCCTCCAGGGCAGCAGCCCACCAGGATGACGCCCGCGGCCAGGGCCGGCGGCAAGCCGAGCGCCGCCGCGATCAGCCAGCCCAGCAGGGGCATGATGGCGTACTGCGCCACAACACCGATAACTACTGGGACCGGCCGTTTTGCGATGACAGCGAAGTCAGGAGGCGTGAGGGTCAGGCCCATGCCGAACATGATGACTCCCAGCAGGGGAGTGATCCAGGGGGCCAGGCCGGTGAAGGCTGTTGGCGCGGTAAGTGCCACCGCTCCGCCGGCGAGGATCAGGAGGGGAAAGAGCGTGACGGCGATGCGGGCGCTGCGTTCTTCGGCCGCTGATCCCGTAGTGGACGATTTTGATGAAGACATACGTACCGGAGTATCACATTTGTGGTTGAGTACCAGAATTGCCAGGTATCCGGCCCGTCATTTCCACCGCTGCCTGAGGTGGAACCTGCCTAGGAAATCTGCAGTCCGCCGTTGATGTCGTACGTTGCCGCGGTGATGTAGCCGGCGTCCTCTCCCATGAGGAAGGCGATCAAGGCAGCTACTTCCTTCACTGTTCCTACCCGGCCCACCAGGATGTCCTTGGACATGTCCTTTTTCCGCTCTTCGGTCAGGGTGCCGCCCATGATGTCCGTGTCCACGGGCCCGGGAGCAATGCAGTTGACAGTTATACCGTGCTCGCCCATCTCGCGTGCCAGCGCCCGGGTGAATCCGATGATGCCGGCCTTGGCCGAGCTGTAGGCGACCTTGGAATAGGTGCCGCCGCCGCGCTGGGCCGAGATGGACGAGATGCTGACTATCCGTCCGATCCTGCGCTCAATCATGCCTTTGAGGACGCGCTGGGTGACGAGGAAAGTGCCGGTCATGTTGATCGCGAAGACGCGTTCCCAGCCTTCCTTGGTTTCTTCCATGAAGGTGCGCGGGGAACTGATGCCGGCGATGTTCGCCAGGCCCACAATGGGGGGCAGTTCAGCCTCCACGCGGCTGATAGCGGCGTCGATGGAAGCTTCATCCGAAACATCCGCCTGCAGGCCGAGCGCCTTCACGCCGTACTTGTCCCCAATGTCCTTTGCCGCCGCGGCGGCTGCTTCACCATCTATGTCCAGGATGGCGATGTTCCACCCCTCTCGTGCCAAGCGGTCGGCCGTGGCGCGTCCAATACCGCGTTCGGAGGCGGCTCCGGTAAGGACCGCGGTGCGTTCGGCGGGCAATTCGGCAGTTTCGGTCATGCTGTTTCAACTCCTGGGTTGATTCCTGGTCACTGATAAAGCACTCGTGGTTGCCGCAGGGCTGCGAACAGTGGTGGTGGAGCTTGTGAGGGGCCTTGGGTGCGGATAGTGTGGCACTCGTCACTCGATGGAGTCAATTCCGCCGGAACGTTGGCGTCCTTCGAGGAGTGCCCGGGCAGACCGCCTGAGCCTTTGTTACCGAAGGAGGGCATCAACGTGGACTTACAACTACTGCTTGCGCTGGTACTGGGCATCGCCACAATCGTCGTGCTCGTGCTCCGCACCCGGCTTGACGCTTTCGTAGCATTGCTCATAGCCGCCCTCGTGACCGGCCTTGTGGCAGGCCAGGCCCCACTGGACATCGTCAGCGCAATCACTACCGGCTTCGGCAACACCCTCGCCTCCATTGGCATCGTGATAGGTCTTGGAGTTGCCATCGGCAAGATCCTCGAGGTCTCCGGCGCCGCGCACGCGCTGGCCCTGGCCTTCCTTCGGCTGTTCGGCAAAGGCAGGGAGCCTTGGGCGATGGGCAGCGTCGGCGCGCTGGTATCCATCCCGGTATTCTGCGATTCCGGTTACGTGATCATGAACCCGCTGGCCCGCTCCATTGCCCGGGTGGAGCGGGCAGGCTATGTAACCCTGGCCTTGGCCCTGGGCGCGGGCATGACCCTGACGCACCACCTCGTGCCGCCGACCCCCGGCCCGTTGGCCGTGTCCGGCCTGCTGGGCGCGGACCTGGGGGCAGTCATCCTCACGGGGTTGGTCTTCACCGTCCTCCTGCTCCCGATTGTGGTTGTGTATGCGAAATGGATGGGTCCCAAGCTGGAAACCTCCATCAACGAGGAAGTCCGCACCGCGGTGTACGGCCGGACGGCACGGGTTGGCGGGGGAGTAGGAACCCTGGAGGACACCCCGGGGACAGCCCCCGCTGACCGTGAGGGCGGTGCGGCCCGGACGGAACTTCCCGAGGGTCCTGAATTGGAACTGGGCACCCCGCCTCCCGGCGCCAAGGAGCACCGGGTCAGCGCATTTGTCGGCTCACTGCCGCTGCTGGTGCCGCTGCTGCTGATCGTCCTGAACACCGTCACGGGCGCAATCGACCAGAACGCGCAGGGGGTTGTCGGCGGAGACTACGAGCCCTCGGATTGGGTTGTTCCCTTCCTCTTCATCGGCAACCCGGTGATCGCACTGATCATTGGCGTGCTGCTGGCCGTCTACGTGCTGTTGCCACGGTGGACGCCCCGCACCAAAGTCCAGGGCTGGTTTGCCAGCGCTGCTGCCTCTGCCGGCCTCATCCTGCTGATCACGGGTGCGGGCGGCGCGCTGGGGCAGGTGCTGCGCAGCTCAGGTGTGGGCGATGCCCTGGCCGAGGCGATTGCAGGCACCGCACTGCCTGCCTTCCTGGTCCCGTTCCTGGTAGCCACGCTTGTCCGGCTGGCCCAGGGGTCGGGTACGGTGGCGATGATTACGGCTGCCTCCGTCACAGCACCGCTGGTGGGCACGCTGGGTATCGACCCGCTGGTGGCCGCGGTGGCCTGCACCGCCGGTTCAATGATCCTGAGCTACTTCAATGACTCCTACTTCTGGGTGGTTACCCGCTTCACCGGACTCGAGGGCACTGCCGCGCTCCGGGGCTGGTCAGGTATCACCACGGCGGTATGGGCGGGGTCCATCCCGCTGCTGTTTATCCTGAACCTCATCATGGGCTGAGCCGCGGCAAACAAAAGACCCCGGATGATGCATCCCGGGGTCTTCTGTTTGCACCCTGCCCGGCCTCGAAGAGCCGGGCATCTTGCCATGCGCGCCGTGCTACATCTTCGCGGATTCCCTTTCCCGACCAGCCGGCTTGTAGGACTCCCAGAAGGTGGCCCCGATGATGCCGAGCGGCTTCGGGTCGAACACCGGATCGAGGCCGAGCTTCTGCTGCCGTTCGAAGTCGTTGAGGGCCTTGAGGGCTGGCTTCTGCAGGACCAGGATGCCGATGATGTTCAGCCATGCCATGAGGCCCACGCCGATGTCGCCCATGGCCCATGCGTCGGCGGCGGTGTTAACGGAGCCGTAGGCGACGGCGACGAGGATCGCCACCTGCAAAGCCATGGTGGTTACGCGGCCCACGCTGGCCCGGACACCGGGAATGAGCTTCTTGGAGGAGTTGCCGACGAGGAAGCGCAGGTTGGTCTCCGCCATGTAGTAGTAGGCAATGACCGTTGTCAGGCAGAAGAAGATCAGCGTGACCGCGATGAACGCGGCGCCGAAGCCGGGGAAGACGGAGTCGAACCCGGTCTGCACATACTGGGGCCCGACAACGGCCGTGGCAGAGAGCAGGCCGCCCTCAACCAGGACCTCACCGTCCTCAGTGCCTCCCGAGAAGACGCGGTAGGCGCCGGTGGAGAGGATCAGGAAGCCGGTGGCCGAGCACACGAACAGCGTGTCGATGTAAACGGCGAAGGCCTGGACCAGGCCCTGCTTAGCCGGGTGGGACACCTCGGCCGCGGCCGCGGCGTGCGGGCCCGTACCCTGGCCGGCCTCGTTGGAGTAGACGCCGCGCTTGACGCCCCACATCACGGCCAGGCCTATGACGGCGCCGAGGGCCGAGTCCATGCCGAACGCGCTGCGGAACACCAGGGAAAGGATTCCCGGCAGCTGGGCGGCATTGATGAAGACGACGATCAGGGCAAGGATGATGTAGCCCAGGGCCATGAACGGCACCACGAACGCCGCCACATTGGCGATGCGCTTGACGCCGCCGATAATAACGAACGCCAGGAGGATGACGGAGCCGAGGGCAACAGTCCAGGACGGGAGGGTCCAGGCGCCGCTGATCGCAGTGGCCATCGAGTTGGCCTGGACGCCCGGCAGCAGGACGCCGCAGGCGAGGACGGTTACGGCGGCGAAGACGTAGCCGTAGACCTTGAAAAAGCGGGCGCCCTTGGTGTGGGCGAAGGCGCGGGAGAAGTAGTAGGCCGGGCCGCCGCGGTATTCGCCGGTGAGCGGGTCGCGGGTTTTATAGATCTGGCCCAGGGTCGATTCGATGAACGACGTCGACGCGCCCAGGAAAGCGACCGCCCACATCCAGAACAGGGCACCCGGTCCGCCAAAGGCGATCGCGGTGGCGACACCGGCGACGTTGCCGGTGCCGACGCGGCCGGACAGTGACATCGCCAAAGCCTGGAAGGAGGAGACGCCGGAAGCGGACTTCTCACCCCGGACCAGCTGCTCGATCATGCCTTTGACGTGCCGCACCTGCAGGAAGCGTGAACGGATGGAGAAGTAGACACCGGTGGCGAGGCAAAGATAAACCAGCCAGTCGCTCCAGATCACGTTGTTGATGGCGGATAAAACATCGCTCATGAGTGTGGGTTCCCTCCAAGGAAGAGCGTGGGTGAGGCGCTTTAGTGTTGCGCGTAGTCGGTGGACGTCGTGGCGCGCACCACACAAACCTGTGAAGTGTTGCACAAATTATCGGTGTTGGTCCATTCGGGCATCAAGGGCCAGTCCGAGGGCGGCCTGGGGTGGTACGCAAGGCGCACGATCTGCGCCACACTGGAGTTTAATCCCATAACGAAAGCAGATTCCCGTGATTACTCTCCAGCAGGACGCAGAAGGCTTTATCCGGATGAACCGGCACTACCCGGCCAGCGTCCGCATCAGGATCACTTTCACCGACGGCAGCACGGGGGAGTTCTCAGGCCTGGCCCTGAACAAGGCCTACGATGCAGCGCTCGCCGAATTCCGCGCCAAGAACGACCTCGACGCGCGCGGATACTCCAGGACGTCTGCAGGCCGGACGAACTCCGGCAACAAAATTGATTTTGTTCCAGTGCATCCCGGAATGGTTGAGTAGACCGCTGCCTTCAGAGCGGGAGGCGCGCCCTGATCTGGATGAGGGTGAGGTCCAACAGCGGCGTCGGGACGTTGAGGTCCCGCGCTCGCCGGGCGAGGTCACCGAGGATGTGCTCGGCTTCCGAGGGGAGCCCGGCCTTGAGGTCCCGGTACAGGGAGGACGTGAAGGCCGATCCGGGTTCGGTGAGCAAACCTACCGCTTGCCCGTGGCCGGCGTCGGAAACGGGATATCCTGCCGAGGCCGCCACCGCTTCTGTTTCAGCGATGGCCTCCAGAATCTTTGACCGCCCGCCGGCGCTGATGATCCTGCCAACCGGCGCCTGGAACAGGCAATTGACGATTCCCGCGGCCGCGATGAATGCCCATTTCTCCCACAGCGCGCCCATTACGTCGTCGGGCACCGAAAAGTCGACGCCGGGCACGTCCAGGGCCTTGGAAATTTCCGCAGGAACAGCGTTTCCATCAAGCCCGCCCACCGTAAGGGAGGTCAGGGCCGTCTGCTGGCGGACCACATCGCCGTCAAGAGTGGCGACGATCCGGGCCAGGCCGCCGAGCACCTGTCCCGGGTACAGCTGCTCAAGGCGGTCCACATGGGCCATGCCGTTGAGGATGGGAATGATGGCGGTTCCAGGCGCGACGAAAGCGCCCAGCTCGCCCAGCACGCCCTCGAATGCCGTGGCTTTGACCGTGATGAGGATCAGATCGAAGGTCCCTGTCCCGTCAGGGGCGGTGACGGTTTGCACGGGGTGCGTCCGGTCAGCGGTGGGGGAGATGAAGCGTAGCCCGTCCCGGCGAAGGACTTCCTGCTTGCGCGGCCGCACCAGATACGTGACGTCCCGGCCCGCTTCCTGCAGGAGCGTACCGAAGGCCCCGCCTGTGGCTCCGGCTCCGACCACGAGTATCCGCATGAGTGCATTCCTTTCCAGGGTGGTCCAAAGAGGGGTGACCGGCACAGGAACCAGGGAACAGCTATGAGGCTCTGTGTCCGATGTTCCAAGGCTAGGGGGTTTCACCGGGACCTCCCACCCGTACCTGAACCGTCCGCGGAGTGTCCAGCCTTGAAGATGTGACGACGGCGGCCCATCCTTGCAGGAAACGCTTAACAGAGACAGCGAGGCATCGTATGTTCGAGCTTGCCCCAGGAGTCCGTCAGCTGGCCGGTTTTCCCCGCAACAAAATCAACGTCTACCTCGTGGAAGACATCCTCGTGGACGCAGGCACTGTGGCAGCGAGCCGCCGCATCCTGCGCCAGACGCGCGGGCTCACCCTGGAAGCGAACCTGGTTACCCACGCCCACCCTGACCACTTCGGTTCGTCGCGTTCCATCTGCACCAAGCTCGACATTCCGCTCTGGGCCGGGGCAGCGGACGCCCCGTCGGTCGAATCAGGCAAGGCAGTCACGGGGCCGGCGCGGCTGTCCCGGCTCATGGGAAAGTACAAAATGGCGCCAGGACACCAGGTGGACCGGCTGCTGAAGGAGGGTGACGACGTCGCTGGTTTTACTGTCCTTGATGTCCCCGGGCACACGCCAGGACACGTCGCCCTGTGGCGTGAAGCGGACCGGGTGCTGATCTGCGGGGACGTCTTCTTCAATCTCCGCGGCCTCTCAAAGCCGCCAGGCATCCTGACGTGGTCGCCCGAGCGCAACCGGGAATCCATGCGCCGCCTGGCAGACCTCCAGCCACGGCTTGTCCTGTTCGGCCACGGAAGGCCGGCTTGGTACGGTCCCACCGAACGCATGGCCTTCTGACGCTGCCCGCCGACGCTGGCCTCGCTGAACTTTCAGGCGCCGGCGACGGCAGGGATGCCGAAGCGGCCACAGCGGCCAGGGTTATGTGGGACGAGCCTGTCCGGAGCTAGGCTGGACCTGACCAAAACAGGGCCTGGGAGGATGCGCACCTTGACTGATGACCGGACACCTGCCGCCCCCTTTGACCGGGTGGTCCTGATCTTCAATCCGAACAAGGCAGGAATGGCCACACGGATTGATGCCCTGCAGCAGGAGATCGCCACGGATCTGCCGGGCCTGCCCGTCGAGCTGCTGCCCACGGACTTTGCGGGGCACGCCCGTGACTTGGCGCGGTCCGCGGCCTTGAACGGGTTCCCGCTCATCGTTTCGGTCAGCGGCGACGGTGGGTACAACGAGGTGGTCAACGGCGTGATGGACGTTCCTGCCGATAACACGGTTTGCACGGTGCTCCCTGCAGGCAATGCCAATGATCATCACAGGAGCATGCCGGTAAGGACGCTTACGGAGGCCATCCGCGCGAGCCGTATCCGCCGCATTGACCTTTTGCGCATAACGTTCCGCGGTGCACAGCGGGAGCAGGTCCAGTACGCCCACTCCTATGTGGGGTTCGGGTTGACGCCGTTGATGGCGATCGGAATCGAAAAGGGCGGAAAGGGGAAAGTCCTCGAACTCATCTCCGTGGCCCGGACGCTTTCCCACCTCAGGCCGTTCGAGCTGGTGCGGGACGACGGGGCCACCGCGCAGTTCGACAGCCTTATCCTGGCCAACATTTCCCGGATGGCGAAGTATGGGACGGTGAGCGAGTCGCACCATCCCAACGATGGGCACTTCGAGGTGGTGACGCTGCCTCATGCCGGGCGCTGGAAGATGGCGCTGATGACCCTTCGGGCCGTCACGCTGGGTTTGGGGCATCAGCCCAGTGTCAGCAGTTATTCCTTCACCACGCGCAATGCTGTTCCCTGCCAGATTGACGGTGAAGTGGTCCATGTCCAGGCGGGCACCCATGTTCTGGTGGAAAGTGCCAGGGGCGCCCTCGCCACTATTTGAATGAGCAGGCCGCGCTCCTGGCAGCCATGCCGAGGAGGCCTGCCGCCAAAACCACGGTTGGCGGCCCGTGGATCCGCCTGTAACATATCCTAAGCATGCTTACCATCGCGTCTCGGGTCAGTCGGCTAACGTACTGTCAGCGCATGGCTGCAGGACGGACACGAACAGGGGCTTGAATTGGCAGGAAATGCAACATTCCGGCACAGCAACACCGCGCTGCTTTCGGTAAGCAGCGTGGAGGCTCCGAGGATCGTGAGCTCCACGGATTTCGACCGCAGGTTGGCTTCGACCCTGCAGCGGCTGAAGTTTCCGCCCCGGCTGCTCGAGCGGGTTGCCGGCGTCACGCACCGCCGCTGGTGGGCGGCCGGGACGTCCTTTGATGACGCTGCCGCGGAAGCGGGCGCGAAGGCCCTCGCCGAGGCCGGCGTCGAACCTTCTGAGGTGGGCCTGCTGATCAACACCTCGGTCACGCGGCGGAACCTGGAACCGTCCGTCGCGGTGAAGATCCACCACGGACTGGGCCTGCCGTCGTCGGCCATGAACTTCGACCTGGCCAACGCCTGCCTGGGATTCGTGAACGGCCTGACCCTGGCGGCCAACATGATCGATTCCGGCCAGATCAAGTACGCGATGATCGTCAACGCCGAAGATGCCGAGGCAACGCAGGAGGCCACGCTGGCCCGCCTCCAGCGGCCCGAGACCACACGCGAGGATTTCAACCGGGAGTTCGCCACCCTTACCCTGGGTTCCGGGGCTGCCGCCGCCGTCCTGGGCCCGGCGGACGAGCACCCCGGCGCGCACCGGATCGTCGGCGGGGTAATGCGCGCCGGCACCGAACACCACGAGTTGTGCGTGGGCGGCATTGACGGCATGGCTACCGACACAAAAGGCCTGCTCGACGGTGGCCTCCAGCTCGTCGTCGACGCCTGGCACGAAGCCCGGCCCGAGTGGGACTGGGCCGACATGGACCGTTACGTCACGCACCAGGTCAGCAATGCGTACACGCAGGCCATAATCGACGCCATCGACCTGGACCCTGCCAAGGTGCCCATCACGTTCCCGCACTGGGGCAATGTGGGCCCGGCGTCCCTCCCCATGACCCTTGCCGCCGAAGCGCAATCCCTGGAAGCGGGGGACCGGGTCCTCTGTATGGGTGTCGGATCCGGGCTGAACACCGCCATGATGGAAATCGTTTGGTAGCCGCGGACTGGCCCGGCGTGGACCCGGAATGGTCCCGCCAAATCGAGGTTGCGTCCACGTCCGACGCCGATGTGCGCCGCTGGCACCTGCTGGACAATGGCGCCCAGCTCTCCCGCCTCGGCCTGGCTCCCGCCGGTACCCTGCTGTGCGTGCACGGCAACCCCACCTGGTCCTATTTGTGGCGGACGCTGCTGGCCGCCGGTTCGGATCCAACCCACCCGTGGCGCGTTGTGGCGGTGGACCAGCTGGACATGGGCTACTCGGAGCGCACCGGCACCTTCCGGCGGCTGGCCGACCGGATCAACGATCTCGGTGACCTGACGGACGCCCTCGGCCTGGACGGACCTGTGGTGACGGTGGGCCACGACTGGGGCGGCGTGATCAGCCTGGGCTGGGCACTGGCACACCCGCAGCTCCTCACCGGTGTGGTGCTGACCAACACTGCCGTCCACCAGCCCTCCAATGCGGAAATCCCGCCCGCCCTGCGCCTGGCCCTGCACCCCGCCGTGCACAAGTGGGGAACCACGACGTCGGACGCCTTTCTGCGGGTGACGCACTCCTTGGCCCACCCGCCGCTGCCCGCCGGCATCCGCAACGCCTATATGGCCCCCTACCGCGGAGCCGACCGCCGGGCCGGGGTGGGGAACTTTGTGGCGGACATTCCCGTGAATGCCTCCCATCCCAGTTTTCCTGCGCTTACGGGGGTGGCGGAAGGGCTGCACGGGTTGACGGTCCCGGCGCTGATGCTCTGGGGGCCAAGGGATCCCATCTTTTCGGACCGGTACCTCAAGGACCTCATCAGCAGGCTTCCGCACGCCGACGTGCACCGCTTCGAAGGCGCCGGCCACCTCGTGGCGGAAGACCGGAACATCGCCGCGCCGGTTTTCCAGTGGCTCGCGGAGAACTTTAGTGCCGACGGCAATTCCGCGGAAGCGGAGGACCTAACACCCTACGGCCAGGACCTGCCGAACGTGAGCGAGCCGGAGCTGCCGGCCTTCCGGCCCCTGTGGGGCCTGCTCGGCGAGCAGGCGGCAGGGCCGGCAGGAGGAGAGGCCGCCGTCGCGGAAATGGCGCCGGACGGAACGGTGGCCCGCAAGCTCAGCTGGCAGCAGCTGGACCGGAACATCCTGGACCTCGCCGCGGGGCTGCAGGAAGCCGGAGTGGGAAGCGGCAGCCGGGTGAGCCTGATGGTTCCGCCCGGGGTGGACCTGACGGTAGCCCTCTACGCCTGCCTGCGGCTGGGCGCCGTGGTGGTGGTGGCCGACGCCGGACTGGGAACCAAGGGACTGAGCCGCGCCGTGAAAGGTGCCACCCCAGACTTCCTTATCGGAATCGACAAGGCGCTCGCGGCTGCCTCCGTGCTCGGCTGGCCGGGACGCCGCATCAGTGTGCGGGAGCTCCCCGCCGCCCGCCGTCGGATGCTGGGCGTCGAAACTTCCCTCGAAACCCTGGCCCGATCCGGCGCCGCACGCGCTTCCGCTCAGTTGCCGGACGCCGTGGACCCGGATGCCCCGGCCGCCGTCCTCTTCACGTCCGGCTCCACCGGCCCCGCCAAAGGTGTGCTTTATACCCACCGGCAGCTGGCCGCGATGCGGGACACGGTGGCCCAAACCCTCGGAATCCGTTCCGGTGCCCGGCTGGTGGCGGGCTTCGCACCGTTTGCCCTGCTGGGACCGGCGCTCGGGGCGGTGTCCGTGACGCCGGCCATGGACGTCACCGCGCCACGAACCTTGACGTCCAGTGCGCTCGCTGATGCCGCCGCGGCGATAGACGCTTCGGCGGTCTTCGCCTCGCCCGCCGCGTTGCGCAATGTCCTCGCCAACCGGGATGGGTTGAGTGCCGCAGGGCATCAGGCCTTACAGGGCATCGAGTTGCTGCTGTCTGCCGGCGCCCCCGTCCCGGAGCCGCTTCTGGCCGAGGTTCAGCAGCTGATGCCCAAGGCCTCGCTGCACACCCCGTACGGGATGACTGAGACGCTCCCTGTCACCGACATCAGCCTCGAACAAATCCAGGCCGCCGACGCCGAGGCTGCCGCGGGCACGGTGCCGGGAGCAGGCAACGGTGTGTGCGTGGGGTGGCCGGTGCATCGCGCCCGGGTGGCCATCGTCCCACTGTCCGAAGATGGCACCGCACGCGGGTCCCAGCCCGTCACTGAGGCCGGGGTGACCGGCGAAATCCTGGTCAGCGCCCCGCACGTCAAGGAAGCCTATGACCGGCTGTGGCTGACCCAGCGGGAGAGCGCCAGCCTGCCCGGGTGGCACCGCACCGGCGATGTGGGGCATTTCGACGCTGCCGGCCGGCTGTGGGTGGAGGGCCGCCTCGCCCATGTTGTGACGGCGCCAGGTGCCGTGGTGACGCCGGTCGGCGCGGAACAGGCCATCGAACGCCTGGACTCCGTCCGGCTGGCGGCAATTACCGGCGTCGGGCCGGCCGGCACCCAGGCCGTGGTCGCCGTCGTCGAGACCGTTCCGCCTGCGCGTAAAGCCGGCCCGGCC
>NZ_JBNHFF010000045.1:0-18020 GCF_059089965.1 Arthrobacter sp. SPT-J7
GCAGCGGCGTTACTTTGATCGTGTCACCGGAGACGTCCAGGCGGGTGGTGAAGCTGAAGTCCACCTCTTCGTCCAGCGGGTACCAGGCGCCGGTGAACAGGTTCTGCTGGAGCGCCTCCACCTTTGCCTTGCCGTCCAGCGGTGCCACCACCCAGCGCCCGTCGAAGGGCTCGATGGCCACGTTGGGGTACTCAGTCACGGCCCATTTTATGGTGCCGTCCTGGACCCGGTTGTTGCTGGCGTAGTAGAAGGGGCAGTCCGGCTGGAGCTTCTGCTCCTTGACTGCCTGGGCTGCGCAGCCGTCCAGGAATTCCTTCACCTTGGCCGCCACGTCCGTCTTCAGGTCGTCCGTAGCTTGTGTCAGCAGGTTGAGCGGCGCCACCGGGACATCCCGGGCGGTCACTGTGGCACGGGTGGCTGGCGCGGAAAAGTACTCCCCGTTCACCGTGGCTTCGTATTCGCCCGGGTAGAAAACGGCGAAGGAGTTCCGGCCGTTCGGCATATTGACGTCCACTCCGTTGACGGTGGCCTCGCTGGCATTGACCACGGTGACATCGACTGTGGGCAGCCGGGACGGGACAAACGCCCACGTGTTGAAGAAGATCCACTCAGTTCCGGTCTTCTGCAGCAGGAACTCAGTGCGGAGGCGGCTCCCGTCGATCGTGTATTCCAAGGGCACCATCACCTGGGCGCCCGGTCGCTCCTCGGCCTCTCCGATGTTCACGTTGGCCAGGCGGGACGCGGCGGTCTGCAGGGCCGTGCCGTCGAGCATGGCAGCATTGCTGGGCGGTACCGTTGCCCTCAGGAGTCCGAGTGCCTTGCCGCCGTCGCCGCTTTGCAAGGCGTCCAGATACTCGCGCACCGGCTGCTGAGGACTGGCCACAGTATCGTTCACGAGGTTCACGGCAACGATGGCGCCGGCAACAGCAAGCATGAGGCCCAGCAGCCATCCGGCTGCGATCCTCACCAACGCTTGACTCATTTGCACGTTCCATACGTTACCTGCCATGTCGCCGACGGCTGCAGTTGAGTCAGTGCACGGCTGCGGCTCCGGTCAGCGGCGGCGCCGGGAGGACGTGCCAAAAACGCCGCGCAGCAGCTCGCGTCCCAGCTGTGTTCCGATGGACCGGGCCATGCTTTTCAGCCCGCCGCCGAGTGCACCGCCGAGGACACCTCCAAGGTCGCCCATCATGCTGTCACCGGACTCCTCGCGGGTAGTTCGCGGGACATCAGCAGGGGCGCGGCGGCCGCTGTTCCTGGTGGGTGCAGGCCTGCTGCTGGGCCGGCCCAGGATTTCCTCTTCAATCCGCCGCGCCTCGGCATCGATGTCGACGCCTGCGTCAGCGCCAGGAACGCCGGCGCCGGGAACGGGAGGTCCGCCGGGCGCAGCCGGGCCGGTGGGAGCAGCCGCCTTGCCGGTGAGCTTTTCGTAGGCCGAGGGGTTGTCAACGGCGGTCCCGTATTTGCCCAGCAAAGCCGACCCGGCCACCGTGCTTCTCACCAGGGCCTCGTCGCTCGGGCCCATCACGGATTCAGGGGCGCGCAGCCGGGTATGGGCCACAGGCGTGGGTGCACCCTTCTCGTTCATGACGGTGATCACGGCTTCGCCGATCCCCGCGGACGTCAGGGTCTCTTCTAGGTCGTAGTCGCTCATCGGGAACGTGGAGACTGTCGCCTTCAGCGCTTTCGCGTCCTCCGGAGTGAAGGCCCGAAGGGCATGCTGCACCCGGTTGGCCAGCTGGCCGAGGACATCAGCCGGCACGTCCTTGGGCGTCTGGGTGACGAAGAAGATGCCAACACCCTTGGAACGGATCAGCCGGACGGTGGTGGTAATGGCCTCCAGGAACGCCTTGGAGGCATCGCTAAAGAGGAGGTGTGCCTCGTCGAGGAAGAACACGAGTTTCGGTTTGTCGAGGTCGCCGGCTTCGGGCAGGTCCTCAAAGAGGTCGGCCAGCAGCCACATCAGGAAGGTCGAGAACAGCATGGGCTTGGTCTGCAGGGTGGGCAGTTCCAGGCAGGTCACCACGCCGCGGCCGTCCGGGGCAGTCCGCAGCAGCTCGGCGGTATCGAATTCCGGTTCGCCGAAGAACTTCTCCAATCCCTGGGCCTCGAGGGTCACCAGTCCCCGCAGGATCACGCCCGCGGTGGCTTTGGACAACCCGCCCAGCTCCTCCAGCTGGTCCTTGCCCTCCGGCGACGTAAGGAACTGAATGACAGCCCTGAGGTCCTTCAGGTCGGTCAGCTCCAGGCCGTTCTTGTCCGCAAAGTAAAACACGAGCTGCAGGCTGGATTCCTGGGTGTCGTTCAGCTCCATGATGCGCGAGAGCAGGATGGGGCCGAAGGAGGTCACCGTTGCCCTGACCGGAACGCCGTTGCCGTCACCGCCCAGGGCGAGGAACTCTACGGGGAAGGTCCTGCCCTGCCAGGCCTGGCCGATGCTCTCGGTGCGTGCCGCAAGTTTTTCGCTGCCCGTGGCTGCCGTGGCGAGGCCCGAGAGGTCTCCCTTGATGTCCGCCAGGAAGACGGGGACACCGGCGGTGGACAGCTGTTCGGCCATCATGTGCAGCGTGACGGTTTTGCCGGTGCCGGTGGCGCCCGCCACCAGGCCATGCCGGTTCATCATAGCCAGCGGCAGGCGGACCTGCGCCTCCTTGTGGAGTTCGCCGTCCACGATGGCGGCACCGAGCTCGATGGCGGCCCCTTCCAGCGTGTACCCCTTCTGGATGGTGGCAAGCTTCTCTGCTGTGGTTTTGTTGGCCATGCCGTTAGCTTAGCGGTGGGCCCAGCCCTTGGGATGGGCCCCAGCAGCTCCAAGGTACTTTGACCTCCGCACCACGGTTTTCCACCGGCGTTGCCTGCAGGGCGGGGCCCGAGGACGGATGTGCTGCCACGGCCGCGGCGTGTTCGGCCAGCACTCCCGTCTGATGCCGGATCGTCAGGCGGTACGGCAGGGCGCCTCCTCCTGCGACGGCGGCAACGACTCGGAGCCGTCGTCGGTGAGTGGCCACTTCTTCAGCAGTCGGTTGCGCAGCAGCGGAACCGTGACCAGGAGGTAGGGCATGTTGAACGACTGTTCAATCTAGCCTTGAACAATCGTTCAATACTGAAGGAGGACTTTGGGACGGGCTACAGCTGGTGTTCCGGATGTCCGGTACCCTGGCGGGGCTATTGGTCCCGCGGCGGGGCGAACGCGATCTGCTCGGTGCGGGCGATGCTTCTCTGGATAGCTGCCTTGTCTATGCCAAGAAGCGCGGTGAGCCACATGCCGTTTTGTACGACGACAATATCGGCTGCCCGTTCCCTGCATTGCTCCCACGGCAGCCCGGGGACGGCGTTGGACACCAGCGAAGCGAGCCCGTCGAGATACCGGTCAAAAGCCGCAGCGTTGATCTCTGCATAGTCCTCGTCGGCTTGCGCGAGGGCCCAGAGGTGCAGGCGCAGGGACAGGTACCGTGTGGTCAGCAGTTCGGCGCCCGCAACCCGGCGCAGGGCCTTGCGCAACTGTTCGTCCGGGGCCGACGACAGGTCTGGTGCAACCAGCTTAAGGTCATGCTCGTCTACCCTGTGCAGGGCCGCCCGGATGAGGCTGGTCTTGTCGTCGTAGTAATAGTTCACCAGCCCCAGCGCGACCCCGGCTTCGCGGGCCACAGCGCGCATGCTCACGCCTGAGATACCGTGGCGGGACAGCAGATCAAGCGCCGCTTCGAGGATGCGCGACTGCCTGTCGATCTGTTCCCCGGAGTTCACGCTATTTGTCCCCATATGGCCAGACTATGGCCAAACCTGCCAGGCGTGCACTTCCAAGGTGAGTGGAAGGGCGGATCAAGTAATAGGCGGTCCCGGTGAGTCCTGCCCAACTTCCGCCGGGGTCCATCCCAGGGCGGGACCCAACCTGCCGGCAATGTCGGTAAGGATCTGGAGGTAGTCCTCGTGGTCAAAGCTGAAGGGGAGTGCGAACGCCACCTCATCCACTTCCTGGAATCCTGCGTGTGCGTACAGTTGCTCGGCAATTTCATCGCTGGTGCCGATGAGGTCCGGGGCGAACATCATGCCTTTTGGACCCTGCGGCGCCCGCGTGCGGGGAGTGCGTTCATCGACGTAACGCTGGTACTTCTCCCGCTGTCCCGGTGACGCTGTATCGGTGGGGATGGCCACCAGGCCCTGCGACACACGGGCCGGTCTATGCGCTTGAGCTGACGTTGCAGCGGCCTCACGGAAGGCACGAATCTGCGATTGCTGAACGTGGGCAAAGTCCGGTTCCTGATCCGCTTCGGGGAAGACCACACTGCTGGAGAGCAGATTAAAACCGTTCGCCCCGGCCCAGACGGCGGACTTCCTGCTGCCTGCCCCGTACCAAAGGCGATCCCGAAGGCCGGGAGAGTGCGGCTCGATGCGGTTGGAGAATTCCTCGACCACATCCTGCCTGCCCGAAAAGTCCCGCACCCTTTCCCCTGCGATCAGGCGCGCAAGGCGATCCACGCGGGCGTAGCTGAAGTCCTCCAGCCCTGAGGTATCCGGGTACAGCGCGTGCTTCACGCTGTCGTAGTGCATCGGTTCCCCCACGCTCAGCCCCGGATTGATTCGTCCCCCGGCGAGCAGATCCACGGTGGCCAGGTCCTCGGCCAGGCGCAATGGGTTTTCCCAGCCCAGCGGGGTGACCGCGGTTCCAAGTTCAATCCGGGAGGTGCGCTGGCTGGCGGCGGCCATCACGGCGACGGGGGAAGAGATCCCGAACTGCAGATGGCGGTGGCGCAGTCAAGCACTGTCGAATCCAAGCCGCTCGCCACGCTCGATGATCTGCAAAGTGGATTCGTGGCCCGAGGCGGGATCCGCCGGATCGAACAGTCCGATAGTGAGGAATCCAAGCTTGCGTAAGGGTCGTGTTGGGTCGGGCATGGGGCTCCTTGAGCATCGGGGGCGGCTCCTTCTCAGAATAGGCGCCCCGACGTGACCTGCCTGAGGTTGCCGTCCTGCACCGCGTTAGACGTCCAGGCCGCAGCGTTCTCGGCATCCTTGTACAGGGCGGCAACCCGGTGAGTGTGTTGGGTATTCCAACGCAAGCTGAAATAAGACGGGGCCCGCCGTGGTTATGCACAGAGTGCCCGCCGCGATCCGGCCGGCACAACTCCACGTAACGTTTTGAAAGGTCGGCTCCCACCGTGACTCTTCCCCTCTCCATCCTTGACCTGGCAACCATCAGTAAGGGCCAGACGGCGGCAGAGAGTTTCGCGGGCAGCGTGGCCATGGCGCAGAACGCCGAGAAATTGGGGTACCGGCGGGTCTGGTACGCCGAGCACCACAACATGTCTTCCATTGCCTCTTCCGCGACGAGCGTGCTCATTGCCCATGTGGCCGCGCATACGGAGAGCATCCGGCTCGGGGCCGGCGGCGTGATGCTGCCCAACCACTCACCACTGACCATCGCGGAGCAGTTCGGCACCCTCGAAACCCTGCATCCCGGACGGATCGACCTGGGCCTCGGACGTGCGCCCGGCAGCGACCAGAACACCATGCGCGCGCTGCGCCGTGACCCGATGTCCGCCGACAGCTTCCCGCAGGATGTCCTTGAGCTCCAGGGATACCTCACCGGGCCCACCCGGATCCAGGGCGTGGAAGCCACCCCGGGAAAGGGCACCAACGTCCCGCTGTACATCCTGGGCTCGTCTCTGTTCGGTGCGCGCCTGGCCGCCCAGCTTGGCCTGCCGTACGCGTTCGCCTCGCACTTTGCCCCCAACGCGCTGCAGGATGCGGTTGCCCTTTACCGCCGCGAGTTCAAGCCCTCAGCACAGCTGGAGGCTCCGCACGTGATCGCGGGCGTGAACGTGATTGCCGCTGATTCCGCCTCCCAGGCGCAGGCGATGATGCAGGCCACCAAGCGGGCGCGGGTGTCGCTGTTCTTCGGCGGTGGCCGCGAGTTCACCGATGACGAAGCGGACATGATCCTCGACTCACCCCAGGGCCAGCACGTCGCGCAGATGATGACGTACTCTGCGGTGGGTACGCCCGACGTCGTGATGGACTACCTGGACGAATTCGGCAGGCACGCCGACGCCGATGAACTCATCGTGGCGCACCAAAGCGCCGGTACCGAGGCACGGCTGCGTTCCGTGGAACTGCTCGCGCAGGCAGCCGGACTGGCCCGGGTCTAGCGTGGCATCCACCAGCGAGGGCGTCGGATTCCGCTCCAAACGCGGGCCCATCCTCATTGCGCTGATGTTGTCCACCGGACTGGTAGCCATTGATTCCACCATTGTGGCCACCGCAGTTCCCTCGATCGTCCGCGATGTGGGCGGGTTCGAGTCCTTCCCCTGGCTCTTCTCTGCGTACCTGCTGGCCCAGGCCGTCTCGGTGCCGATCTACGGGAAGCTATCGGACGTGGTTGGCCGCAAGCCGATCATCCTGGCAGGCATAGGGCTGTTCCTGCTCGGTTCAATCCTCTGCGGGATCGCCTGGAGCATGCCCGCCCTGATCGCTTTCCGGGCGCTGCAGGGACTAGGCGCGGGCGCCGTGCTGCCGGTGTCCATCACCATCGCCGGCGACATCTACTCGATCGAGGAGCGAGCCAAAGTCCAGGGCTACCTGGCCAGCGTCTGGGCGGTCTCCTCAGTGGTGGGTCCCAGCCTGGGCGGCATCTTCTCCTCCCTGGGGATCTGGCGCGGCATCTTCCTGGTCAACGTTCCCTTGTGCCTGCTGGCGGGGTGGATGCTGCTTCGGACCCTGCACGAAAACGTCGAGCGTGCCAAGCACCGTGTGGACTACGCCGGCGCTGCGCTCCTGGCAGGCTCGCTCAGCCTGCTGATCCTTGGCGCACTCCAGGGCGGGCAGGCGTGGGAGTGGGATTCGCCGGTTGGCATCGGCGTCTTCGCCGTGGGTGCCGTCCTCCTGGTCCTGTTCCTCCTGGTGGAGCGGCGGGCCGCGGAGCCAGTGCTGCCAACCTGGGTGGTGTCGCGGCGCCTGCTGGGTACCACTGCGCTGGTGTCCTTCGGGGTCGGAGCAGTCATGATCGGATTGACCTCGTATGTGCCGACGTTCCTGGAAGGCGCACTGTCCACCTCGCCGTTGATTGCTGGCCTGGCGCTCGCAGCGCTGACCCTCGGCTGGCCGATCAGCGCGTCGCAGGCCGGGCGGCTCTACCTGCGGATCGGGTTTAAACCCACCGCCCTGATCGGAATTGCCGTCACAGTGGCGGGCCTTCTGGTCCTTGCCCTGACTTCGGCTACTCCCAACGTGTTGCTGATAGCCATCAGCTGCTTCGTCGTCGGACTCGGCCTGGGGTTGGTGGCCACCCCTACCCTGATCGCTGCCCAGTCCAGCGTGGCATGGAACGAGCGCGGCGTCGTGACGAGCACCAACATGTTCGCCCGGTCCATTGGCAGCGCCCTCGGCGTGGCCGTGTTCGGCGCCATCGCGAATTTGGTGTACGAAAACACGGCAGGGGCCGATAAGGCATTAGCCGTCGTCGCCGCTTCAGGTGCCGTTTTCCTGGCGGCGCTGGCCGCAGGCCTTCTCACTGTGGCGGCGGTGCTGGCAATGCCCGCGGTCAAGGCGACAGCGGGGAAGCAGGCCGACGCCGAGCCGGTTCCCACCGGGGCCGAAGACGGCAAGGCGCGCTGACGGCTAGCGGGATGCGCGGAAGATTTCCGGGGCAGGCCGCGTGCCGGTGGCGAGGTCGGCAAGAATGCGGCCAACGACGGGAGTGAACTTAAACCCGTGCCCGGAAAATCCTGCGCCGATGACCACAGGGCCGATCCGGTCCAGGATGAAGTCTTCATCCGGAGTGGTGGTGTACGTGCAGCTGATGGCCGCGAAGGACTCGGCGTCCACCCCGGGCAGCCACGTCCGGGCGTAATGCTGTAGGGCGGCGAGCTGGACGGGTTCCGGCTGGAACGACCGCCGGTCCGGGTCCACCACCGGGCCCACGCCGTGCCACCCGGCCTTAATCCCTTCCCCTGGGGTCTGCATCCCGTAGACGGGGGAGTACCAGCTTTTGTACTCCGCGCCCGTGCCCGGCATGTGGTTGAACCCGGGCCACCGGGCGCCCTCATCCGTCACCCGGAAGTGCGCCGGCTGCTCCTGGGTGACCCGCAGCTTCGGAATCCGCAGTCGGCTACTTCCGGTGGCGCCGGCCAGGAGTTTTTCGGTCCAGCCCCCGGCGGTGACCACAACCTGGGCGGCCGTGACCATCTCGGCGCCCGCGCCGGACTCCAAGGTGAGCCGAACGCCGTCGTCCATCACTTCAAGCGCCACCACTTTGGTGTGATGCCGCATTTCGGCGCCCCGGGCCACCGCGAGCCGCTGGAAGGCTGGCAGTGCCGCCTCCGGGTTGAGCTGGCCGCCGTCGGGCATATGAAGTGCCTGTTGGTCAAAACGGATGCCGCGCCAGCGCTCGCCTGCCGCCGCAGGGGACAAGAACTCGGCACGGATGCCGGCATGGTTCAGCGCGTCAGCGACGTCCCGGAGCCGGGGATCGGGACCGTGGTTGACGATTCCCGTTCGGGCCAGCAACTGTTCGCCGCTGTCCTGCTCAAGCTCGTCCCATAGGCTTAAGCCTTCAGCCAGCATGGCCACGTATTCCGGCCGTTGGTAGCCGGGGTTCAGGTTGCGCGTGGCGCCGTGCGAGGCCCCGACCGTGTGCCCCGGCCCGAACTGCTCCACAAGCGTCACGTGGCGGCCGCGGCGGGACAACGCCCATGCGGCAGCCGAACCCATGGCTCCGCCGCCGATCACCACGGTGTCCAGCATCTTATCCATCAGACTCCCATCACGTCAGCAGCAGCGCTACGCCAATCATCGCCGGGACGGCCACCACCGTAGTAATCAGTACGGTGTCCTTGGCCACCGTGAGGCCCGTTTTGTAGCGGCTTGCGGCCACAAAAACATTCTGCGCCGTGGGCAGTGCTGAAGTCACCACGACGGCAAACAGCACGTGGCCCTCCAGCCCCAGTGCGAAACGGGCAAAGACGTACGCAAGCGCCGGCTGGACCACCAGTTTGAAGGCACTGGCCAGCAGGGTGTCCACCCGGCGGGCGGCGGAGGCCTGGAGCGGGCGGGTACCGTTCAGGCTCATGCCAAAGGCGATCAGCATGGCCGGAATCGCGGCACCGCCGATCAGGTGGATGGGCTCCATAACCAGCGGCGGAACCTGCCAGCCGGTGCCTGCCACCAGCAAGCCCAGGGCGGAGCCGACGATCATGGGATTCTTCAGGATCATCACCACGAAGTTCAGGGGAGTGGTGCGGTGCGAGCTGGTGCTCGAGTCCAGGATCATCAGGAACAACGGCGTGAAAAAGGCCAGCTGGAAGATCAGCAGCGGCGCCACGTAGCTCGCATCACCCAGGACGTAGACTGCGATGGGGATGCCCAGATTCGCGGAGTTCACCAGCGAGGCAGCCATCGAGGACATCAGGGACTCGGGAAGCGAGCGTTTCAGCCAGAACTTGGCGATAGCAAAGAAGATGGCGGCGGTGGCTATGGCCGATACCGCGGCGACCAGCAGGGGGGCCGCAAACACCTCGGCCAGGCGTGCCTTACTGAGCGTTTCGAACAGCAGCGCCGGGCTGGCCACAAAGAAGGTGAGGGAACTGAGGACCTGGCGTGCGTTGTCACCCAGTATCTTCTGCCGGCCCACGAACCAGCCCACCAGGATGATGCACCAGACAACAAAGAAGCCGGCCAGTACACCTAGCAAGGGACAACCCGCAGGGAGTTGTGCCGCTGGAAGTTAGACAGCAGGGCGCGGCGGCGGAGGGTACTGGGACACACGCTCCGGGTTAGAGGGAAGCGTTGTTAAGGGCAAAAGGGGGCCGGAGCAGCCCTGGTGTCAGTCCCTCGGCGGGGTCGTTGCCCAGTTGGATAACGCGGTTGTTTCCGTCCACGTGGACCACCTTGGGCTCGTAGGCCTTCGCTTCCTCGGTGGTCATCTGTGCGTAAGTAATCAAAATGACAATGTCGTTTTCCTGCATCAGGTGGGCCGCAGCACCGTTGATGCCGATGACGCCGGAGCCGCGCTCGCCGGCGATGGTGTACGTCTCCAGCCGGGCGCCGTTGGTCACGTCCACGATGGACACCAGCTCACCGGGAAGAATGTCGGCAGCGTCCAGGAGGTCCAGGTCAACGGTGACCGAACCTACGTAGTGAAGGTCGGCGTGCGTGACGGTGGCCCGGTGGATTTTGGACTTGAACATTGTTCGATTCATAACGGCATTAGTCTAGCGCCGGGGGACATCCCGCGCAGTGACGCAGGGAACACTGCCGCAGTAAGGCACAACCTTGAGGACGAAAGGTTACGACGGCGGGTGGTCACCCGGCGTCGCTCGTTGCCACCGCCGCTGCGGCCGCAGCCAACGTCTCCCTTGCCGCCAGGATGGCAGGCCTCCGGGCACTGGAGCGGCGCACTGACGTGAAGACCGTGCGGTGCGGTTTGCCTGGGAGCTCCAGCAGTTGGGCAGTGGTGCCGCGGTCTGTCCATACCAGGTCCGGCATCAGGGCCACGGCGTTGCCGGATTCGATCAGCCGGATCTGCGCCTGAAGGTCGGCGGTTTCAAAGCGGACGTCGGGTTCGAACCCGACGCTCCGGCAGGCCTGCTCCGCCCAGTGCCGTGATGCGGCGCCCCTAGGCTCCATAACCCAGGCGAGTTCGGCGGTGTCCGCCAGCGAGTTGATGGCGGGCCCGCCGACGGACGTTGGTGGAACTGCCAGCCTGATGGCATCGGTGGTCAGGCGGACGCGGTCCAGTTCGGGGTAACGCGGGGCAGCGTGCCCCGGGTACTGTTCGGCGATGACAAGGTCGAAGTCCCGCGCCCAAGTCTCGTGCAGTGCGGTTTCCGGCTCACGCTGGATCATCTCGATGCGGACCTCCGGGTAGGCCTCCGCCATCCTCGTCAGCGTTTCCGGCATCAGTGCAAGGGCGGCGGACTGGAAGACCGCGATCCGGACCGTCCCGGTGACAGTGGTTAGGGAAGCAGCCAGGTCGGCCTCCGCCTGTTCCATGGTCTGCAGCAGACTGGCCGTGTGCGCCACCAGCACCTCAGCCTGCGGTGTGAGCTGCACCCGCCGGCCGGTCTTGCGGAGCAGCTCCACACCTACTTCCTTCTCCAGCAGGGCAAGCTGCTGGGAAACCGACGACGGGCTGTACTGCAATGCCTCCGCCACCTCGGCGAGCGTTCCACGGATGCTCAGTTCCCTGAGCAGCCGGAGCCGGCGGAGGTCAAGCATGGGGAATTCCTAACTGAAACTAACGAATATAGGTTAGAAGTAGTCACTTTATCTAATGCAAGCAGGCTTGCATACTGTTGGGATCGAGTTACCCCTGTCACAGCGCCTAGCGGCGTGCCGCGGCGGGGTCGCACCCCAAGCAGGAGTTCCTGATGAGCACTAGAGATATGAGCCAGTCGATCATGAGGCGCAAGCCCATCGACGACATTGAGGAAGAAAACAAACACAGTGGCCTCTTCAAGTCACTCGGACTGTGGCAGCTTACGGCGATCGGCGTAGGCGGCATTATCGGCGTCGGCATCTTCTCCCTTGCGGGACTGGTGGCAGCAGGAAGCGAAAGCACACCCGGGGTAGGGCCCGCGGTGCTGATTTCCTTCCTCGTTGCCGGCCTTGCTTCGGCGGCCGCGGCGCTGTCCTACGCAGAGTTCGCGGGCATGATTCCCCGCGCGGGCTCGGCGTACACCTACGGCTATGTGGCGCTGGGCGAGATCATCGGCTGGTTTATCGGCTGGGACCTGCTGCTGGAATACATCGCCATTGTTGCCGTGGTGGCGATTGGCATCTCCGGCTACTTTGATGCCTTCCTCTCCGGCATCGGCATCCACATGCCCCTCTGGATGACCTCCACGGCTGACGAAGGCCGAGGCGGAGTGGTGAATATCCCGGCCATCGTGGTGTGCCTCATCGTGACCTGGATCCTCTCCCGCGGCACCAAGGCTTTCGGCCGGTTCGAGCTGGTGGCAGTGGCCATCAAGGTCATCCTGATCCTCTTCATTATTGGCCTGGGCGTCTTTTACATCGACACCAACAACTACAATCCGTTTATGCCCAGCGGCTTCGGGCCCGTCCTTGCGGGTGCTGCCACCGTCTTCTTCGCCGTCTTTGGTTATGACGCCATGAGCACCGCGGCCGAAGAGGCCAAGGACGGCAAGAAGCACATGCCCAAGGCCATCATCCTTTCGCTGATCATTGCGATGCTCCTGTACGTGGCTGCCACCCTGGTGCTGACCGGCATGCAGAACTACAGGGACATCGATCCCACCGCCGGTTTCGCTTCTGCCTTTACGGGAGTGGGCCTGCCGGTGATTGCCACCATCATCTCGGTGTTCGCCGTGTTGTCCATCCTCACCGTGATGCTGACCTTCCTCCTGGGTGTCACCCGCGTCTGGTTCTCCATGAGCCGCGACGGCCTGCTGCCCGGCTGGTTCTCCAAGACCGACCGCCACGGCACCCCGCAACGAGTCACCTGGATCGCCGGCGTTGCGTCCGCACTGCTGGCCGGCGTGTTCCCCATCAAGGCCGTTGCTGACCTCACGAATATCGGCATTCTGGCTGCGTTCGTCGTCGTCTGTTTCGCTGTGATCGTGATCCGTTACAAGAAGCCGGATGCTCCCCGGTCCTTCCGCCTGCCGCTGATGCCGGTCATCCCGGCCTTCGGTGTGCTGGCCTCCGCGTTCCTGATGTTCCAGCTGCACTGGGAAACCTGGGCCCGCTTCGGCGTCTGGCTTGTTATTGGCCTGGCCATCTATTTCTTTTATGGAAAAAAGAACTCGCTGATGAACCCGAACAGCCCGCGGCACGAGGAGATTGTGGAGATGCACCGGCCCGTCGGCTGACGCTTTTCGACCCCCCGATAGCGCCGTTGCCTGACGCACGAATTCACCGAATGCGCCATCACCCTACGCGCCTTTTCCGGGGGCGGCCCACCACTTTTGACGCGTTTTCGACGAACCCTCTTCCACTTCCTGTGGGGGAGGGTTCGCTGTTTGCCCGGCAGTCCGGGAGGGATGCCGGAAATCATGCAGAAGGTGATGGGGCTAGATCCGGCGGGGCGCGGAAAGTGATGAGGCGTGGGCCTGCAACGTACGGTAAGTGATGGCGCATTCAAGGAGGAATGGGGCCACATGCACACTAGCCAAACCATTGGATTTTCTAACCTGTATCGCTTAGGAAAGATCGCTTTATCTTACGTGACTGCAGGCTCATACTGGTAAATAAGACCTCCTCGAACCACAGGAAAGAACGAGAAAAGCCATGACCCACATTGCAATGGAACCGGCAATTGCGCCGGCAACTACGCCACGGACCGTCGACGTCGATGTGCCTCAGGCGAAGGCGCTGGCAAGTGAAGCCGTAGCGCTGGTACGCCACTGGCTGACAGAGGCGTCCAAGGTTCCCGTGGACGCCTCCGCCCAGCAGCTTGCAGGGGTGTTGAAGGACTCCAACGGGCTGGAGTTCACTGTTGGTTTCGTGGACGGAGTTGTCCGTCCCGAGGACCTGAACGTGGCCGCGCGGAACCTCGCCGCGCTCGCACCCAAGGTCCCCGCGTTCCTGCCCTGGTACATGCGCCGTGCCGTGCAGCTGGGTGGGACCATGGCTCCGGTCATGCCGCAGGTTGTTATCCCTATCGCCCGCAAGGTCCTGCGCGAAATGGTGGGCCACCTGATCGTTGATGCCACCGACGCCAAGCTCGGGCCCGCGATCTCGAAGATCCGCAGGGACGGCATCAAGCTCAACGTCAACCTCCTTGGCGAGGCCGTCCTCGGTGAGCACGAGGCTTCCCGCCGCCTTGAGGGGACGCACACCCTGCTGGCCCGCCCCGACGTCGACTACGTTTCCATCAAGGTGTCCTCCACCGTCGCCCCGCACTCCGCCTGGGCCTTTGACGAAGCCGTGGAGCACGTCGTCGAGAAGCTCACGCCGCTGTTCCAGCGCGCGGCCTCCTTCGCCGGGCCCGGTACGAAGGCCAAGTTCATCAACCTGGACATGGAAGAGTACAAGGACCTGGACATGACCATCGCGGTTTTCACCAGGATCCTCGACAAGCCTGAGTTCAAGGACCTCGAGGCCGGCATCGTACTTCAGGCCTACCTCCCGGATGCCCTCTCCGCCATGATCCGCCTGCAGGACTGGGCTGCCGAACGCCGCGCCAACGGCGGTGCAGCAATCAAGGTCCGTGTGGTCAAAGGCGCTAACCTGCCCATGGAGCAGGTGGAAGCCTCCCTGCACGACTGGCCGCTGGCAACCTGGGGCAGCAAGCAGGACTCCGATACCAGCTACAAGAGCGTCATCAACTACTCCCTCCACCCGGACCGGATCCGGAACATCCGGATCGGCGTGGCCGGCCACAACCTGTTCGACATCGCCTTCGCCTGGCTGCTCGCAAAACAGCGCGGCGTTGAATCCGGCATCGAATTCGAGATGCTGCTGGGCATGGCCCAGGGCCAGGCCGAAGCCGTTAAGAAGGACGTCGGTTCGCTGCTGCTCTACACCCCGGTGGTGCACCCGGCCGAGTTCGACGTCGCCATCGCCTACCTGATCCGCCGCCTTGAAGAAGGGGCAAGCCAGGATAACTTCATGTCGGCAGTCTTCGAGCTGAGCGAAAACGAGGTTCTGTTCGAGCGCGAGAAGCAGCGCTTCCTCGCCTCGCTCGCCGCGCTGGACAACGCGGTTCCGCCGGCCAACCGGCAGCAGAACCGCAACCTGCCCCCGGTCCTGATGCCACACAACGGCTTCGAAAACACCCCGGACACGGACCCGTCCCTGCCTGCCAACCGTGACTGGGGACGCGCCATCCTGGAACGTGTTCCGTCCTCCACCCTGGGCAACGCCTCCGTCGCCGCAGCAGCCATCAAGGACGAGGCGGAACTGGACCGCGTCATCCGGAAGGCAGTTGAAACGGGCAAGGCCTGGGGCGAACGCTCCGGCGCCGAGCGTGCCGAGATCCTGCACCGCGCCGGGGACGTCCTCGAGGCCCGACGCGCCGACCTCCTCGAGGTTATGGCCAGCGAGACCGGCAAGACCATCGACCAGGGCGACCCGGAGGTCAGCGAAGCCGTTGACTTTGCCCACTACTACGCCGAGTCCGCCCGAAGGCTGGACGAAGTCGACGGCGCCACGTTCGTCCCGGCCAAGCTCACCGTAGTTACGCCGCCGTGGAATTTCCCGGTCGCCATCCCGGCAGGGTCCACCCTCGCGGCACTCGCCGCCGGTTCCGCCGTCGTGATCAAGCCTGCCAAGCAGGCCGCCCGCAGCGGTGCCGTTATGATCGAAGCCCTCTGGGAAGCGGGCGTGCCCCGCGACGTCCTCACCATGGTGCAACTCGGTGAGCGGGAGCTCGGAAAGCAGCTGATTTCGCACCCGGCCGTTGACCGGGTGATCCTCACCGGCGGCTACGAGACCGCTGAACTGTTCCGTTCCTTCCGCCAGGACCTTCCGCTCCTGGCCGAAACAAGCGGCAAGAACGCCATCATTGTCACCCCGAGCGCGGACTTGGATCTTGCTGCAAAGGATGTTGCGTACTCCGCGTTTGGCCACGCCGGCCAGAAGTGCTCCGCTGCCTCACTGGTGATCCTGGTGGGCTCCGTGGCCAAGTCCAAGCGGTTCCACAACCAGCTGATCGACGCCGTCACCTCCCTGAAGGTGGGCTACCCGGAAGACCCCACCAGCCAGATGGGCCCGATCATCGAACCCGCCAACGGAAAACTCCTCAACGCCCTCACCACCCTGGGAGACGGAGAAAACTGGGCCGTGGAACCGAAGAAGCTGGATGACAGCGGCCGGCTCTGGAGCCCGGGCGTGCGCTACGGCGTCAAGCGCGGTTCCTACTTCCACCTGACCGAATTCTTCGGACCGGTGCTGGGTGTGATGACCGCTGACACCCTGGAAGAGGCCATCGCCATCCAGAACCAGATCGAGTATGGCCTCACCGCAGGCCTGCACTCCCTGAACTCAGCGGAGCTGGGTACCTGGCTGGAGTCCATCCAGGCCGGAAACCTGTACGTGAACCGCGGCATCACCGGCGCCATCGTGCAGCGCCAACCGTTCGGGGGCTGGAAGAAGTCAGCGGTTGGCGCCGGCACCAAGGCTGGCGGACCCAACTACCTGGCCGGCCTGGGCGAGTGGACTTCCGCCGCGAGCACTGCAGATACCCCTGTCACCCACCCCGGTGTCGCGCGGATCATCAATGCAGCGGGTTCCTCCCTGGAACCTGCAGAACTAGAATCCGTCAAGCGCGCACTGGCCTCCGATGCGGAGGCTTGGGCCAGCGAGTTCGGTACGGCAAAGGACGTCTCCGGCCTCGCCGCGGAGCGCAACATCTTCCGCTACCGCAGCCTGCCCGTGACCATCCGCCTCTCCGAGGGCGCGCCGCTCGCGCACCTCGTGCGGACCGTAGCCGCCGGCGTCCTGGCAGGCTCGGAGCTGACGGTCTCCACGGCAGTCGGCCTTCCAGCCCAGCTGCGTGCGGTGCTCACCGCGCTGGACACCGACATCAAAGTTGAGTCCGACGCCGACTGGCTGGCTGCTGCTGGCCAGCTCGCTGATGCCGGGAAGCTTTCCGGAGCACGCATCCGCCTGATCGGTGGGGATGCCACAGCCCTGGCGCACGTGACCGGCGGCCGCCCGGACCTCGCTGTCTACTCCCACCCCGTCACCGAGGCCGGCCGCGTGGAAATGCTGCCGTTCGTGCATGAGCAGGCTGTAAGCATCACGGCGCACCGCTTCGGCACACCGAACCACCTCTCGGATGCGCTGATCTAGCTTCAATCGCAGCGGCAAAGCAGAAGGCCGGGCGCCACCTTGACGGTGGACACCCGGCCTTCTGCTGTATTGAGTGGTTAGTTCTCCGCTAGCCGAGGTACCAGCCGGGCGGTGTCCACGTCACCGGCACGCTGTGAGCGGAAAACTCCTCGCAGCGGGTGCAGGTGTAGGCGGCTTCGCCCAGGGTTGCAACAGCCCCGTCCCGCCGGTACGTCGGCGGAATATAGGACTCAAGGTAGACAAATTCATCGGTGCGGCACTTGTCGCAGGTGGGCTTGCCGACATACCCGGAGTCCGTGGTGGCCAGTCCGGAGCCGAGGGTGGATTGGCGGGTAGCCAGCGGCCGCGCAGTATTATGCGGGCGGGCGTGCGTGGAGCTGAGGCGGGTGTTCTTGGCTGTCGTCATTGGCTGCCTGTCCCGAGCGCGCAACCCGTCGGGCAGCGCGTGCTCGTATTGGAGAACCGGTCATCTGCTTGACCATGGGAAAACCAGCATAGGTGATGCAACGTTCCGGCATCAACGGAGAACGGGTTGTCTTCCGGCGGAGGCTTTCAGCTGTTCAGGAACGATTTCAGTGCCGCCACCCAGGCGCCGGGGGCATCGAGATGAGCGTCATGGGAAGCCCTGGGGAGGTCGACGCGCCGGACGTTGTGGCCACGCTCAACGAACTCCGTTTTCTCCTCTGCAGGGAACATTCCGTCTTCGCCATACACAACGAGGGTTGGCGCCGTGACGGCGTCCCACTCCTCCCAGCGGGGCCGCATCAACCCGTCCATCGTGCCCATCATGACGTCTGCAAAGAATCGGGGCCAGTATCCGCTGGTTCTTTCCTCAAGGTCGGACACCCACGCCTCCTGCAGGGGGCCGTCGCCCAAAAACTCCTTTGCGGCGGCCCGGCTTGTGAAGGGGGCCGGCCAGGACCGGAAAAATTCCCCGAGCTGCATATTTTCGGCAGCGCTGCTGCTGCCGGCACTGCTTTCCAAAAGCACGAGTTTGGTGACCAGGTCCGGCCGCTTCGCTGCAACGAGCATTGCGGTATGGCCCCCCATCGATTGGCCCACGAGTACTACAGGGCCACCCACCGCGGATTCGATCACGTGGACGACGTCGGCAACAAAGGCCTCCCGGGAAAGGTCGCCGGGCCTGGAGGTGCTTCGGCCGTGGCCGCGAAGGTCCACCAGGATGGTCCGGAAGTCCGGAAGGGCGCGGGCGGTCTCGAAATATTCCACTGAGCTGCCGGCAAGTCCGTGCAGGATAACGATCG
>NZ_JBNHFF010000046.1:0-17885 GCF_059089965.1 Arthrobacter sp. SPT-J7
GTCAGCTTGGCAACGCGGGTTCCCGCCTGGGGGAATAAAGTCATTTACGAGCTCCTCGATCTAAAGGTGCGAACGGCCTTTGACACGAAAAATCAGGTGTTCCTGATTTAGCTTCAAGCTAGTGCATAACGGGGGCGAAGATAAGTGACTGAGATCACATCCTCATAACAGTCGTTGCATATGTGGAATTAAATGGGGGAAGCCGCCCGCGTTACGGACGGCTTCCTCTCCAGCCCGGCACTCTGCGCCAGGTTTGCCAAGTACCCCAGGTGGGACTCGAACCCACAACACGCGGATTTTAAGTCCGCTGCCTCTGCCAATTGGGCTACTGGGGCAACGGCTCCATGGTATCCCGTCAGAGACGCGTGAACGGTTCGGCATACCGGAAGGTCCCCCGGAGCCCACCGTGCCACAGGGCGAGCGGCAGAAGCTGGAAATTATCGCCCCAGGCCTCCTCCGGCGGAAACACACCCAGCGTGGCGGCCGGGACGAAACCGAAGCGGGAGTAGTAGTCGGGGCTGCCCAGCAGTGCGATGCCGATCTCCCCCGCGGCGTTGGCCCTGGCGATGCTCTCCTTCATCAGGGCGGAACCGATGCCCTGCCGCTGGAGCCGCGGCACGACTCCGATGGGCCCGAGGCCTAAAAGTTCCTGGTCCCCCACCCACCCGCGGGTGCTGATCACGTGCCCCACCACTTCGCCGTCAAGGACCGCAACCACGCTGAACTCCGGGAGGTACTCCTTAGCGTCAAAGAGTTCGCGGAGCACGTTGACTTCAACCGGTTTCCCGCCCGCCGGAAGCCCGGTGGTAGGTGAGATGGCGAAGGCGTCGGCTGTCAGGGCGAGGATCGCGTCCCGGTCGGCTGGAGTCTCGTCGCGCAGCACCAGACCGGGCCCGGGCAGCTGCGCATCCTGCACCTGCCGGCCCTGCCCGGCGAGTTCAGAGAGCACCTCAAGGGCGCGTGGCGCGTCGGCAACCGGGACCAGCAGGTGGTCGTGGTGGAACCCGGCCAGTACATTGCAGCTGATCCTGGCATCCGTGAGGGCCCTGCTGACGGCCGCGGTCAATCCCACGGCCTCCAGGGCCGAGTGGATCTGCAAGGTGATCCACGCGCCCACGAAGTCGTAGGTCAGGCCTTCCTTGTCCGCCTCCGATCGGGGCAGGACCACAGTGAGGCCCTCGGCTTCCCTGACAGCCGCTTCGACGCCGGCCGCCAGGGGCCGTCCGTGCGGCCACAGGACGTAAACGTATTCGCCGGGCCGCCGCACCGGGTGCATCCCTGCCAGCAGGGCACGGAGGTTCTTCTCGCCAGTCATGCTGCCCAGTCTAGAAGGCGCGGCCCGCTGCCGGGCTTAGGAGCCGCGCCTAGGGAGCCGCGCCTGGCCAGCCGCGCTGAGACAGCCGGGCAAAGGCAAACGGCGACCATCCCCGGAAGGGGACAGTCGCCGTCGTGCGCTAAAGCAGGGCCGTTCTACTTGGCGTTGGCCGTGACCGTTTCCTTTGGATCCACCTTGGTCTGCGCGGTGGAACCGGAGCCGCCGGCCACCGGGGCAGGGGTGTCCGCAGCAGGTGCGGCGGCCGGCTTTGGAGCCGGGGTAGCTGCTGCCACGAAGGCACCGCGGGGATTGTCCAGGTCCATCAGCTGCGTGGTGTCGCGGCCTGCGAAGAAGCTCAGGATCCAGTTGAGGATCACGCGGAACTTGCGCTCGAACGTGGGCATGGCCAGGCCGTGGTAGCCACGGTGCGCGAGCCAAGCGAGTCCGCCCTTGAGCCCAATGCTGCCCACGAGGTTGATGTTGGCAACACCCTTCCATTCGCCGAAACCGGCAACAGCACCGAGGTTCTTGTGCTTGTAGTCCTTCAGCGGCTTGTCCCAGCGGGAAGCCCACAGGTTCTTGGCGAGGCGCTTTGCCTGGCGGAGCGCGTGCTGGGCGTTGGGGACGCAGGTGCCGTCGGGAAGGCCCTTGCCGGTGAGGTCGGGAACAGCGGCGACGTCACCGGCTGCCCAGGCGTTATCGACGATGCCTTCATCGCCGGCAACCCGGAGGTCCGGCAGGACGCGGACGCGGCCGCGCGGCTCGAGCGGGAAGTCGGTGGACCGGACCATGGGGTTGGCCTGGACTCCGGCGGTCCACACGAGGGTGTCCGTTTCGAACTCCTGCGCGGGGGTCTTGTCCGGGAGGTTGATGAGCTTGAGGGTGCCCTCAGCATTGTCCAGTGACGTGTTGAGGAGTACCTCGATGCCGCGGCTGCGGAGGTGCTCCACAACCCATTCCGCCTGCTTGGCGGTAACTTCCGGCATGATCCGGCCCATTGCTTCAACCAGGACGAAGCGGACTTCCTCCTGCTTGATGCGCGGGTTGTTCCGCACGGCGGCCCGGGCGAGGTCTTCCATTTCGGTGATGCACTCGATGCCGGCGAACCCGCCGCCCACCACAACGAAGGTAAGGGCCTTGGCGCGGGCAGCGGGGTCGGTCATGGTGGAAGCAACTTCGATGCGCTCCAGGACCTTGTTGCGGAGGGCAACGGCTTCCTCGATGGTCTTCAGGCCGATGCCCTTGTCCGCGAGGCCCTTGATGGGGAACGTACGGGTGATGGCACCTGCGGCCATCACGACGTCGAAGTAGGGCACCTCGAAGTGGGGGCCGCCGTCGGCCGGAGCCACCACAGCTGTGCGGTTGGCGTGGTCGATCGACGTCACGCGGCCCTGGATCAGTTCAGTCTGCTTGAGGTGCTTGCGGTGGGAGACCACGGCATGGCGCGCCTCGATGTTGCCGCCGGCCACCTCGGGCAGGAACGGCTGGTAGGTCATGTAGGGCAGTGGATCCACGAGGGTGACGATGCCACCGGCATTCGCGATCTTCTTCTGCAGTTTGAGTGCTACGTACAGGCCGACGTACCCGCCGCCGACGACGAGTACCCGGGGACGGTCCTGGAGCTCTGGGGTGGTTGCCATAATTTAAGGATACAGCAGTTTGTGAAAGTCTTCACTAACTGCCGGACAGCCTTTCCCCCTCAGGTTTTGCGGCCGGAATCCACACTGTCCATCACACCGGCATCGGGCTCCTCGGCCACCCCTGCCGGGCTCCTTGCCGCCCGCCGGAGTTGAATAACGGCTGCCGCGATGATCGCCACGAACAACAGGCTGAACCCGATCACGACGGCGGCGCCGAGGGCACTGTCCCGCTGCGACGGCGCCTCGGCCGCAGGGACAGTTGCCTCCGGCAAAGTTGGCATCGCACTGGGAACCTCCGAAGTAGGAAGCGGAGCCGGAGTGGCCAGGTTGCCCCGCCGGTGCACGCGGATCCATTCGGCGATGGACCCCAGCGGGTTGGCGCTGACTTCGGGGACTGTGGCCTTCAAAGCTGCCTCGGCGTCGAGCACGCCGAAGCCGTAGAGGGGATCTTTGCCGGGGTCTCCGGCGTCCTTTGCCGTTGACACTATTCTGTTAATGACCTGCTCGGCGGACATGGACGGCCACTTGGACCGGATCAACGCCGCAACGCCGGCAACAATGGGCGTGGCACCGGAGGTTCCTGCCCATTCCGCATAGCCGCCGCCGGGAACGCCGCCGAGAAGGTTTTCCGCCGGGGCCGCAACGCCGATACTGATCCCCTGCGAAGACGCGTCAACGCTGGCCGCGCCCTTGCGGTCCAGGCCGGCGACGGTGAGGACCCCCGGAATGGTGGCGGGAGCACCAACTTGCATGTTGCCACCCACCCGGTTGCCGGCCGCAGCCACGATCACTACGTCTTTTTGCTCGGCGTAGAGAAAAGCGGCGTCCCAGCTCTGCGGCCACTGCGGGGTGGTGCTGCCCAGGGAAATGTTGATGACCTTGGCGCCGTTGTCCACCGCCCAGCGGACTGCCTCGGGAATCTGGTCCTGGTCGCTCTTGCCTGAGGGGTTCGTTGAGCCCAGCCACGTGGACACAGCAAGAATCTGGGCCTCCGGGGCGACGCCTACGATTCCGTCCGGCGGCAGCGCTGCGGGGCCGGGTGATGGACTGGCAGTGGCGTCCGCGGGCTGATGGCCGCGTCCTGCCAGCATGGTGGCCACAAGGGTGCCGTGTTCGGTTTTGGAGCCCACGCCCTTTTGTCCATCGGGCTGGCCGGAACCGGAGGCGTCGTAACCGCCGGTCACGGCTCCCTTCAGGTCGGGATGCCGGGCGTCCACACCGCTGTCTATGACGGCAACTTTCACTCCGGCGCCCTTGGAAACCTCCCACGCCTTGGTGATGCCGGCCTCGGCCAGCCAGTACTGTTTGTCGCGCCATTCGTCCGCGTGCGAGGCGGTGGCTGTGAATAGGCCGTTGATGAGGCAGCCGCCTGCCAGGACCAGCGCGAGCAGGGCTGCGCCGCCCCGGCCAAGCTGTGTCCTCATTCCCATGGTGTGTTTCTGCATGGGCCGTCAGCCGATGCTCAGGGCGATGCCGTCGAGGATGTCGTGTTCGCTGGCGGTGGCTGTTGCGATGCGCCCACCGGTCAAGGCAGCCAGCTGCTCAAGGATGCGGCGCCAGACCAGCCCGCCTGCGCCGATGACATCCACCCGGCCCGGGTGCATGTAGGGCAGCGCGGCGCGGTCCGAGCGGGCCATGGTGAGGAGATCCGTAGCGGCGTCCCGGACTGTATCCAGGGGCAGTTCAGTCCCGTGGATGGCGTTGGGCGAATATTCGGTCAGCCGGAGCGCGTGTGCAGTGATGGTGGTGATGGAACCGGCAACCCCGACGACGGCGGTGGCGCGTTCCAGCGGAACGTCCTGCCCAGCGCGGGCGATGGCGGCGTCCACATCAGCTTCCGCAGCGGCTATCTGTTCGGGAGTGGGCGGGTCCTGGCGCAGATGCCGTTCGGTCAGCCTCACACAGCCGATGTCCACAGACTTGGCTGCCGTTACCCCGGCTGCCGTGCCCAGGACGAATTCGGTGCTTCCGCCGCCCAAGTCAACCACCAGCACCTCCTGGCCGTCCAGGATGGGCAGGACGCTGCTGGCACCGGCAAAGGACAGCGCGGCTTCCTCGTCGCCGGAGATGACCTCAGGTTCCACCCCAAGGAGTTCCCGGATGCCGCCCACGAAGACGTCCCGGTTCCGCGCGTCGCGGCTGGCGGAGGTGGCAACGAAACGCAGCTTTTGGGCACCGTGCTCACGGATCAGGCGGGCGTACTCGCCGGCCGCCGCAAAGGTACGTTCCAGCGCCTCGGGAGCCAGTTCGCCGGTCGCGTCCACTCCCTGGCCCAGCCGCACCACCCGCATCTCGCGCACGACGTCCTTGAGGCGGGTGGTCCCGTTGCTGCATTCGACATCGGCGATAAGGAGGCGGATGGAGTTGGTGCCGCAGTCGATGGCGGCGACGCGCGTCATTCCCCGGCCTCTGCGGTACCGGAGGTCTTCCGAACCGGCGCGGGCCGGCCTACGATATCCGGCAGCCCCTGCGGCCCGTGGCGGCTGAGGTCCCGGGACGGGGCTTCCCCGGTGGTGTCCCATGCGCCTTCGCAGTAGCACCTGTCCGAGGTCCACCACTCGCTGATTGCTGACAGGGCCTGGTCCCCCAGTGGGTTGACTCCCGGCCCCGCCGCGAGTGAATGCCCCACCAGCACATGCAAGCACTTGACGCGGGTGGGCATGCCGCCGGCGGAGATCCCGTCGATTTCTGGGACGGCTCCGATGCCGGAGCGTTCACCGATGTCCGAGCGTGCCTCCAGGTAAGCGTTGTGCGCGGAGCGGTACGCTGCGGCCAGTACATCATCGCCGGCCAGTTGCTCGTTCATCACGTTCATCACGCCCGCGGCTTCGAGCCGCGAAACCGCAGATGTAATGACCGGATGCGTCAGGTAGAAGGTGGTGGGGAACGGGGTTCCGTTGCCGAGACGGGGAGCGGTGGCGGCCACCAGCGGGTTGCCGCAGACGCAGCGCGCGGGAATCTCCACCACGTCACGGACCGGCCGTCCCAGCTGTCGGCTCAGTACTTCCAGGTCTCGCGGTGATGGCTGGCGGGATTCGTCCCGGGCGGCTGGCGTGTTGGGTTCCACTGTCGCGGGCCGTCCTTCCTTTTGCGGTTCAGTCTGTGGCCGCGCGCGTGATGGACTCCCACAGGGAATCCACCCACGGCAGATCGGCGGGGTCTTGTGCTGCTGCGCCGGTCTGGCTACTGCTCTCTCCGGCCGGCAGATCGCTGCCGAAGACCCAGTAGCCGGCTTCACCCGGCATAACCATGTTAATGCGGTCACGGGCCTGCTGTTTCACGTAGTTGGGGTCCTGCCAGCGGGAAACCTGCTGCCGCAGGCTGTCGCCTTCGGCCGCGCGCGCGGCAATGTCTGCGTTCAGGGCTGCGATTTCAGCCCTCTTGTCGAAGAAAATCTTCACCGTGGGCGCCAGCATGATGGTGATGGCTATCATGACCACGGCCAGCGCGAGCATCCGTCCGGAAAACGCCTTTGCCGGGACGGGCTGTTGGTCTTCGGGCGTTTCGGAGCCGGCCGCATGGGAGGCGTCTGGGGCACTGCTCCCCTTCCCACCGCCTGCAGGCGGGGTGACGCCGTGCGGTCCCGGAGCATTCCTGGAAGCCTGCGGGTGGCCACCCACTGAGTTGCCCGCCGTCGGTGCCGCAGCTTTCCCGGCGGCGCCGTCAGTGCCTGGCTTTTCCGTGGCGGAACCGAAATCCGCCCGGATGACATCGGCGTCGCCGTCCGTTTCCTGGCCTGACCGCGTTGTGCCCGAACGGGAAGAGGCGACCTTTGGGACTTTGGGACGGCGGGTAGCCATGACACTCCTGAAACGCGCAGCCTGCCTGGGCCGCCACTAGCTGGGCTGAAACTAATACTGCCGAAACAACAACGGTGGCTATGGTCTTTCAACCATAGCCACCGCTTCGCCGTTTATGCGGCTACTAGCCCTTGAAACGCGGGAACGCGCTGCGGCCTGCATAGCGGGCGGCGTCGTCCAGTTCCTCTTCGATGCGCAGCAACTGGTTGTACTTGGCAACGCGCTCTGAGCGGGCCGGTGCGCCGGTCTTGATCTGGCCGGCATTGGTGGCTACCGAGATGTCGGCGATGGTGGTGTCCTCGGTTTCGCCGGAGCGGTGCGAGGTGATGGTGGTGTAGCCGGCGCGCTGGGCGAGGCTCACGGCGTCAAGCGTTTCGGTGAGGGAACCGATCTGGTTGACCTTGACCAGCAGCGAGTTGGCGGTCTTGGTGTCGATGCCGCGCTGCAGGATGGAGGGGTTGGTGACGAACAGGTCATCGCCCACCAGCTGCACCTTGTCACCGATGGAGTCGGTGAGGGTCTTCCAGCCGTCCCAGTCATTTTCGTCCAGCGGGTCTTCGATGGAGACCAGCGGGTAGTCAGCGACGAGTTCGGTGTAGTACGCGCTCATCTCGGCGGAGGTCAGCGACTTGCCTTCGAACTGGTAGGCGCCGTCGGTGAAGAACTCGGAGGAGGCAACGTCCAGGGCCAGCGCGATGTCCTTGCCCGGGGTGTAGCCGGCGTTCTTGATCGCTTCCTGGATCAGGTCCAGGGCTGCACGGTTGGACGGCAGGTTCGGGGCGAAGCCGCCTTCATCGCCCAGGCCGGTGGCGAGGCCCTTTTCCTTCAGCACTGACTTGAGGGCGTGATAAACCTCAACGCCCCAGCGCAGGCCTTCGGAGAAGGTTTCGGCACCCAGCGGGACAACCATGAATTCCTGGATGTCGACGTCGGAATCGGCGTGCGAGCCGCCGTTGAGGATGTTCATCAGCGGAACCGGCAGGACGTGGGCGTTCGGGCCGCCGAGGTACTTGTACAGGGGCAGGTCCGCCGAGGCGGCAGCTGCGTTCGCAACGGCCAGTGACACGCCCAGGATGGCGTTTGCGCCCAGCTTGCCCTTGTTCGGCGTGCCGTCAAGGTCCAGCATGGCCTGGTCGATGCTGCGCTGGTCCGTGGCGTCGAAGCCGGTCAGGGCCGGGGCGATCTGGTCGATGATGGCGTCAACAGCCTTCTGGACGCCCTTGCCGAGGTAACGGCCCTTGTCGCCGTCACGCAGCTCAACGGCTTCATGCTCACCGGTGGAGGCACCGGACGGGACTGCAGCGCGGCCGATCTGGCCGTCGGAGAGCAGTACTTCAACTTCTACTGTCGGATTGCCGCGGGAATCAAGAATCTCGCGGGCGTGGATGGCATCGATAAGCGCCATGAATTTGCTCCTTATGGGCGATTAACGGGGAAAATACAGCTGAAAACTCGACGTACTCGTCACGGACCAGCGTAGTCGAGAGTGGTCCGGGTTACGGAAACCTATCCAGCCCCCGGACGTCATGATGGTGCGGTTATCTCTGTTGGTGCTGCTCGGGGACGCTCTGCTGGTAGGCACGGACCGCGCCCCGCAGCGCGCGCTCCGCGTCGAATCCATTGGCATGGGCGGAACGCACGACGGCGAGCAGCAGCTCGCCGAGCTCTTCTTCCGTTCCCGGAATGGGAGCTGACGGCGGAATGCCAGTGCCCGCCCTGACCGCCCGGTCGATGGACTTCTGCGCCCGGGCCAGCGCCGGGAGGGCCTGCGGGATCCCCTCAAACGGATCCCGCCGCTCCGGCCGCTCGGCCCGCTTCACGGCGTCCCACTTTTGCACGATCTCATCAATGGTGGCCGGAAAGGTGTCCTGCAGGCTGCCGTCCGGACGGAACACATGGGGGTTCCGGCGGACCATCTTGGCACTGAGCCCGCGCGCGACGTCGTCGAACCTGAAGGCGCCGCGCTCCTCGGCAAGCCGGGCGTGCAGCACCACCTGGAGCAGGACGTCGCCCAGCTCGCCCCGGAGTTCGGCGTCGGCTGCTTCTGTTGTGGTGCCGCCGCCGGTACCGGCCTCGATCGTTTCGGCGACCTCATAGGCCTCCTCCAGGAGGTACTCCACCAGCGACGCATGGGTAAGCGCCCCCATCCAGGGGCAGTGCTCCCGCAGGGCAGCAACTATCCCTAGCAGCTCCCCCAGCTCCCCCAGCTCCCCCACCGGGGAGCTGCCGGGGTTCGGCTCGTTAGCCAAGGTTCGCGTAGGCGTCGTTGATGTACTCCACCAGGGCTTCCTTTTCCTCCAGCGGCAGGAAGGATGCCTCGGCAGCGTTGAGCGTCAGCTCCAGCAGGTCATCGAGGTCGTAGTCGAAGGTCTCCACCAGGAGGTCGAACTCGTCGGTCAGGGTGACCCCGCTCATCAGGCGGTTGTCGGTGTTGATGGTGACGTTGAAGCCCAGCTGGTACAGCATGTCCAACGGGTGGCTTTCGATGCCATCGCCGAACCCGGCGACCGCACCGGTCTGGAGGTTGGAGGACGGGCAGATTTCCAGGGCAATGCCGCGGTCGCGAACCCAACTGGAGAGGTCGCCGAGCGTCACCAGCCCAATGGTGCCCTCGGTCTCGTCATCGTCGTCGAACTCCACCATGATGTCCTCCGCGATCCTGACGCCGTGGCCCAGCCGGAGCGCCCGGCCGTCCACCAGGGCGGACTGGATGCTTTCCAAGCCGGCAGCCTCGCCCGCATGCACGGTGGCCGGGAAGTTGTTCTGGGCCAGGTAGGTGAAGGCCTCCCTGAAGCGCGAGGGCAGGAAGCCGTCTTCGGCTCCGGCGATGTCAAACCCCACGGCGCCTTTGTTGCGGTGGCGGACAGCGAGTTCAGCGATCTCCTGGCCGCGGTCTGCGTGGCGCATGGCCGTGATGAGCTGGCCCACCTGGATTTCGCGTCCGGTCTCCCCTACGGCCTCGACGCCGGCCTCAAGGCCTTCCTGCACCGCTTCCACGGCTTCGTCCAGTGTGAGGCCCTTCTGCAGGTGCTGCTCGGGGGCCCACCGTACTTCGCCGTACACCACGCCGTCGTCAGCGAGGTCCTCAACGAATTCCTTGGCGACGCGGAAGAGGCCTTCGGCGGTCTGCATCACGGCCACGGTGTGGTCGAACGTCTCCAGATACCGGACGAGGGAGCCGGAATCTGCGGACTCGCGGAACCATTCGCCCAGCGCGACCGGGTCGGTCGATGGGAGGGTGTGGTTAACTGCCTCGGCCAGTTCGATGATGGTGGCCGGACGGAGTCCTCCGTCCAGGTGGTCGTGAAGTGAAACCTTTGGGAGGTTTTTCAGGTCAAAATCGATGGCAGGGGCAGCGTCAACAATAGGCTCAGTCACCTTCCCACCTTAGGGTGGGCAGGGGTTCAATGCCAGCGGCTAGGTGGCGGCGGGCTTGCCGTCCGCGGCTGCGGGTGCCATGACGGCGGCGCCGCCGGTTTGGGTGTCCCGTGCCCCGTCCGGACCGCCGTCAAGCCACTCATCCGCCTCTTTGGCGTCATTGCGGGCAAGATGCTTGTGCCACCACCGGAGCAGGTGGTCGATGAGGATGCCCAGCACAATGGCAAACACCACTGCGATCCCCGCACTGAGCAGGGGGTTGTGGTGCAGCCACGGGAAGGAACTGGCCAGCAGGCCGATGCCGATGGAGTAACCCACCCACGTGATGCAGGCGAAGGCGTCCAGCAGGAAGAAGCGGCGGTGGGCGAAGCCAGTGCTTCCAGCGACGTAGTTGACGGCCACCCGGCCCCAGGGGATATAGCGGGCCGTGAAGATCAGCACCGCACCGCGCTTCTCCAGTTCATAGCGGGCCCAGCCGAAGGCCTTCTGGACCTTGGCCCGTCGCATCCATTTCCACCGGTTAAGGCCAATCCGGCGTCCGAGCATAAAGGCCATGTTGTCGCCGGCGATGGCGCCGACCAGCGCGGTGATGCCGAGGATCCAGAGATTGGGTTCCCCGCTGTGCCTGGAGAACGCCGCAAGGGCCACGATGAGGGTCTCGCTGGGGACCACCATGGCGAAGCCGTCCACGAAAAAGAACAGCAGCAGTACCGGGTATATCCACCACTGCCCCGCTGCATGGAGCACGGCCTCATTAATAAACTCCACGCGGTCTTGCTCCTATGCAAAATGGCATCGACCAAAGTGACGCAGCCAAAGCGGAAATCGTTCCTAAGTGTCCCACGACGGCGGCGCAATACGCTACGCCCCTGCCTGCCCGAACAACGGTTTAACTAAGCTTCCGGTTCCTTCATCTGCCCATGGGCGCCCTTCGCTGAACCCGGCTGATGACGAGGTCCACCACGATCCCGAGCGCCACTGCGCAGATGATGGCGATGACGGCGCCAAGGAGGTGATTGTCTTCAAACCACTGGCCGAAGAACAGCCCGATCCCTACCGAATAGGCCGCCCACAGGGTGGCCGAGAGGACGGTCAGCCCCACGAAACGCAGATGCGGATAATGGGTAACCCCGGCCGTGAGGTTGACCGCTACCCGGCCGATCGGTACGAACCGTGCCACGAGGATGAGCGAGGCCGGGCGTTTGCGCAGCTCCCGGCCTGCCCACCGGAAGGCGCTTTGCATGCGCGGGCCCCGCATCCATGCCCAGCGCCGGGTGCCCACCCTGCGTCCGATCAGGTACGCGATGTTGTCGCCGGTAAAGGCGCCAAGGGCCGCCACCAGCATCAGGAGCCAGGGGTTGGGTACATCAGCGGTGGCAGCCACAGCCGAGAGACCAACCACCACGGATTCACTCGGTACGGGCGGAAAGAAGCCGTCAATGATGCAGCAGGCCAGGACAAGGAACAGCACCCAGGGCTGTCCGGCCGCGGCGAGGATGAAGTCATTGATGGCCTGCATGGGTCCCTATGCTATGCGGTCGATGATCAGCCGCTGTGCCGGCCGCGATCCCTCGGGTGCGATGACGGCTGCGGTCTCCAGTGCTTCCCTGGCTCTGGCAAACCGTTCCGGGGTGTCCGTGAGCAGGGTCATCAGGGGCTCTCCCGCCCGCACCACGGCGCCGGGCTTGGCATGCATCCGGACTCCCGCGCCTGCCTGCACGGCGTCTTCCTTCCGTGCCCGCCCTGCGCCGAGCCGCCAGGCTGCCACCCCCACGGCAAGGGCGTCGAGTTCCACCAGCACCCCGTCGGCCGGGGCGTATACCACCTCAGACTCCCTGGCCACCGGCAGCTTGGCCCGCGGGTCGCCGCCCTGCGCCTCGATCATCCGGTTCCAGACGTCCATGGCACGGCCGTCTTTGAGCGCGGCGGCGGGATCGGCGTCGTGCACTCCTGCAGCGGCGAGCATTTCCTCGGCGAGCCGGACCGTCAGCTCCACCACATCGCCGGGGCCGCCGCCCGCCAGCACCTCGACGGATTCCTCCACTTCGATGGCGTTGCCCGCGGTCAGGCCCAGGGGCGTGCTCATGTTGGTGAGGAGGGCCACGGTGTTCACTCCGGCATCCTTACCAAGCGCCACCATGGTCTCCGCCAGCTCGCGGGCCCTAATTTCATCCTTCATAAAGGCACCGCTGCCCACCTTCACGTCCAGGACCAGCGAGCCGGTGCCCTCGGCGATCTTCTTGCTCATGATGGACGACGCGATGAGCGGGATGGCCTCGACCGTGCCGGTAACGTCTCGGAGTGCGTAGAGCTTTCTGTCCGCCGGGGCCAGGCCCGCGCCCGCTGCGCAGATGACGGCGCCCACGTCCTGGAGCTGGGCCAGTATCTCCTCGTTGCTGAGGGAGGCCCGCCAGCCGGGAATGGCCTCCAGCTTGTCCAGCGTGCCGCCGGTGTGGCCCAGTCCCCGGCCGGAAAGCTGGGGAACGGCGACGCCGAACACGGCTACCAATGGCGCCAGCGGCAGGGTTATTTTATCCCCCACGCCTCCGGTGGAGTGCTTGTCCGAGGTGTACTTCAGCCCGCCGTCCGGGCGGCGCAGGCTGGAAAAGTCCATCCGCTCGCCGGAAGCGATCATCGCCGCCGTCCACCGGGCAATTTCGCTGCGGTTCATGCCATTGAGCAGGATAGCCATGTTCAAGGCGGCCATCTGCTCGTCCGCGATGACTCCCCGCGTGTAGGCGTCAATGGTCCAGTCGATCTGGTCCGGGCTCAGGGTGCCTTTATCCCGCTTAATGCGGATGATGTCGACGGCGTCGAACGCTTCTGGCCTGTTGTTCGCTGCGCGGGTGTCTGTCACCGGGTTTCCTCCAGGTGTTCGGGACCGAAGGCGTCTGGCAGCACCTGGTCCATGGTCTTGATGCCTTGGGTGGTCATAAGCTCCATGCCGGGGGCACGGAATTCGTACAGCAGCTGGCGGCAGCGCCCGCACGGCATCAGGACGTTGCCGGCGCCGTCCACGCAGTAGAACGCGCGGAGCAGGCCGCCGCCGGTCATGTGCAGGTCGCCCACCAGCGCGCATTCGGCGCACAGCGTGAGGCCATAGCTCGCGTTCTCCACGTTGCAGCCGCTGACGATCCGGCCGTCTGACGTCAGGGCTGCCGCCCCGACCGGGAACTTGGAGTAAGGGGTGTACGCCTTTAGCATGGCTTCGACGGCGGCGGCTTCCAGTGCGGGCCAGTCCACGTCCCCTCGGGCGGCCACGCCGTCAACCCTTGACATACGGGATGCCGCTGGCTGCCGGCCCTCGTGACTTGCCCACCAGCCCGGCCACGGCGAGAACCGTCACCAGGTAGGGCAGCATGGCCATGAACTGGCTGGGCACGGGGGTGCCGATGATCGTCACGATGCTTTGCAGGTTGTCTGCGAACCCGAAGAGCAGGGCGGCGAAGAAAGCACCGATGGGGTTCCACCGGCCAAAGATGAGGGCAGCCAGCGCGATAAAGCCGCGGCCGCCGGAGATCTCTTTGGTGAAGCTGTCGATGGCCACCAGGGTGAAAAAGGACCCGCCGATGCCGGCTACTGCCCCGCCCAGGGTGACGTTCCAGAACCGGGTGGCGTTCACGTTGATGCCGAGGGTGTCGGCCGCCTGCGGGTGTTCACCGACAGCGCGTACCCGCAGGCCCCAACGGGTTTTGAAGAGGCCTACCCAGACCACCAGGACCGCGATGTACATCAGGTAGCCCACCAGCGATTGGCGGAAAAGGATGGGGCCGATGATGGGGATGCTGGACAGCACGGGAATCTCGATGATGTCCAGACCGGGAGGCGAATTGAACTGTGCCTTGTTGGCCTGCATAACAGTGCTGAACAGGAACCCCGTAACGCCGGAGACCAGGACGTTCAGCACCACGCCCACGATGATCTGGTTGACGAGGTACTTGATGCTGAACAGGGCCAGCACCATGGAGACGACGGCACCGGCCACGGCGGCGGCCAGCAACCCGATGAAGGGGTTCTGGGTCATACTCGCAACGATGGCTGCGGTGAATGCACCGCCGAGGAGCTGGCCCTCGATGGCGATGTTGACCACGCCCACCCGTTCACACAGGACGCCGGAGAGCGAACCGAACACCAGCGGGACGGCAAGGGTGACGGACCCGGCAATGAGCCCGGCCAGCGAGATGCTTGGGGTGCGGGCACCGCCCACCACCCAGATAAGGAAGGCGGCCACGAACAGGACAATGAAGGTAACGCTCAGCCAGCCCGGGGCGGGCCGGTCCTGGGTCTTGAGGTACACCGCGTAGGCTGCGAGGCCCAACAGGAGGACGGACAACGCGATGCCCCCGGCGAACGCGTTCACCTCCAGGGCTGGCAGCTGGAAAAAGTCCTCGCCCGTGGAGATGCCGAAACTGGCGGTCTGGTTGGGTGCCATCAGGCCAAAGAAGATCAGGGCGATCAGTCCGAACGCGGCCAGCAGGACCGGCGTGCGCCAGGTTACCGGTTTGGCGGAGACCGCCGCAGGGCCGGTGGCACCCGAGGTTTCACCCGGCTGTGGTTTCCCGGGGAGGGGCGACGATACTTTTGTGCTCATGCTGCACCTCCTGTTGTGGCTGCCTGGCGGGACTTGGCCGCACGGGCAGGCTTCTTGCGGCGGGGGTTCAGGCCGAAGACGGCCCGGACCAGCGGCGGAGCCGCAATGAAGAGGACGATCAGGGACTGGACCACCAGGACGATATCGATGGGGGTTCCGGTCTGGATCTGCATCTGGACGGCCCCGGCGCGGAAGGCGCCGAACAGCAGGCCGGCAGCGAAGGTACCCCACGGCGTCGAACGTCCCAGCAGGGCAACGGTGATGGCGTCGAATCCATAGGTGGCTGCCACTCCATCGGTGAGGACTTTCTCCGTGCCTGCCACCTGGGCGACGCCTGACATGCCGGCGAGTCCACCGGCAATGGCCATCACCAGGATGGTGGAGCGGGACACGTTGATGCCTGCGGTTTGTGCAGCTTTGGGGTTGGCGCCGACGGCACGGAACTCGAAGCCCACCGTGGAGCGGTTCAGGAGCCACCACACAAGCACTGTGGCAGCGATGGCCAGGAGGAAGCCCAGGTGCAGCCGGTACTGGGTGCCGAAGATCTGGGGGTACACGGCGGTGGGATCCAGGATGGGCGAAATGGGGTTCGTCTCCCCGGGCCGCTGGAAGGCCGGAGTGTTCAGCAGGTACCGCAGGAAGTACAGCGCGATGTAGTTGAACATAATGGTCAGGATGACTTCATGGGCGCCCGTCCTCGCTTTAAGCAGCCCCACCAGTCCGCCCCAGAACGCGCCGCCGATGATGCCGGCCACCAGGACCAGCAGCAGGTGCAGCCCCAAGGGCAGGTGCAGCGCGAAGCCGACCCAGGCGGCAAGGATGCCGGCCACGATGATCTGTCCCTGTGCACCGATGTTGAAGAGTCCGGCCCGGAAGGCAAGGGCTACGCCGAGGCCGGCCGTTATCAGCGGCGTGGCAATGGTGAGCGTCTCCATGAACGGTGCGAACTGGGCCGCAACACTGTTGCCCCGGGGGTTGAAGACCGAACCCTGGAACAGCGCCACGTACGAGCGTGTAGCGGCATTCCAGACCGCTGACAGGAAATCAGTGGGACGTGCAAAGAGGTACGTGGAGGTGGTGGCCACCTGCTTGTCGGTGCTGGCTATCAGGAGGCCGCCGATGACCAGGGCGAGCAGTACGGCTAGGACCGAGACCATGCCGCTCCCGGTAAAGATCCTGCGGAGCAGCGTGTCCTGGCCGCCCGGGAGCTGCCCGCTTTGGGCAGTGGCCGGAACGGCGGAGGGCTCCATGGCGCCGCCGGCAGTGTCAACGGATACGACGGCGGCCGTCTCCTCTGCAGCGGGTGTGGCGTCCTGCGCTTTGCCGCTGTGGTCGCCGGCCGCGTGCTTGGGGGGATGCTTGTCAGACATGGTCGCCTCCTTCGGCGTCGGAAGTGGAGGCCGTGGCAGCGGAGGACGCCTGCCCCGTTGGATGGGCATGCTCCTCCGGCCGGATTCCCGCCATCATCAGGCCCAGCACGTCGCGGCTGGTGCCGGCAGGTACGATGCCCACCAGCTTGCCTTTGTAGAGCACCGCGATCCGGTCGGCCAGTTCCATGACCTCGTCCAACTCGGTGGAGATGATCATCACCGGGGTGCCCTGGTCCCGCTCTGAGACGATCCGGCGGTGCAGGAACTCGATGGACCCCACATCAACGCCACGGGTGGGCTGGGAGGCGATGAACAGCCGCAGAGGGCGGGAGAGCTCGCGCGCCATCACCACTTTCTGCTGGTTGCCGCCGGACAACGTACCTGCGGCGGCAGCGGCCGAGGGCGTCCGGACGTCGAATTCGCCGATACGGGCCTTCGCGTTTTCCAGAATCTTCGCCGGGCTCATGCTGATGCCCTTCGCGAAGGGAGGCTTGTCATAGAGGTCAAGGACCAGGTTCTCAGCCACGGAGAAAGTGCCCACCAGCCCGTCCACCTTGCGGTCTTCCGGCACGAATCCGACGCCGGCGTGCAGGACTTCCTTCACGGACCGGCCCAGCAGCTCCTTGCCGTCCAGTCTTATGGATCCGGAGACCCGGTCCTGGAGGCCAAGGATGGCCTCGGTGAGTTCGGTCTGGCCGTTGCCCTGCACGCCGGCTACTGCCAGGATTTCGCCGCGGGCGATGTCGAAGCTGAGGCCGTCCACAACGTGCTGGCCATTGGGAGCGATGACGGTGAGGTCCCGGACTTCGAAGGTTTTCTCCTTCGGCTGGGCGGGTGCTTTGTCCAGGGTGAGGCTGACGGCCCGGCCCACCATCATGGAGGCGAGTTCGGCAGTGGGGGCAGCGGGGTCCGCAGTGCCCACTACCTTTCCGCGCCTGATCACGGTGATGGTGTCCGAGACTTCCTTTACTTCCCGCAGCTTGTGGGAAATAAAGACGATGGACGTGCCGCTGGCTTTGAGCTGGCGCATGATGTCGAGCAGTTCGTCAGTTTCCTGGGGTGTCAGGACGGCCGTGGGCTCGTCGAGGATCAGGACCCTGGCGTTGCGGACCAGTGCCTTGATGATTTCGACGCGCTGCTGGACGCCCACCGGCAGGTCCTCCACCAGGGCGTCCGGATCAACGTCGAAGCCGTATTGATCGGAGATTTCCTTGATCCGGCGGCGCGTTTCCTCCAGGTTGAGGAAGCCGGCGGCCTTGGTGGGTTCTGCGCCCAGCGCCACGTTCTCGGCCACCGTGAAGACGGGGACCAGCATGAAGTGCTGGTGCACCATCCCGATCCCGGCGGCCATCGCATCGCCGGGTCCGCGGAAGGACACCGCTTTATCGTCGATGAGGATTTCACCCTCGGACGGCTCGTAGAGGCCGTACAGCACATTCATCAGGGTGGATTTTCCGGCCCCGTTCTCGCCGAGAAGGCAATGTATTTGTCCGGGCTCAACCACCACGTCGATGTGGTCGTTGGCGAGCAGGGTCCCGAAGCGTTTGGTGATCCCTCTGAGTTCAAGTTTCAAAACTCTCTGACCAATCTCGAAGCGTCCAGTGATCGACCGGACGGGTATGTGGCTGCAGCACCAGCCTAGTGGGTGCAGTCGGAGGATGAGCGGGCGGTAACCCGAAAGAGGAGGGCAACAGCAAAAAGCGCCACCGCCCGGCCAGTCATTGACCAACCGGGGGTGGCGCTTCAAGCGGGAATCAGGCCTTGGGGCTGGCGGCGGACTCCACCTTCAGC
>NZ_JBNHFF010000047.1:0-17809 GCF_059089965.1 Arthrobacter sp. SPT-J7
GCACCTTCCCCGAAGCCAACATCCAAGAAGACGGCTTCTAGTCAACGGCGCCCGTCCGCAGCTTCCCACTCAATGGTTAGGGGCTATACGAAGTGAGCGGCAATGTCTAAGAATGGTGCGCTGATTGGTTCCTGCCCAAGTACTACCGCAATCCACCAGCAAAACCCTCCGGGCCCGCTATCGGCAGGGGCCGGGTTATGCGCGGCGGGTCCTCCCCTGTTTCACGACTCGTATTGCAACCGCAGCCCGTCCTGACCGCCCCTGCGTCGCTTAACCTCCCGGAAAGCCGGCGGTTGAGAACTCCACAATGTGCTCTTTCGTCATGCAGGAAGGAAATAGTGAAACCGGTGACCAGTCCCTTGAACCTTTCAAGGAAGAACACCGCGAGCTGGGGACCACCTCATAGCAACTGAAGGTGTAACATCCCAGGTGGTGTGCCGGGAAGCCTGGTCGGCGGCGATGCCGCCCCGCCCCTGGGCGGCCAGTGAGCCCGTCCAGAGGAGCCTGCCATGCATGTCTTGATCATGTCGTTCGGGACCCGCGGCGACATCCAGCCCTACGCCGCCCTCGCGGGGGCGCTTGCCCGCGCCGGGCACGACGTCACCCTCGCTGTGCCTGAGGGGTTCGAAAATCTGGTGCCACACGCCGGTCCCGGGACCATCATGCACTATCCCGCCGGCTCCACAATGCTGCGCCTTGTTCAGGAGGTTATGCCCGATGTGAGCGGTCCCAGGGATGCATTGCGAACACTGGGGATCATGACGTCCGTGCTGCGCGAGCTCAACGCGGAATGCTGGGCTGCAGCGCAGGTGGTGCGTCCGGACGTCGTCGTGTACCACCCCAAATGTCTTGCCGGGCCGCACATCGCCGAAGCACTCGCAGTGCCCGGCGTGCTTTCCCTCCCGTTGCCGTTCTTCACCCCTACACGTGCATACGCCATGCCCTTCCTCGGCGGCGCCTCTTTCGGGGCGCTGGGAAACCGCGCTTCCTACGCGTTCCGCCGGATGAGTGGAGCCATATACGGCGGCATGATCAACAACTTCCGACGCGGGGTCGGCCTGAATGCCGTCCGCCGCCTCGCCGACCCGCTCAGGAACCCGGACGGCAGTCCGGTCCACGTCTTGTACCCATACAGCAGGCACGTTGTGCCTGTCCCCGGTGACTACCCGCCTTCAGCCCACGTCACGGGCTACTGGTTTTTGGATCACAGCGACGACGGCTGGGATCCGCCCTCACAACTGGTGGACTTCCTCGCGGCGGGTGAGCCCCCGGTCTACGTTGGGTTCGGCTCGATGGGCTTCGGCAAGGGAGCGGACGAGCGCCGGGACGCCGTCCTGGCCGCTCTGCGGGTTCATGGTCTACGGGGAATCATCGCGACGGGGTGGGGCGGAATCACGCCGGGCGAGGCTGGCACCGACGACGTCCTGGTCCTGGAGGGCGCGCCCCACGAATGGCTTTTCCCGCGTGTCGCTGCAGTCGTGCACCACGGCGGTGCGGGCTCGACGGCAGCCGGCATACGGGCGGGTCGGCCCACGCTCGTCGTACCGTTCCTCGGGGACCAGCCATTCTGGGGCGCGCGGGTCCATGCGCTTGGCGTCGGACCCGCCCCGCTCCGGGCCAAGCATCTCGGCACAGGCCTGACAGAACGTCTCGGCGACCTCGTCCACACCGACTATTACGCCTCCCGTGCCGATGGAGTAGGCACCGCAATCCGCGCCGAAAATGGCCTCGCCGCCGGTGTGCTCGCCCTGGAGCAGATCACGGGTGTTACTTCCGCCCACGAATAGACCAGCCGCACGGCGGCGTGGGTACGGCAACAGCCCGGCTCACCCAGCGGCGGGCTAGGTTGCAAGACCTCCAGGTGGGGCTGGGCAGACTTGTGGCACGTTTATCCTTCTGGAGCTGCGGAGTGTGGTGCCTCCATCAAGCAGGTTCTCCGTGTAGATTTCACTTGTGCGAATCACCTGGTGGGCTTCGCTTCTTGATCGTGCTGATGAAAGGGATGTCCGTGAGCCGTTCCCACTTTGAGGTTTTTCTCGCGCAGGCTATTGATGAGGACCGGGACGCTGAGGCAGGGCTGGGCCCTGACGAGCTTTACGGCTTGTATACGAGCTGGTGCCTGCTGAACAAGGAGGCGCCACACGCTCCAGAAGCTTTGTGGGAGGCGCTGAAAGCTCATGACATTCCGCCGGCGGATAATCACGTGGGGATGAAAGGACCGGCCGCGGCCGATTACATCATCGCCAGCGAACCTGATCTGGTCTGAAGACTTTCAGGTGCTGCGGGCGTCAAAACCGGGCAGGTGACCCAGGTCGGTTCTGAGGTGTCTCATCGGCGTAGGGGCCGGCCCCTGACCTCTTGAGAACTGCCTCGTTCATCCTGGTGCCGGCCTCAATTCCAGGGATTGTCTGACGTCGCGAAGCTGCGCTCAAGTCCTCTGCGGTGGGCCTGCCGTGGGATGTGCTTGACCCCGCTGACCGTAACCTGTTGTTCACGTCACATCTATACGCTCTTACTACCGTCGTCGTAACGGCCCAGAAGGGATCTACGATCGCGGTCGGTGGTCCGCGCCGCGCTTGGGGGGCGGACCACCGCTTACATGCGGACAGAAGAAGAATGATGTAGACGCTCGGCCCGGGGAAAGGCCGGCCGATATCCATCGCCGGGGCCTGTGAAGGCGGCGGGATATGCCCAGACCATCCCATACGCCATGGCAAGTGCACTCTAGCTGGGGTTTGCGGTGGGTGCTGGCTCCATGACGGGGGCCGTGTCCCCGGTATCCGCTGTTGGCGCCGGCGTCTCATCGGGGGTGTACGACGGCGCCAAGTCACCCGCTGCGGGCTGGGTAGCCGGAGCGGTTGGCACCATAGTCGGTAACGGGGCTGGTGCCCCTCCTTCCTGGGCCTGGGATGCGGGCGCCGGGGGCGTACCGGCCGGCGTGTTAGCTCCGCTGGGCACTGGTGTTCCCGTGGCCGGAGAGGTCCTGGTGGCACTGGGCTCGGCCTTGATGACCGCGGTAATTTGTTCCTTGAAGGCGGCGAGCCGGGCCTGGATTTCGGACAGCGGCACGTTCTGGATGTTCCGGCCGTACTCTGCGATCTCAGCCCACAGGGCATTGAGCCGGGCCAAGCTGTCCTCGCCCAGCGGGCCGTCCAGGGTCAGGACCAGCTGGCTGGCCAGGGCGTAGGTGAGGCAGTCCAGGCAGTTGTAGTTAACGGCCGCAGACAGGTTCCCCGGGACGATGATGTCGGCCTGACCCACGATGAGGACCACCTGGAAGCCCACAGCCACCGCGGCGCAACCGGTGCAGCTGGCGAAGGCGTAAGCCTCATTCCTGGTATCCACCGATCCGCCGTCCTCGGCCCACACCAAGGCGAAGGCCACGCTATACGTCACCGAACCGTCGGTAGTGTTCACGGCGAGGGCCTGGTTGCCGTCCGCCTCTGGTGCGGCCGGCCGGTCAAAAGGGAAGATCCAGGACGGCGCCGCGGTGGTGCCGGCAACTGTTGGGGCCGACCCGGCGGCGGGGGCAGGGTTCTCCACCGGAACCAGAACCATGCTCAGCTGCGGTTTTTCCCGTGTCGGCTTCACCGCGCCTTCGGGCCAGAGAGCCACAGTGCGGCTGCTGTGGCCTTCCTGCAGCACCCTGATCCCCTGCGGGAGGATCGAGGTGGTGGCGTCAGCCAGCGTGCCGCGTTCGTACGGCTGAACGGGACGGTATGTCCCGCCGTCGGGCCACCATGCCCAGCCGAGCCCGGCCAGCAGCGCCGCCACGGCAGCCATGGCCGCGGTCCGCTGGAAGGCCTTGCCCCGCGTCCTCTTCCAAAGACCGGTGACCAGTTGCCGCAGCAGCCGGAACAGGATGTACAGCATGCCAAGTATGGGCAGCGCGAGGGCGACGAACGCCAGCATGCGCACGCCAGCGCCGGCCAGGTCCCCGGCGGAGAGGCTGGCAACGAGCAGGCCCTGCTGCTTGCCGGCGCTGTCCCAAGCGGTGGCCAGCAGCCGCGGCAGGGCGAGCACCATCATGGCCAGGCTGAACAGCAGCAGTGGCACGGTGACCAGCACCCACACAGTCACCACGGCCCGGGCCCAGGGCTTGAGCACCTTGTTTTCCGGTTTGCCCCAGTGCCAGGGCAGCAGGCCAAGAAGGGTGGGTTTGATGCGCTGGAACAGGTCGGGCACACCGGTGGTGTCCGCCAGGATGTGGTACCCGTCAAACCTCACCAGGGGAAGCAGTTGCCGGACCATCTGCAGGATCTGGGTGACCACCACCAGCAGCAGCGCATCGAAGCCGGTGGCCCACCACAGCCCCATGATGGCCACGGCCACGATCGCGTTGAAGTACAGGCCGCCCAGGTCGGTGCGGAGCCGGCCGCCGCGGCCCAGCCGGTACGAATCGGTGACGTCCGTGAAGAAAGCGGGCCACACGAGGTACAGCCCCGCGCCCATCGCCCCGGGCGTCGCGCCACCTTTACGCGCGGCTGCGGCATGCCCGAATTCGTGGAAGCCGGCCGAGAGGATGGTTATGGCAAAAATCAGCAGCAGCAGTGCCGGGTTGGCGAACGCTTCATGGGTGGCCGAACCAAGGCCCTTCACCATCAACACCCACCAACAGGCTGCCACGAACGCCACCGTAACGGCCACCACGATCAGCGGGTTAAACAGGACCGTGAACGGGGCTGTTATTTTCCGGGTGCGCTCCGGGTCCGTCACGGTGTACCGGAAACGCATCCCGAGCAGCGGGTCTGCTTTCTTCACCTCCGGCTGGGAGCCATCCGCCAGCCGGAGAAGTCCCATCGGCAGCAGCTGGGCATCCATCAGCGTGCGCACGTTGTCAGCACTGACGAGCCGCCCCGACCCCTGCGTGGCGTGCTGCGCGATCTCCTCCACGCTCCGGTTCCCGTCGGCGCCCTCCAGCACCAGGTAGAGCAGCCGGGTGAGCTGCAGGGTCTGGCCGTCGCCGCGGCGGACCAGCGAGGGTGCTTCGCGGTAACCGGACCCCTCGGACTGGCCCAGCAGTTGGACGCCGTCGGCGCGCACGGGCACCTGCAGCGGGTGCCCCGTAAGGGAGGCAGGGGACGACGGCGGGCCGGCCTCAGAGCACGGCCCGCCGGTGGCGTGGATCATCGGTGCTTACTGTTCGAGGCTGGACTGCTGGTCGGCAGAGGCGTTGGCTTCACCCTCGATGTGCTGGGAAATGATGGCGTCCTGCTCGGCTACGGCGTACGCCTCGCTGTCGATCGAACCGATGTTCGCGGCCACCGCGGCATCGATCGGCGCGGCCACGTTCGCGTTGGCTGCCACGGCACCGTTGATCGGTGCGGCGATGTCGGCGTCGGCGGCCAGGTCCACGTTGACGTTGAGCAGGTCCCCGTCAAGGGCGGCCGCCGCATCCACGGGCGGTGCTCCGACGTCGGGAAGCGTACCGTCCGGAGGGGTGCCGTCAGGGAGGAGGCTCCCGCCGTCGGCCGTTCCTGCAATGGTGCCCGGCCCGGTGGTTCCGGCGCCCGCCGTGGTGCCGCCGTCGTCGACCGTATCGTTGCCGTGGTTGATGGTGCTGTCCTGCGTGGACTCAGCGTTCGCGTCCGCCACGATGCCCTGCTCGATCATGACCCCCTGGTCCGCCAGCGCCTGGGCCTCGGAGCCAAAGGAGAGGATGTTGGCCGACGCCGCCGCATCGATCGGTGCGGCCACGTTCGCGTTGGCTGCAACGGCCAAATCGATCGGAGCTGCTGCGTTAATGCCCAGGTCCAGGTCCGCGTTCAAGTCCAGGACGGACGCGACTTCCTTGTCCGGCAAAGCTGTGGCCTGTTCCGACATCAGTTCGTCGTCAGTAAGGGGACGCATTTCATGTTCCATGCTCATGCAACCTCCGGATCCGGCACGGGTTAGTCCGCCCCCAGCGGGCAGCCCGGCGCCAGTTAATAGTAAGTATTATTAGCATTCGTGGATACTGAATGCTTCGCTGACGACGTGTGGAAGGCCTGGCCGCTCGCCGGTCCTTGGTCAGTCTTTGGATGATGATGGGGAGGCAGGCATTACCCTTTTTGGGATCAACCAGTGAGGTTTGGTTGGCGGCTGTGTCGTGCCCAGGATGGAGAGTGAGACGGCCAGGATCGAGGCCAGCGCCAGCGCGGTGGCCGGTGCGAGGATGGCCCAGGGAGCCCGCTCGACGTAGTTGATTCCTTCGGCAAGGATCAGTCCCCATTCCGGGGAGGGCTGTTGCGGCCCGAGCCCGAGGAATCCGAGGGCGGCCAGGGCGAGAGCGATTCCCGGTACCCGCAGCATGGCGTGTCTGAAGACGGGGGGCAGGACTGCGGGAAGGATGTAGCGCCACAGGACCCGGGCCGGGCCAACACCCAGGACGGGGAGGATCTTTACGTACGGTTCTGCCCTGGCTTCCTGCGCCAGGGCCGCTGTGTGCGCGGCCAGCGGGGCCCAGCTGACCAGGATCACTGCGATTGCCGCGCCTTGCGTGGAGGGGCCGGTGATGGCTGCCACGATCAGCCCGACGAGGATGGGAGGTGCTGCGTTGGCTACTTCCAAAGGCCCGGTGGCCGCCAGCGGGAACAGTCCGATGATGGTGCCGATGGCCAGGCAGGCCAGGACGACCAACAGTGCTGTTCCGAGGGTGGCAATGGAGCCGTGGCCCACCCGTGCCAGCAGGTCGCGGCCGGACGCATCTGCACCGAAGGGCAACAGCAGTGTGGGGGCTGCGAGTCTGGGGTGGTTGGAGCTGAAGGGGTCACGCAGAAGCCCGGCGATGATGATGGCTGCCAGTGCTCCTGCGCTGATGAGGGGCACCATGGCGTCGCGCCGGGTTGAGGCGCGGGCATGTCCGGTGACGGGCATCGCGCCGGTTCGAAGCGCGGCGCCAAGCAGTGCGCAGCGTGCTGCCGCGGCCAGGGAACCTAACGCGACGGCCAGAACCAGGAGCGCCAGGATTCCTGCCTGCAGGGCCGGGATGTCCTGGGCGTTGGCTGCTCCCAGTATGGCCCGGCCCAGTCCGGGGATCGCGAACACTTTTTCCACCGCCACCGCCCCGCCGGTGAGGCCGATGACCACCAGCGCGGTTTGATTGAGCACGGCCGGCATGGCCCGGCGCAGGACGGCGGCGGTGATCTGGGCGGGGCTGGCGCCTGCCATGGCCCAGGTTGCCGTCCATTTTTCCGTGAAGGCGGTGCTGATCGCATCGGAGAGCAGCCTGCCGATCAGGCCGCCGGCCGGCAGGCCCAGGGCCAGCGCCGGCAGCACGGCCTGGTGCAGTCCCTGCCAGCCGTAAGGGGGGAACCAGCCCAGCCAGACCGCGCCAATGATGAGCAGCATGGCGGCGAGCAGGAATTCAGGAAGGGAGGTCAGGGCCGCCGCGACGACACCGGATCCGCGTCCAGGTTTCCCTGCCAGGCCACGCACCACGGTGGGCATGCACAGCAGGACGGCACTGACTACGGCGACCACCACGGCGCAGGCCATCAGGGTTGTGGAGACAGCCAGCGCAGCCACGGTTCCGGGCCCGACAGGGGTATTGGAGACCCAGGAGGTGCCAAGGTCTCCGCGGAGAACGCCGCCGAGCCAGCCAAGGAAGATATGGAACGGTCCCTGGTCCAGCCCGAGTTCGGCGCGGATCATGCCCAGCGTTTCATCGGTAGCTTCCCGGTCCGCGTACCTGGCGCGCAGGATGGTGTATTCCGGGCGTTGCCCGGAGAGCCAGGGCAACAGACCGATGAGCATGACCATCGCGGCCAGCGCCAGGACACGGGAGATGGCCGTTTTGATGAAGGCCGGGCAGCACCGCATTATCCGGAGATTCCCGTCTTGCTGGTGATCAGTGCACGTTCGCGGGGGTCGCGTTCGACGTCGCGGACCTTGGCGGATTCGCCCTGAACGACCCGTTCGTGCAGCAGCGGCACAACGGCGTCATTGGCCAGGATCAGTGCCTCAGCTGCGGCGATGGCTTCCCGGCGTTCCGGCCCTGCCGGTATCGCGGCGGCTTTGACCAGGGCTGCGTCCACGTCCGCGTTGCAGAACTGGGAGATGTTGAACGAGCCGTCGCAGGAGAAATCGCTGTAGAGGTATGCCACCGGGTCCCCGGAGTCCAGGACGGTGGCCCTGGAGAGGATGAACGCGTCGAATTTGCCGTCCAGGGCGTCGGATTCGATGTGCTGGTATTCGCGCACATCCTGTTCGACGATGAACCCGGCTGCTTCGAGCTGTTGTTCGATCTGCACGGCGACCTCGGGCAGTTCGGCGCGGTCCGTGAAGGTGCCAAGGCTGATCCGGACCCCGTTGACGGGTGCGGCAGCGGGCCGCTTGGCCAGCGCCTCGGTGTAGGAAGCTTTTTCGCGTTCCCCGGTTGCCCAGGGCAGCGCCGGGCCGAGCAGGCCGCCGGCAGAGTCGGCGCGGCCTTCATAGACGCGTTCGACGATGGTGGCCCGCTCGATCGCCTCCCGGGCTGCCGCCCGGACGGCAGGGTCCGCGAACGGCCCTGAGGTGTTGTTGAGGTAGAGGGTGTTTGTCCTGGGCATCGGCACTTCATGGACCAGCCCGGGGTCGATCTGGGCCGCCTGCCCGACAGGGATGGCTTCGATGACGTCGGCGGTTCCGGTCCGTAAGGCCGCGGCTCGGGCGGTGCCGTCGGGCACGAACTGGACATCCAGGCCGCTGCTGGCCGCCTTTTCACCCCAATAGCCGTCGAACCTGTTCAGGGTCGCTGCGGTGGTTCCGTCCACCGAGGCCAGGACGTAGGGGCCGGTGCCGGCGTTGATAGGGCTGACCACACCGCCGGCCTTGTAGGCCGAAGCGGCCAGGATGGACAGCTGTGGGCTCGACAGCCGCTGCGGGACCAGCGGGTCATCCGTTCCGGTAGTGATTAGGACAGCGTTCTCACCTTCCGGGGCCGCTGTCAGCTGGACGCCGTCCAGGATCCGCGGCTTCGGGCTGGCGTTGGCCGCGGCCGTCAGCGACGCTGCGACCTGTTCGGCGGTGAGGACCGTACCGTCGTGGAACGTGACCCCGGTCCGGAGTTCAAAGCGCCAGGTCCTGCCGTCGATTTGCTCCCAGGTGGTGGCCAGGGCGGGCTGGGCGTCGCCCAGGACGTCAAGGACGACGAGGGTTTCGGCGGTCTTCCAGCGGGAGAGCTTGAAGGCATCATCACTCAGGGGCGTCAGTCCGGAGCGGGGTGGCTGGAGCATAGCCACCTTGATACGGGCATCGGCACTGGCGCCATCTGCTGCCGGGGCAGTCCCGGAGGCGGAGAAGCATCCGCTGAGGCTTACGGTCACCGCTGCTGCCAGGAGCAGCACAGCACCTGCTTTCGGGCGTGAACTGGCCATGGGTTGTCACCTGTCTTTCGTTGATGGAGTTTGCTTACGTTTTAGGCTGCTGTGTTTGGCTGGGGGTCCCTTCGGGGGCGTTGGCTCTGTGCAGATTTCCCGGGATCAGCGCCTCTCCGGGGTGCGGAAAGTCGTGGGATGGCGGCGATGAGTTCGCGGGTTCCCGGATGCCGGGCGCTGGCCAGCAATTTCGAGGTTGCGCCCTGCTCTATGACGTTCCCTGAGGAGAGGACGACCGTCCGGGCGCACAGCTGAGCGACGGCGGCCAGATCGTGCGAGACGAAGAGCAGCCCCAGCCCGTCCCGGGCGACCAGCCGGCCCAGCAGGGTCAGGACCGTTTCCCGCAGGGGCAGGTCAAGTCCGCTGACCGGCTCATCGGCGAGGAGAAATTGTGGTGAGGTCGCCAGCGCCCGGGCGATGGCCACACGCTGGTTCTGGCCCCCGGACAGTTCCCCGGGCCGCCGGTTGATGAGCTCCGGGTCCAGGTCCACCCGTTCCAAAGCTTCCCGGACCATCCTGCGGTGGTCCCCGCGGATCCTCAGCTGCTGCAGGGGTTCAAGCAGCAGCTGGTGCACGCTCATGCGCGGGTTAAGGCTGCCGGCCGGGTTCTGCGGCACGTATTGCACAATTCGGCGGTACCACCGCAGTGAGGACACGGACCCGGCCCTGACGGGGGCACCGTCAAGCTCTACGGTGCCGGCCGTGGGGCATTCCAGAGCCAGCAAGGTGCGCAGCAACGTGGATTTGCCGGAACCGGAGCTTCCCACCAGTGCGGTGCTTTCACCGCCGGTCACCGACAGGGACACGTCCTTCAGAGCATCCACGCTCCTGCCCCATCGCCCCAAGCCGCTGCGGTAACTGTGGCTGAGGTTCACACACCGCAGTTCCATACTCATGCCCCTGCCCCCTGGGCGAAGGCATGGGTGCCGGCCTCTGCAGCTTCCACCAGCTGCCGCGTATAGCTGTGCTGAGGGCTGGCCAGGAGCCGGCTTATTGGTGCCTCTTCAACGATCCGGCCCGACTGCATCACCAGTGCACGTGTGCACAGTGATGCAGCGACAGCCAGGTCATGGGTGATGAAGAGCATGGCCGCTGTGCCGCCGGTACAGTCCCTGAGCGCGTCCAGGACCTTGGCCTGGCTGATGACGTCCAAAGCGGTCGTCGGTTCGTCCGCGATCAGGACAGAGAAGCGGCGCGCGAGGGCCAGTGCGATGCAGACCCTTTGCAGCTGGCCGCCGGAGAGCTCGCCGCTGTAGCCGGACAGCACCCGCTCCGGATCCGTAAGGCCCACAGACACCAGCAGTTCTGCGGCGCGTGCGCGCGCTTCGGCCCCGGAAAGGCCGGCCTTCAGCAGGGGAAAAGCCAGCTGCCGGCCAAGCCGCACCATCGGGTTAAGTGCGGTAGCGGGGTCCTGATGGACCGCGGCGAAGTCCCCGGTCCGATCCATGCGTCTGCCCAAGACCGTGTCCCGGCCATTGACCTGCATCGAACCGTTGACAATCATGCCGTCCGGAAGCTGCCCCAGGACAGCGGACGCAGTCAAAGACTTACCCGAGCCCGAAGCACCCAACAGAGCCACCCGCTCGCCGGCGGCTATCCGGAAGGAAACCCCGGCAACCAGTGCCCGCCCCCGCAGCGATACAGTCAGGTCACGCACAATGAGGCTGGATGTCATGAGGGTTCTTTCATAAGTGGAAGGTCTGCGAGATTCACCCGCGCTCAAAAGATATCAATAATCATTCGCAACAACGTAATCTAGCTGATGGTCCAGCCTTGCCCGTTCAGTCACAGCCGCCCCGCTATGAAATCGAAGGGGCGTCTACTGCACCTTGGGCGGAGGCGGGCAGCAGCTGTCCGCACAAGCGCCGTCTATCCCGCCGTTTTGCCCGTCCGTGCTGATTTTCTCTTTGACCTTCCTGCGGACTTTGCTTCTAGGCGCGGTGTGGGCTCCTTGCTTCAGGAAGGCGGCAGCCTCGCAACAGGAGACTACATTGGGCGATGAATACATCCGCTAATGTACTGTTGGACCATGCAGACCGTCACACACTCCTCCGTTCTTGCCCGCTGCGGCTGGGCGCTGTCTGATCCCACCCGGGCACGGATACTTTTGGCCTTGCGCGATGCCGCGGCCGCCTATCCAAGTGATCTGGCCGATCTGATCGGCGTGTCCAGGCAGAGCCTGTCCAACCACCTCGCCTGCCTGCGCGGCTGTGGTCTGGTGGTGGCCGTGCCCGAAGGCAGGCGGATGCGGTATGAACTGGCCGACCCGAGGCTAGGCCAGGCCCTGACGAATCTTTTGGGCGTCGTGCTGGCCGTTGACCCGGAGCACTGCACCGCCAGTGCCGCGACCGGGTGCTGCTGATGGAGATCCCGGAGATCCGTACCGGCCCGGGGGATGCCGGGCGCGCGGCGGTCCTGACCCGCCGGATCCGCCTTCTGGTAGCAGCCACCATCACCTATAACGTCATCGAGGCGGTCATCGCCGTCGGCGCGGGAACGGTCGCCTCATCCACCGCCTTGATCGGCTTCGGGCTCGACTCGGTCATCGAAGTTTCCTCGGCAGCCGCCGTGGCGTGGCAGTTCTCCGGCGCTGACCCGAAATCGCGCGAAAGGACGGCGCTGCGGTTCATTGCGGTCGCTTTCTTTATGCTGGCACTCTTCGTCACCGTCGGCGCGGTCCGTTCCCTGTCCGGGGCCGGCGAAGCGGAGCACTCCACGGTGGGCATCGTTCTGGCAGCCGTCAGTCTCGCGGTAATGCCGTTCCTGTCGCTGGCGCAGCGCAGGGCAGGCAGGGAGCTCGGTTCCCGGTCAGCTGTCGCCGATTCACGCCAGACCCTTTTGTGCACGTATCTTTCAGGGGTTTTGCTGCTGGGGCTGGTCCTGAACAGCACGCTGGGCTGGTCCTGGGCCGACCCCGTCGCGGCGCTCATTATTGCCGCAGTGGCACTCAAGGAGGGCGTGGATGCCTGGAAGGGCGAGAGCTGCTGCGCATTCGCGCCGCCGGGAATCGAGCGCCTGCCCGGGGCGCGTGCCCCGGAAGAAGCGGCAGCGCTCCCGCCGGTGCCGCCAAACGCCGTGCCCCTGGTACTGACCACGAGGGCCGGCACGGACAGCGGGGCATGCTCCTGCTGCAAGGACAGTGCCCACCGGAACAAAACACTGACCGGCAGTACTCCTGCTGACCGGGACCGGCAGCGCCGCTAGCTCCTGGCGATTGCAGCCCGCGGGAGCCATGAGGCGCTGGCCCCCGATGCGACCAGGTGCGGTGTCGGGGACCTCACCGCCTGTTGCACCGCCTCTGCCCAATCGCGACGGCGAGCTGGGGATGCAGCCCTGGCGGGCCTTCATCCGGGGATTCTTCTTGTTGATGACGTAGGTCCGTCCGGCGGCGGGCGATTTGGGCGCCCGGTATTTTCTTCAGCGCCCGCAGTGGGTTCCGTACTTTCTCCACGGCGGCCACCGCCATGCCGAGCACGGCGCTCACTACGACGAACATTGAGGCATTCTCTTTGATTCAGCAGTACCCAAGTTGACACTGATTCTCATTAGGATGAGAATCAGTGTCATGAAATCCCGCACCCGCATTGCCTTTGCCGTGCCCCTTTTGTCCGCGGTCTCCCTAACTGCCTGCAGCCCGGGGACCCCGGCGGAATCATCCTCCGCTGCAACGACCGGAGGAAGCTCCGGCTTGACGGTGATGGCCTCCTTCTACCCGCTGCAGTACGTGACCGAACAGGTCGGCGGGAACCTGGTCACCGTCGAATCCCTCACTCCCCCGGGCACGGAACCGCACGATCTGGAACTGTCCCCGGCCTCAGTAGCTTCCCTGGAAAGCGCAGCGGCCGTAGTCTACCTGTCCGGTTTTCAGCCCGCAGTGGACGAAGCCATCAAGCAGACCTCCCCCGCCCGCGTCCTGGACGTCTCTGAAGAAGCGACCCTGCCGGCCGGGCACTCCGAAGAGGAACACGCAGCAGAAACACCCACCGCCGGCGCCACGGAAGAAGTCCACGCCGGCGAGACTGAAGGGGCACACGCGGGTGAAAGGTCAGCGCAGGACCTGCACTACTGGCTTGACCCCGAACGCGTGGCCCACACCGCCCACGCCGTTGCCAAGGAGCTGGGCAAAGCAGACCCGGCAAACGCTGCCGCCTACGAAGCCAACGCCGGAACGCTGACCGGGAAGCTGACGACCCTGGATGAGGACTTCAAGAAGGGCCTGGCGACCTGCGAAACCCGGACCATCGTGGTCTCCCATGAAGCCTACGGCTACCTCGCCACCAAATATGACCTGAAGCAGGCAGGCATCTCCGGCCTCGCACCGGACACCGAACCGTCCCCGGCACGTCTGGCCGAAATCGGCCAGGTCGTCAAAGATGAAGGAGTGACCACGATCTTCACCGAAACCCTGGTCAACCCGAAGGTCGCCGAAACCCTCGCCGGAGACTTGAACGTCAAGACCGCCGTCCTGGACCCGCTCGAAGGACTCACCGATGAAAGCTCAGACTACGAAAAGGTCATGCGCAGCAACCTCGAAGCCCTGCGCACAGCCCTGAACTGCGCCTAAAAGTGCCTGATAACCTTTCACCCATCCGGACCCGGGAGCTGCGTGTGGCAGTGGAAACGGGAACAATCCTCCACGGCATCGACTTGACCGTCCAGGACGGGGAAGCCGTGGCGCTGCTGGGCGCCAACGGGTCCGGCAAATCCACGCTGGTAAAAGCACTCATGGGCATCACCCCCGTGACCTCCGGGGCTGCAGAACTCTACGGCGCAAACATCACCACGGCACGCCGGTCCGTGCCCTGGTCCCGGATCGGCTATGTTCCCCAGCGACTGGGCCCCAGCTCCGGAGTGCCGGCCACAGCCCTGGAAGTGGTCGGCTCCGGACTGCTGGACAACAGGCGTTTCCGCCCGGGCCGCGGAGCCCGCCGGAAAGCCCTGGAAGCGCTGGAACAGGTCGGACTGGCCGACCGCGCACACCACAGCGTGCAAGTGTTCTCCGGCGGCCAGCAGCAACGCGTGCTCATCGCCCGCGCCCTGGTCCGCAACCCCGACCTGATCATCCTGGATGAACCGCTGGCCGGAATCGACCGGGCCTCCAAGGAAGCCCTCGCCAGTACGCTGAACCGCATGCGCGAGCGGGGGACAACCATCCTGGTGGTGCTGCACGAACTCGGCGAACTGGCCGGCATGATCGAAAGGGCCGTGGTGCTGCGCCACGGCCGGATCATCTTCGACGGACCCCCGCCGCCCGCCGCGCGAGGACACGACCACCCAGATCACGACCATGTCCATGCCCACGCCGACACCTCCCCGCCCGGGCACACCGTCCCCGACCTGCGATCGGAGTGGTAATGGCGTTCTTTGACACCCTGACTGCCATGTTTGCCAGCCCCCTCATGCAGCGCGGGCTGATGGTTGCCGTGTTGGTCGGCATCTCAGCCCCCGTCATGGGCACCTACCTGGTGCAGCGGCGGCTGGCGCTGCTCGGTGACGGGATCGGGCACGTCGCACTGACCGGTGTGGCCATGGGCTGGCTCGCCGGCAGCGCCGCGGGGCTGACCCCCCATGACCTGCTGGCAGTGCCCGGCGCCGTCGTCGCCGCCGTCATCGGGGCCGTGCTCATCGAATTGGTCCGGGAGAAGGGAAAAACCAGTGGAGACGTCGCGCTGGCCCTTCTCTTCTATGGCGGTATCGCCGGCGGGGTGCTGCTTATCGGTCTGGCCGGCGGCACCGCAGCGAACCTTACCGGTTATCTCTTCGGGTCTATCTCCACAGTGACCGAACTGGACGTATGGCTCACCGCCGCCCTGGCAGTGCTCATCCTGGGTATCGGCCTGGGGTTGCGGCCTGCTCTGTTCGCACTGAGTCATGATGAGGAATTTGCCAGCGCCACCGGCCTGCCCATCCGCGCGCTGAACATCCTGGTTGCCGTACTCGCAGCACTGACCGTGTCCGTGTCCATGCGCGTTGTGGGCGTGCTCCTGGTCTCGGCGCTGATGATAGTGCCCGTGGCCATCGCCCAGCTCACGGCACGGTCCTTCCGCGCCACCATGACCACCGCCATGGCTATGGGAGCAGTCGTTTGCGTCACCGGGCTGTCCATCACCTACTTCCACCGTCTCTCCCCCGGGGCGACCATCGTGGTCCTCGCCATCAGCGTCTACGCCGTTGTCGCCCTTCTCCGCCCGCTGATCCAACGCCCGGCGCAGGACACCGATCCCCACCTCGACGCCGAAGACGACGTCCGGCTGCACGAGAAAGCGTGAAATGGAAAGAAGAACCCGGCAACGTTCGGCGCTGGAAGAGATGCTCGAACGCACCGCTGAATTTCAAAGCGCCCAGCAACTGCACACCAAATTGCTGGGCGCCGGGGAAACCCTCGCCCTGGCCACGGTCTACCGGCTCCTGCAATCCATGGTCAGCGAAGGCGAAGTCGACGCGCTCCGCAGCCCGGACAGCGAAACCAAGTACCGCCGATGCCAGCGCAAAGAACACCACCATCACCTTGTCTGCCGCCAATGCGGACACACCATCGAAATCGCCGAAAGCACCGTCCAGCGCTGGGCTGACAAGACTGCCCGCCAACACGGCTTCAGCGCCGTCTCCCACACCTTGGAACTCGTCGGTATTTGCGGTAACTGCCGACCATGAAAGACAGAGAACCCAGGGACAGAGGGTAAGCCACCCCCAACGAGGGCCACAAGCAGCAAGTAGTCCGTCCGCGTCAAAATGAGTACCCGCTACTCGTGCTCGCGGGCCGCCGTCTCGAGGATATTGGCTAGGGACAGCAAAAATCGGACCAACTGCCAAGAACTACCAGGGCATTGAGGGGGGTGCTGCGTGGGAACGTCATTAGTGTCGTTCAATGCGGTCCGCCCTGTGCTTTTTGCCGGCACCCTTGCAGTTGCCTGGTTGGCCTTTTCAGCCCCGTCCAGCGCGGCAGACACAAGCCCGGACTCCGGATCAGTGCTTGGCACCATTTCCGCTGCCGCGTCGCCGGTGAGTTCCACCGCCGTAGGCGGGGCAACCAGCGCCGGCTCCGTTCTCGACACCTCCGCGGCAGCGGTCGCTGAGTCGGCAGTGCCGGCAGCACCTGCCCCGCGTCCTCCAGTACCGGCGACGCCGGTAGCGCATGCCCCCGTCCCCGGACCCTCCCAGTCGGTTCCTGAAAACCTGGCCGGTTTTGTGAGTGTTCCCGTGGCCCCCCTTCCGGTGGTGAACAGGCTTGACCCGGCGGACACTGTAGCCACGACGATCGTGCCGGCCAACCCGGTGATTGACGTCGTTTCGCCGGCTCTTGATGGTACGGCTGTGCCCGATGGGGCGCTGCAGCCTGTGGCCGACGTGGTAACAAAGTCCGCAGGACCGCTTGGCTCTAGCCCGGTCCTCGACGCCGTCACACCCATCACCACACCAGTCCTCGACGCCATAACACCCATCACCACACCAGTCCTCGACGCCGTAACACCCGTGGCTTCACCAGTCCTCGACGCCATCACACCCGTGGCTTCACCAGTCCTCGACGCCATCACACCCGTGGCTTCACCAGTCCTCGACGCCATCACACCGGTGCCCAGCCTGCGACCTGTTCCCGATCTGGGGACAGACGTTGCCCCGTTGCACGTTTCGGCCTTCATTCCGGGCACCGTCGATGACCGGATTCTGTCCGAACTCTCCGCAGCTGACGCCGGTGCCGCTGCCGGCAGCACCGATTCCAGGTCCACGGCACCGCGTGACGCTCTGATTCCTTGCGGATTACTCACCGGGTTCCTGAGCACGCTACTGGTCCCGGCTGCTGCAGCGTCCTTTGTCGGTCCGGGTTCACAAGCCGGCGCTGGAACTCCGCCGGGGTCCTCCGGCGACACAGGTCCAATGCCTGCGCCAATGTGGCTGCCGGTTTCGGGATCAGGATCGGTCCAGTCGTCCGGCGGTTCCCAAACTATCCCCGCGGCGTGGCTCTCCAACAATTTTGAGTATCTTCCCCTGCCGGGCATTGTTCCCGTCAGCGGACCACTTCAGCATGTACCTGCACCGGTGTCTTTCGACCCCGGTTCCTCCCCTGACTAGTTGGGTCCCCGCTGCTCCGTGTGAGCAGAAAAACGACCAACCTGGCCGCACTAAACGGCCGACACCAACTTTTCAGGAGAAACCCATCATGCAAACCAATATTCGCAGAGGACTGCTTGGCACCCTCTTCGCCGGCGGGCTACTAGCCCTGAGCTGCACTGCCGTCAGCGCCTCAGAACCCCTCGAGGCTTCATCCGTTACGGCCAAAACCTCCGGCGATCACAGCATCGCCTCCGGAAACCAGATCATCGCCCCAGTCACCGCCCCCGTCACCATAGACGCCATCTCAACAGCAGTCCTCGGCGACTCCACCGCCATCAACAAGGACGGCAACTACAAGGACGGAAACCAGAAGGCCGACGGAAACCACAAGGGCGGCAACTACAAGGACGGGAACAAGGGAG